>NZ_DASUIR010000141.1:0-42645 GCF_036279715.1 Cellulomonas sp. | reverse complement strand
CGTGGGTCCCGTCGTGGCGGTCATGGTGCCCCTCCGTCCGTGGTCGGCGCCCGGTCGGCGGGACCGTCGGGCCGCTCTCCGTCACGCAGCGACCGTCCGGTCAGGGTGAGGAAGACGTCGTCCAGGGTCGGCCTGCGCAGCTCGACGCCGGCGAGGTCGATGCCGTCCGCGTCGAGCGACCGCAGCAGGCCGGCGAGCAGCGTGCGACCCGCGGGCACGCGCACCTCCACCACGGTGCCCTCGACGGTCGGCACCCCCGCTCCGGGGAGTGCGCCGGCGATCGCCACGAGGCGCCCGACGTCGTCCGGCCGGGTTGCCGTCAGGACGACCGCGTCGCCGCTCACCCGCTGCTTGAGCTCCTCGGGGGTGCCCTCGGCGACGATCGAGCCGTGATCGATGACGAGGATCCGGTCGCACAGCGCGTCGGCCTCCTCGAGGTAGTGCGTCGTGAGGAACACGGTGCTGCCGCGGTCGTCACGCAAGGCCCGGACGTGCACCCACAGGTTGGCGCGCGCCTGCGGGTCGAGGCCGGTGGTCGGCTCGTCGAGGAACACGAGCTCGGGGATGTGGACGAGGCCCATGGCGATGTCGAGCCGTCGTCGCTGACCGCCCGACAGTGTCGAGCACTTGCGGTCCCACAGGCCGTCGAGCTCGAGCTGGCCGAACAGCTCGCGGCCGCGGGCAGCTGCCTCGGACCGGGCGACGCCGTAGAGGAGCGCGTGGTCGATGACCTCCTCACCCGCGCGCGCCGCGCCCGACGTGGACCCGGACTGTGCGACGTAGCCGATGCGCCGGCGGACACCACCGGGGTCGCGGCGCAGGTCGATGCCCGCCACGGTGGCCTCGCCGCGCGTCGGGGCGAGCAGCGTCGTGAGCATGCGGAGCGTGGTGGTCTTGCCGGCGCCGTTGGGGCCGAGGAAGCCGACGATCTCGCCGGCAGCGACGTCGAGGTCGACGCCACGCACGGCATCGACGTCCCCGCGTCGGGAGTGGTAGGTGCGTGCCAAGCCGCGAGCATGGATCATCGAGGGTCTCCCAACGGGACGTGCCGCGCATTCGACGTCGACCTGGGCTGGGCCGCCCTGGGCGTGCGGCGCACCCATCTCGGGAGTCTGGCACGAGGGCCCGGGGGATGATAGGTCGGTGAACCAACGCAGCGTCCTCCTGCTCGGGTCGACCGGGTCCATCGGCACCCAGGCGATCGACGTCATCCGCCGCAGCCCCGACCGCTTCGCAGTCGTGGGGATCAGCGCGGGCGGCGCCGACCCCGTCGCGCTCGCACGGCAGGCGGTCGCGCTCGGGGTGCAGACCGTGGCCGTGGCTGACGCCGACGCCGCGCCCGCGGTGTTCGCTGAGATCGCCCGCGCGAGCGCCGAGGCCGGCCTGCGGCAGGTCGGCATCGAGCTGCTCGCGGGTCCGCAGGCCGCCACCGAGCTCGCCGGGCGCGAGGTCGACGTGGTCCTCAACGGGATCACCGGCTCGGTCGGGCTCGGTCCGACCCTCGCGGCGCTCGGGGCAGGCAGCACGCTCGCGCTCGCGAACAAGGAGTCGCTCGTCGTCGGCGGCCGGCTGGTCAAGGCCGCCCAGCAGCGACCGGACCAGATCGTCCCGGTGGACTCCGAGCACTCGGCGATCGCCCAGTCGCTGCGCTCGGGTCGGCGCAGCGAGGTGCGTCGCCTCATCCTGACCGCGTCAGGCGGACCGTTCCGCGGCTGGTCGCGCGACGACGTCAAGAGCGTGCGTCCGGAGCAGGCGCTCGCACACCCGACCTGGTCGATGGGTCCGGTCGTGACGGTCAACTCCGCGACGCTCATGAACAAGGGGCTCGAGCTCATCGAGGCGCACCTGCTGTTCGACGTCCCGGTCGAGGACATCACCGTCGTGGTGCACCCGCAGTCCGTGGTGCACTCGATGGTCGAGTTCGTCGACGGCGCGACGATCGCCCAGGCGTCGCCTCCCGACATGCGCCTGCCGATCGCGCTCGGGCTGTCGTGGCCGGACCGGCTGCCCGACGTCGCCCCGGGGTGCGACTGGACGAGCGCGACCGCATGGACGTTCGAGCCGCTCGACGAGGAGACGTTCCGGGCGGTCGGGCTCGCGCGCTACGCCGTGACCGCCTCGGCGACTCACCCGGCGGTCTACAACGCCGCGAACGAGGAGTGCGTGGCCGCGTTCCTGGCGGGGCGCATCGGCTTCCTGGACATCGTCGACACGGTCGAGCGCGTGCTGCTCGAGCACGACGGCGAGCGCGCGTCGGGTGACGGCGGGACTCTCGCGCTCGAGGACGTGCTCGCGGCCGAAGGCTGGGCGCGGGCGCGCGCGCACGAGGTGCTCGCGCGGCGCTGATCCGCGCTCAGTGCCCGAGCATCGGCGCCAACGCGCGAGCCACGCGGCTCGGGCGCCCGGTGATCCGCTCCTCGACGTCCGCGAGCGCTGCGCCGCGGAGCCCGGCCGTGATGCCCGCCCAGCGCAGCGGCTCCGGCTCCCACGACGGCGAGCGGTGACCGACCCACGGCAGGCGCACGAGCGGGCTGTTCGACCCCGTGACCAGGTCGGCGATCGTGCGGCCGGCGAGGTTGGACGTGGCGACTCCATCACCGACGTACCCGCCGGCCCACGCCGTCTGCGTGTCCTCGTCGTACCCCACCGAGGCGTGCCAGTCCCGAGGGATCGCGATCGGGCCGCCCCAGGCGTGCGTGATGCGTGCGCCCGCCGCGCCGGGGAAGAGGTCGACGAGCGCGGCTCGCAGGTGCTCCGCCACCCGGTCGTCGTGGTCGAACCCGGGCCGGATCTCCGATCCCCAGTGGTAGGGGGCGCCCCGTCCGCCGAACGCGATCCGGTCGTCGCTGGTGCGCTGGCCGTACACGATCAGGTGGCGCCCGTCGGTGAACGTCTGGCCCCGGGCCAGGCCTGCCTCGGCCCAGAACGCCGCCGACAGAGGCTCGGTCGCGATCATCAGGGAGTAGACCGGGGCGACGTCCCGACGGCTGCCGGGCAGCTGTGACGTCCACGCCTCGGTGGCCCGGACGACCGTCCGCGCGCGCACGGTGCCCTGGTCGGTGACGACGGCGCGCGGCGACAGCCGAAGGGCACGCGTCCGCTCGACGAGGCGCGCACCCCGTGCGGTCACCACGTCGGCGAGGCCGCGCACGAGCCGTGCCGGCTGGAGACGGGCGCAGTCGGGGGTCCAGGTGCCGCCGATGACGCCGTCGGCAACGACGTGCCGGGCGACACCCGCCGCGTCGAGCAGGTGCACCTCGTCGCCCCAGAGCATGCTCCCGTCCGCCTCGGCGCTCAGGCGGGCGAGCTGTGGGCGGGTCCGGGCGAGGGTGACCGTGCCCCCGTAGGCGAAGTCGCAGTCGATCTCCTCGGCGGCCGCGACGCCGCCGACCTCGACGACTGTATCCCGCATCGCGGCGCGCATCGCGAGGGCCGCGTCGCGCCCGTGCCGGCGCGCGAGGCCCTCCGGTGAGGTCGGGAAGAGCGCCGAGCACCAGCCGCCGTTGCGGCCGCTCGCACCGAAGCCCGCGATCTCCTGCTCAACGACGATCACGTCGAGCGACGGGTCGGCCTCGAGCAGGTAGTACGCGGTCCACAGCCCGGTGAGGCCCGCGCCGACCACGACGACGTCGGCCTGCGTGTCACCGTCGAGCGACGGACGGGGTGCGAGCGGGTCGGGACCGGTCGCCGCGGTGCGGGGATCCGCGGCGAGCTGGTCGAACCAGAGCGAGATCGCCCGAGGTTCGGTCACAGCTGGTTCCAGGCCTCGGTGAGCACGCCTCGCAGGATCTGCTCGATCTCGTCGAACTCGGCGGGACCCGTCGTCAGCGGCGGGGCGAGCTGGATCACGGGGTCCCCACGGTCGTCGGCCCGGCAGTAGAGGCCTGCCTCGAACAACGCCTTGGACAGGAACCCGCGCAGCAGGCGCTCGCTCTCGTCGTCGTCGAACGTCTCCCGGGTCGCCTTGTCCTTGACGAGCTCGATCCCGTAGAAGTACCCCGCGCCGCGGACGTCGCCCACGATCGGCAGGTCGAGCAGCTTCTCGAGGGTTCGCTGGAAGATCGGCGCGTTGGTGTGGACCCGCTCTGTGAGGTGCTCGCGCTCGAAGATGTCGAGGTTCGCCATCGCGACCGCGGCCGACACCGGGTGCCCCCCGAAGGTGTACCCGTGGTAGAAGGTCGTGTTGCCGGTGCGGAACGGCTCGAACAGCCGGTCGGACACGATCGTCGCGCCGATCGGGGAGTACCCCGAGGTCAGGCCCTTGGCGCACGTGATCATGTCTGGTACGTAGCCGAAGTCGTCGCACGCGAACATCTCGCCGATGCGGCCGAACGCGCAGATGACCTCGTCGGAGACGAGCAGCACGTCGTGGGCGTCGCAGATCTCACGCACGCGCTCGAAGTAGCCGGGCGGCGGCGGGAAGCAGCCGCCCGAGTTCTGCACAGGCTCGAGGAAGACCGCTGCCACGGTGTCGGCGCCCTCGAAGAGGATCGCCTCCTCGATGCGGTCGGCCGCCCAGCGGCCGAAGGCCTGAGGGTCGTCGCGCAGGTGCTCGGGGCCCCGGTAGATGTTCGTGTTGGGCACCTTGTGCGCACCCGGCACGAGAGGCTCGAACGGGGCCTTGAGCGCCGGGATGCCGGTGATGGACAGGGCGCCCTGCGGGGTGCCGTGGTAGGCGACGGCGCGGGAGATGACCTTGTACTTTCCGGGCTTGCCGACGAGCTTCCAGTACTGCTTCGCGAGCTTCCAGGCGGTCTCGACGGCCTCGCCGCCGCCTGTCGTGAAGAAGACGCGGTTCAGGTCGCCCGGCGCGTGCGCGGCCAGCCGCTCGGCGAGGTCGATCGCCTGCGGGTGCGCGTACGACCACAGCGGGAAGAACGCGAGCTGCTCGGCCTGCTGGCGGGCGCGCTCGGCGAGCTCGGCGCGGCCGTGGCCGACCTGGACGACGAACAGGCCCGAGAGCCCGTCGATGTACTGCCGACCGGTGTCGTCCCAGATGTGGTGACCCTCGCCGCGCACGATGACGGGGACGTGGTGCTCCCATGCGCTCTGACGGGTGAAGTGCCCCCACAGGTGGTCACGGGCGGCCGTGGCTCGGAGCGTGCCGCGGGGCGTGGTCGATCCGGTCATCGGGTACCCCAGTTGTAGAGCTGCTTGCGGAGCTTCAGGTAGACGAAGGTCTCCGTGGTCCGTACCCCGGGCAGGGCGCGGATCTTGTGGTTGAGCACCTCGAGCAGGTGGTCGTCGTCCTCGCACACGACCTCGGCGAGCACGTCGAACCCGCCGGCCGTGATCACGACGTAGTCGACCTCGGCCAGGGCCGCGAGCGCGTCGGCCAGGGCCTCGAGGTCGCCCTCGGCCTTGATGCCGATCATGGCTTGGCGCGTGAATCCGACCTGGACGGGGTCGGTGACCGCGACGATCTGGACGATCCCGCCCTCGACGAGCCGCTGCACGCGCTGGCGGACCGCGGCCTCGGAGAGGCCGACAGCCTTCCCGATCGTGGCGTAGGCGCGGCGGCCATCCTCCTGGAGCTGTTCGATGATGGCCTTGGATAGGTCGTCGAGGGGCGGGGTGGTGGAAGCAGGTGGCCGAGTCGTCACCTCCTCATGGTCGCGGCTGGCGCGCGATCGCGCAAGTGAATCCGTACTCAGAAGGGGCCCGTGCCGCTGATTCGCTCGCAGAAACGCGATCGTAACGCGGAAATCGACTGAGAGGGATGTGCTGGACGGTGTCGACGGGTTAGCCTGCGGCGGACGCGGGTGGAGCCACTGTCCGCGCACGCGCCCCCCAGGAGTCCGACGTGAGCCCTGCGACCCCAGCGTTGCCTCAGCTCCAGAACTTCGTGGCCGGCCGACGCACCGGCGCGGCTGACGGACGCACGAGCGACGTGATCGACCCGACCACCGGTGAGGCCTATGTGCGTGCGCCGGTCAGCGGTGCCGGCGACGTCGATGCGGCCGTTTCGGCCGCCTCTGACGCATTCGAGACGTGGGGCCGCACGACGCCCGCGGAGCGGCAGCGGGCCCTGCTGCGCATCGCCGACGCGATCGACGCCCGCGCCGAGGAGTTCGTCGTGGTGGAGTCGAAGGACACCGGCAAGCCGCTCGGCCTGACCACGACCGAGGAGGTGCCGCTGTGCGGCGACCACTTCCGGTTCTTCGCGGGGGCCGCGCGCATCCTCGAGGGAGCGTCCGCCGGCGAGTACCTGACCGGGTACACGTCGTTCGTCCGGCGCGAGCCGGTCGGGGTCATCGGGCAGGTCACGCCCTGGAACTACCCGCTGATGATGGCAGTCTGGAAGATCGCCCCGGCGCTCGCAGCCGGCAACACCGTCGTGCTCAAGCCGTCGGACACGACCCCTGCCTCGACGCTCCTGCTCGCCGAGGTCGCGGCCGAGTTCCTCCCGCCGGGCGTCTTCAACGTGCTGTGCGGTGACCGCGACACGGGCCGCGCGCTCGTCGACCACCCCCGGCCCGACATGGTCTCGATCACCGGGTCCGTGCGCGCCGGGATGGAGGTGGCCGGCTCGGCCGCCCGCGACGTCAAGCGGGTGCACCTCGAGCTTGGGGGCAAGGCTCCTGTGATCGTGTTCGCCGACGCAGACCTCGGCGCGGCGGCCGAGGGGATCGCGATGGCCGGGTACTTCAACGCAGGCCAGGACTGCACCGCGGCGACCCGCGTCCTCGTGCACGCCTCGGTGCACGACGACTTCGTGGCCGCGCTCGCCGAGCAGGCGCGCAGGCAGCGCACGGGGATGCCCGACGACGCGTCGGTGGCGTTCGGCCCGGTGAACAACGACGCGCAGCTCGCGCGGGTCATCGGCTTCCTCGATCGGCTGCCCGACCACGCGGACGTCGTGGTCGGCGGCCACCGGGTCGGCACCCGTGGCTACTTCCACGAGGCGACGCTCGTGGACGGTCTGCGGCAGGACGACGAGGCCGTGCAGCAGGAGATCTTCGGCCCCGTCATCACAGTGCAGACGTTCGTGGACGAGGCCGAGGCCGTCCGGCTGGCCAACGGCGTCCAGTACGGGCTTTCCAGCTCGGTGTGGACCCGGGACCACGGCACCGCGATGCGGATGTCGCGCGCGCTCGACTTCGGGGTCGTGTGGATCAACACCCACATCCCGTTCGTGTCGGAGATGCCGCACGGCGGCTTCAAGCACTCGGGCTACGGCAAGGACCTGTCGATGTACGGGTTCGAGGACTACACCCGGATCAAGCACGTCATGAGCTCGTTGGGCGCCTGAGCGGGTCTGGTGGGGGAGCCGCAGCCGGCCAGGGCGGATGGCTGCTCAGCCGCCTGGATGTGACGTGAAGCGCACCCAATGTTCCAGTCGTGGAAACTTTTCGTTGCAGTCCGACTCTTTGACAACGAAATCCTTGTGCACTCGACCCTTGCACGTCACCATCGTCACATCATCGTCAGCAGGTTGCCGGCACCGCAGGTCCCGCCGGTCACCCGACCCGAGGAGTGCCATGTCGCCCGACCGCAGACCCCTGCCGCAGGACCCGCGCGTGCGTGCCCTCGTCGCCCAGGCCGCACGCCCGCGCTCCACGTCGAGCCTGTCGCGCCGGCAGTTCCTCGCCGCGGCGCTCGGCACGGTCGGCACCGGGGCGCTGCTCGCGGCCTGCGGCACGGGTGGATCGCCGTCGGCCACGGCGAGCCGAACCGGCGCGGCTGACGCCTCCGCGACGGACAAGACGGTCCGCTGGGCCAACTGGACGCTCTACCTCGACCAGAACGACGCCGGCACGGGTTACCCCACGCTCGACGCCTTCACGGCCAAGACCGGGATCAAGGCGACCTACGCCGAGGACATCGAGGACAACGACTCGTTCTACGGCAAGGTCTCGGGGCAGCTCGCAAACGGCCAGGACATCGGCTACGACCTGATCGTGCTGACGGACTGGATGGCCGCCCGCATGATCCGGATGGGGTACACCCAGGAGATCGACCGGGCGCTCGTCCCGAACGCGAAGAACATCCTGCCGAACCTCGCGAACGTCGACTTCGACCCGGGCCGCACGCACTCGCTCACGTGGCAGTCGGGCTTCGGCGGACTGGCCTGGGCCAAGGACAAGGTCCCGGCGGGCCTGAAGGGCCTGTCCGACCTGTGGGCCCCCGAGCTCGCCGGTCGGGTCGAGGTGCTCTCCGAGATGCGCGACACGGTCGGGCTCATCATGCTCGACCAGGGGGTCGACGTGTCGGGCAGCTGGGGCAAGGACCAGTTCGACGCCGCCCTCGAGGTCCTCAAGGAGAAGATCGCCTCGGGCCACATCCGCCAGGTGCGTGGCAACTCCTACACGCAGGACCTCGTCTCGGGCGACGCGATCGCGGTCATCGGGTGGTCGGGGGACATCACGACCCTCAACGCGGAGAACGACGACCGCTTCGAGTTCGGCCTTCCGGAGGCCGGCGGCACGCTCTGGAGCGACAACCTCATGATCCCGATCGGCTCGACGCACAGGTCGAACGCCGAGAAGCTCGTCGACTACTACTACGACCCCGAGATCGCGGCACAGGTCGCTGCGTGGGTCAACTACATCACGCCCGTCGAGGGCGCCCAGAAGGCGATGGAGGCGATCAACCCGGATCTCGTCGACAACCAGCTGATCTTCCCGAACGCCGAGACGCTCGCCAAGACGCACGTGTTCCGGACGCTCACGCCCGACGAGGAGACGACGTACAACAAGGCCTTCCTTGACGTGATCGGCGCCTGATGGTGGCCGCGGCAGCCCCCGGCGGTGGGGGAGCGGCTCTCGAGCTGTGGGACGTCAGCAAGGCCTTCGGCACCTACCTGGCTGTGGACAACCTCACGCTGACGGTCCCGTCCGGCTCGTTCTTCGCCCTGCTCGGACCGTCCGGCTGCGGCAAGACGACGACGCTGCGGATGGTCGCTGGGCTCGAGCAGCCGACGTCGGGGGCGATCTCGATCGGCGGCCGCGACCTGACCGGCACGCGGGCCCATCAGCGGCAGGTCAACACCGTCTTCCAGAGCTACGCGCTGTTCCCGCACCTGACGGTGCTCGAGAACGTCGCGTTCGGGCTGCGACGCAAGCGGGTCGCCCAGCCGCTCGAGCGCGCCGCCGAGGGGCTCGACCTCGTCCAGCTGCGTCACCTCGCCGACCGCCGGCCGAGCGAGCTGTCGGGCGGGCAGCAGCAGCGGGTCGCACTCGCGCGGGCCCTGGTGAACAACCCGGCCGTGCTGCTGCTCGACGAGCCGCTGGGCGCGCTCGACCTCAAGCTGCGACGCCAGATGCAGCTCGAGCTCAAGCGGATCCAGACCGAGGTCGGTCTCACGTTCGTGCACGTCACGCACGACCAGGAGGAGGCCATGACGATGGCCGACACGGTCGCGGTCATGAACCGTGGGCGCATCGAGCAGCAGGGCGCACCGGCTGAGCTGTACGAGCTGCCCCGGACGGCGTTCGTGGCCAACTTCCTCGGGCAGTCGAACCTCGTCGCCGGCACGGTCGTCGAGACCCGGGCGGACACGCTCGGGGTCCAGGTCGCCGGGACGCGCCTCGTCGTGCCGACCGCGCGTGCGGTCAGTGTCGTCGGCGACGTCCTCGTGGGGGTGCGACCCGAGAAGATCCAGCTGCTGCTGGCCGGCCAGGAGCCCGGGCCCGGCAGCAACGTGCTCGGCCCCGGCACGGTCACCGACGTCTCGTTCACCGGGGTCAGCACGCAGTACCTCGTCGACCTGGGCCGGCTGGGCATCTTCACGGTGTTCGCCCAGAACCTCGTCGGCGGTGCGACGCTCCGGGTCGGTGACCGGGTCTCGCTGGTGTGGTCGGTCGACCACACGTTCGGTCTCGACGGCCACGAGGACGCCGCTGACGGCACCGCCGACCTGGACGACGAGCCGTGAGCATCGCGGCGGCGCTGTCGGAGCAGGGTGCGGGTGTGCCCGCGCCACCGCCCGTCAAGCGCGCGCGGACCAGCGCCTCGCTCATGCTGCTGCCGGGGACCGCGTACCTGGTCCTGTTCTTCGTCGTCCCCGCAGTCGCACTGCTCGCGACCTCGTTGTACGTCAAGGTTCCGGGTGGCGACGTCGGGCAGTTCCAGCCCGCGTTCCACTGGCAGAACTACGTCGACGCGCTGAGCCAGTTCTGGCCCCAGCTCGCACGGTCGTTCGTCTTCGCGCTCATCGCGACAGTTGCGGCGCTGCTCATCGGCTACCCGATGGCCTACGTCATCGCGGTGCGGGCTCGCGGCCGCACGATGCTGCAGGGGATGCTTCTCGTCCTGATCATCGCGCCGTTCTTCACGAGCTTCATCCTGCGCACCATTGCGTGGAAGCAGATCCTCGCCGACGACGCGTTCGTCGTGACGGCGTTCAAGTGGCTGCACCTCATGGCGCCCGACGGACGACTGACCGCGACCGCCTTCGCCGTCGTGGCGGGACTCACGTACAACTTCCTGCCCTTCATGGCGCTGCCGATCTACGCGAGCCTCGGGCGTCTCGACCCGAGTCTCATCGAGGCCGGCGGCGACCTGTACGCAGGCGGGTTCACGACGTTCCGCACGGTCACGCTGCCGCTGTCGATGCCCGGGGTCGTGTCCGGGACCCTCCTGACGTTCATCCCGGCGTCGGGCGACTACGTGAAC
This sequence comes from Cellulomonas sp., assembly GCF_036279715.1. Lineage (GTDB taxonomy): Bacteria > Actinomycetota > Actinomycetes > Actinomycetales > Cellulomonadaceae > Cellulomonas_A. The sequence continues at coordinate 32,028 of NZ_DASUIR010000141.1, read as the reverse complement.
TCGAGCCTGCTCGGCAACAGCACCGACACGGCGATGATCGGGCAGGTGATCGATGCACGCTTCTTCAAGGTGCTCGACTACCCGACGGCCTCGGCGCTGTCCGTCGTGCTCATGGTCGCGATCCTGGCTCTCGTGAGCATCTACGTGCGCCGTGCCGGGACGGAGGAGCTCGTATGAGCCTCACCGCTGCTCCCGCGCCGGCCATCACTCGGGCCCGACCGCCCGCGGCTCCCACCCGGAGGCTGCTCGGTCGGTGGCGGCTCGGGGATGTCGTCGTCCCGGTGTTCGCGGCGATCGCTTTCGCCTACCTGCTCGTGCCGGTCGCGTACACCGTCGCGTTCTCGTTCAACAGCGCCGGCAAGACCAACCTCGTGTGGCGGGGCTTCACGCTCGACAACTGGAAGAGCCCGTGCGGCGCCCCCCAGGTGTGCGAGGCGTTCCGGAACTCGATCGAGGTCGGGCTGCTCGCCACCACGATCGCGACCGTGCTGGGGACGCTGGCCGCGATCGCGCTCGTGCGCTACAAGTTCCGCGGCCGCGCGATCGCGAACCTGCTGATCTTCCTGCCGATGTCGACCCCCGAGGTCGTGCTCGGCGCCGCGCTGCTCGCCCAGTTCCTGTCGCTGCGGGTCCAGCTCGGCTTCTGGACGGTCGTCGCGGCGCACGTGATGTTCTGCATCAGCTTCGTCGTCGTGACGGTCAAGGCGCGTGTCGCGAGCCTCGACCCTCGGCTCGAGGAGGCCGCCGCGGACCTGTACGCGTCGCCGTGGCTCGCGTTCTGGAAGGTCACCTTCCCGCTGCTGGTACCCGGTATCGCGGCCGCCGCGCTGCTGTCGTTCAGCCTCAGCTTCGACGACTTCATCATCACGAACTTCAACTCGGGCAGCTTCACGACGTTCCCGAAGTTCGTCTACGTGTCTGCGACGCGAGGCATCCCGCCGCAGGCCAACGTGATCGGGTCGTTCATGTTCATCCTGGCGCTCGTCATCGTCGTCGGGGTACAGATCGTCCAGGACGGCAGGCGCCGTGGGCGCTGACCAGAGTGAGAGCGAGAGGGTGGGCATGCGGATCGTCGTCGTAGGCAGCGGAGGAGTGGGCGATGCGGTCGCGCGCATCGCCGCACGCCGGGACTTCTTCGAGACGATGGTGGTGGCCGACTACGACCCGGCACGCGCGCGGCGTACGGTGGCCGCCGCCGCAGAGCACGACGTCGTCGGTGGGCGCTTCGTGGCCGCGGTCGTCGACGCGTCCGACGCGGGGGCGGTCGAGGCGCTCGTCCGTGAGCACTCGGGGACGCATGTGCTCAACGCCGTCGACCCGCGGTTCGTGATGCCAGTCTTCGCCGGGACCCTGGCCGCCGGTGCCGACTACCTCGACATGGCCATGTCGCTGTCGCTTCCGCATCCCGAGCGCCCGCACGAGGAGGTGGGCCTCAAGCTCGGCGACGAGCAGTTCGCGCTCGCGGGCTCGTGGCACGACGCGGGCCGGCTCGCCCTCGTGGGCATGGGCGTCGAGCCGGGCCTGTCGGACGTCTTCGCGCGGTACGCGGCCGACCACCTCTTCTCCAGCATCGACGAGCTCGGCGTGCGCGACGGGGCGAACCTCGTCGTGCACGGCGACGACGGCGAGCCGATCTTCGCGCCGTCGTTCTCGATCTGGACCACGATCGAGGAGTGCCTCAACCCGCCGGTGATCTGGTCGGCAGAGCGTGCGGCCGCGGGGTCGGGCACCGCCGACGGCTGGTACACGGTCCCGCCGTTCTCCGAGCCGGAGGTCTTCCAGTTCCCCGAGCCCATTGGGCCGGTCGAGTGCGTGCACGTCGAGCACGAGGAGGTCCTCCTCATGCCGCGCTGGGTCGACGCGCGCAAGGTCACGTTCAAGTACGGGCTGGGCGAGGAGTTCATCTCGGTGCTGCGCACCCTGCACACGCTCGGCCTGGACTCGACGACGCCGGTCGACGTCAAGGGTGTCGCGGTCAGCCCGCGCGACGTGGTGGCGGCGGTGCTGCCGGACCCGGCGACGATCGGACCGCGGATGACGGGCTCCACGTGCGCGGGCCTGCTCGTCACGGGCACGGGTGCCGACGGGAACCCGCGTGAGGTCTACCTGCACCACATCGTCGACAACGCATGGTCGATGGCGCAGTACGGCGCGCAGTGCGTCGTCTGGCAGACGGCAGTCAACCCGGTCGTCGCGCTCGAGCTGCTGGCTGCCGGTACATGGTCCGGCGTGGGCGTTCTCGGCCCGGAGGCGTTCGACGCCGTACCATTCCTCGAGCTCCTGGCAGCACCCGTACCCGACGGGTACGGCTCGCCGTGGGGCCTGGAGGAACGCGCCGTGTGACCATGCGCTGGTTGAGTCGTCTGCGCGGGGCTGGGCCTGAGCGTGCCCACCCCGGCACGGACATCGAGGCGCGTGCTTTCAGCGAGCAGAACATGCGCCTCGTGCGGCGCGTCCTGCTCGCGTGCCTGGCGATCGGAGCGACGTCGATCGTCACGGAGATGATCGTCCTGGGCGCGCACGACAAGTTCATCCGCTACTCGTTCCCGTTCCTCCTCGTGGTGGTCGGGACGTTCGCCTGGGTGATCCTGCGGCGACCGCGGGTGGTGATCCTCTTCTCCCGGGCCTTCCTCACTGTGCTCGTGGTCACTTGGCTCGTCGTGATGGACGAGCGGCTGCTCGCGCCGGCAGACGCCGGCCAGGGCTGGAGCGCGCTCTTTCCGCAGACGTTCATGGGTCTCGTGATCTTCGCCGTCATCGGCTACCTCGTGTATCCCACGCGGGTCGCACTCCTGCACGCACTGGCCGTCACGGGCGGCTCGGTGGTCGTGGGCCTCATCGCGCTGCACACCGGGCCCGACCATGACGCGCATGTCGCCGACCTGCTGCGGTTCGGTGTGTACATGCTGGTCCTGACCGGCATGGTGTACGTGCTGTCGCGTGCGAAGGAGCGTGCCGCGCGGGCCTTCCGATCCGCCGCGAACGCGACCATCGAGGCCGCGGCGATGCGGGAGATGGCGTACCGGGACCCGCTCACGGGGGCGGCGAACCGACGACGGCTGCTCGACGAGCTGACGTACCAGTCCGTGGCCACCGCGGGTGGTGCTCATGTGGCAGTCGTCTACCTCGACGTCGACCACTTCAAGCGGATCAACGACGAGCGCGGGCACCTCGTCGGGGACGAGGTGCTGTGCATGGTCGCGGCGGTCCTGCAGCGCCACGTGCGCGAGAGTGACCTCGTGGCGCGTGTCGGGGGTGAGGAGTTCGTGGTCGTGGCGCCCGGCATGGCGCTCGCCGAGGCGACAGCACTCGCCGACCGCATCTGCAGCGTCCTGCCCGACACCGTCGCGGGGGTCGCGGGCACGGCCGTGACGGCGAGCTTCGGGGTGACGGCGCTGCGGCCCGGCGAGGACCCGGCTGACGTCCTCGGCCGCGTCGACGCCCTCATGTACCGGGCCAAGCACGCCGGTCGCGACCGGGTCGTGTCGTCGGTCGACTGACCGCCACCGGGCGCCGCTAAGGGCGGGCCGCGAACTCGCTGCCTGCTGCCAGCGCGCCCGCGAGCACACCTAGCGCGTCGTCCAGGAGGTCGTCGCCGATCACGAGCGGCGGCAGGAGGCGCAGCACGTTGCCCCACGTCCCGCACGTGAGCACGAGCACGCCCTGCGCGGCGCACGCGCGCGCGACCCGGGTCGCCTCCGCGGCATCAGGCTCGAGCGTGCCGGGCCGCACGATCTCCAGCGCGAGCATGGCGCCGCGCCCGCGGACCTCCGCGATCGAGCCGACGCGCCGGGCCAGCTCACGCAGTCGCGGCAGGATGCGTGCCTCGATCCGGCGTGCCGAACCCGCGAGGTCGTCGCGCTCGTACAGGTCGATCGCCGCGAGGGCGGCCGCGCACGCGACCGGGTTGCCGCCGAAGGTGCCGCCGAGCCCGCCCGAGTGGACCGCGTCGAGCAGCTCGGCGCGGCCCGTCACGCCCGCGAGGGGCATGCCTCCGGCGATGCCCTTGGCGACGGCGACGAGATCGGGCACGACGCCCTCGTCGTCGCACGCGAACATGTCGCCCGTGCGCGCGAAGCCGGTCTGGACCTCGTCCGCGACGAAGACGATGCCGTGTGCGCGCGCCCAGGCCGCGAGCGCGGGCAGGAACCCGCGCGCGGGCACGATGAAGCCGCCCTCGCCGACGATCGGCTCGACGACGATCGCCGCGATCCGGTCGGCGCCCACCTGCCGCTGCGCGAGGTCGATGGCGCGCTGGGCGGCCTCCTCACCGGTCATGCCGACGGGATCGCGCAGCGGATAGGACGCCGGGACGCGGTAGACCTCACCGGCGAACGGACCGAAGCCGATCTTGTACGGCATGGCCTTGGCTGTCATGGCCATCGTGAGGTTCGTGCGGCCATGGTAGGCGTGGTCGAGCACGACGACGGCGTCGCGACCGGTGGCCCGGCGGGCGATCTTGACGGCGTTCTCGACGGCCTCGGCGCCCGAGTTGACGAGCACGGAGCGCTTCTCGTGGTCACCCGGGGTCAGCCGGGCGAGGGCCTCGCAGACGGCGACATAGGACTCGTACGGGCTGACCATGAAGCACGTGTGCGTGAAGTCGGCCGCCTGCGCTGCGACCGCAGCGACGACCTCCGGAGCACTCGCACCGACGGACGTCACGGCTATCCCTGAACCGAGGTCGACCAGCACGTTGCCGTCGACGTCCTCGAGCACGGCGCCGGACGCGCGCGCGACGTAGACCGGGAACGTCGAGGACACCCCGGCTGCGACGACGCGCGCGCGCCGCTCGGCGAGCGCGCGGGACCGCGGCCCGGGGATCTCGGTGAGGAGCTGCCGGCGTTGTGCAAGACCGGTCCGGACTTCGGGATCAGGCGCCATCTGGGGATCCTATCTGGGCAGATCGTCATTCGGTGTCGTCGGACACAACGAAATCCGTCGTCGCGAGTGCGGGCGACCCGTCGGACGATGCGGCTCGTGGGCCCGCCGCGCAGTGATGGGCACGCAGCGCGCACCCAGGATCACAGGGGATGATGGAGGACAGGGACGGGCGCGTCGGGCCCGCACGACCTGATCGGAGCTGTGGTGGCGTACCTCGTCGGTGTCCTCGTCGTGCTCGTCGGCGTGCTCGTGTCGATCGCGCTCCACGAGGTCGGGCACATGGTGCCCGCCCGACGGTTCGGCGTGCGCGTCAGCCACTACTTCGTCGGGTTCGGCCCGACCGTGTGGTCGCGTACCCGCGGCGAGACCGAGTACGGCATCAAGGCGATCCCGCTCGGCGGGTACGTCCGGCTCGTCGGGATGTACCCGACCGCGGAGGCGATGGGCAACCCGCAGCCGCGCACCGTCTTCGGGCGGATCGCCGCGCAGGCGCGTGAGGTCAGCGCGGAGGAGATCCGTCCCGGCGAGGACCACCGGGCGTTCTACCGGCTCTCGGCACCGAAGAAGCTCGTGGTCATGCTCGGCGGCCCTGTCATGAACCTCGTGATCGCGGCCGTGCTGCTCGGCGTCGTGATGGTCGGCTTCGGGTCGCCCGTGGCGTCGACGACGCTCGCCGGCGTGTCGCAGTGCGTGCTCCCCGCGAGCGCGGCCACGTCGGCCACGTGCACCTCGGCCGACCCGCTCGCGCCGGCCGCCGCCGCAGGCCTGCTGCCCGGGGACCGCATCACGAGCTATGACGGCCACGCGATCACGTCGTGGGCCCAGCTCTCGGAGCTGATCCGCACGACGGGCGCCCGCGAGGTCCAGGTGGTGCTCGAGCGCGATGGCAAGCAGGTCACGACGTCGGTGTCGCCGGTCGTCGCTGACCGCCCGGTGTACGCCGCGGACGGCACGCAGCAGCGTGCGGCGGACGGCACGCCCGTCACGCAGTCCGTGGGCTTCCTCGGGATCTCACCCGGGACCGTGCTCGAGCGGCAGTCGATAGCCCAGGTCCCGGTCGTGACCGGCTCGGCGGTGTGGCAGACCATGAAGGTCGTGGCCACGCTGCCCGCACGCGTCGTCGACGTCGCCAAGGCGGCAGCGGGGGCCGAACCCCGCGACGGGACCGGGGTCATCGGCATCGTCGGGATCGGTCGGTTCGCGGGGGAGATCGCCTCCGACCAGGCCCCTGGCTATGGGATGGGCGAGCGGGTCGCGAGCCTGCTGAGCCTCGTCGCCTCGCTCAACATCGCGCTGTTCGTGTTCAACCTCATCCCGCTGCTGCCGCTCGACGGAGGGCACGTGCTGGGGGCTCTGTGGGAGGGCGCGCGGCGGCAGGTCGCGCGCGTGCGGGGCCTGCCCCGGCCCGGACCTTTCGACACAGCCCGGCTCGTCCCGCTCGCCTACGGGGTGTTCGTCCTGCTCGCGGGGCTCGGCGTCCTGCTGATCTACGCCGACATCGTCCACCCCATCTCGCTCGGCTGACCGGCCTGCGCGGGCGGCGTGGCAGGGTGGCGTCGCGGGGGAGATGTGCCGATGTCGTGCGAGACACACTCCCCGCGGCGTCGCGCGCGGCGGCAGTGACGATAATGGACGGGTGAGCATCCCGATCAGCCTTGGCATGCCGGAGGCGCCAGCCCCGGTGCTTGCCCCTCGACGCCCGACCCGCAAGATCAAGGTCGGCAAGGTCGACGTCGGTGGCGACGCACCCGTGAGCGTCCAGTCGATGTGCACCACACCGACGACCGACATCAACGCCACCCTCCAGCAGATCGCCGCGCTCACCGCCGCGGGGTGCGACATCGTGCGCGTCGCCGTCCCCACCCAGGACGACGCCGACGCGCTGCCCGCGATCGCGCACAAGTCGCAGATCCCGGTGATCGCCGACATCCACTTCCAGCCGAAGTACGTCTTCGCGGCGATCGAGGCCGGCTGTGCGGCAGTACGCGTCAACCCCGGCAACATCCGCAAGTTCGACGACCAGATCAAGGAGATCGCCCGCACTGCCAAGGACGCGGGCGTCTCCATCCGGATCGGCGTCAACGCCGGCTCGCTCGACCCGCGTCTGCTCGCCAAGTACGGCAAGGCGACGCCGGAGGCGCTCGTCGAGTCGGCCGTCTGGGAGGCGTCGCTGTTCGAGGAGCACGACTTCCACGACTTCAAGATCTCCGTGAAGCACAACGACCCCGTGATCATGGTGCGCGCCTACGAGATGCTCTCCGAGCGCGGGGACTGGCCCCTGCACCTGGGCGTCACCGAGGCCGGGCCGGCGTTCCAGGGCACCATCAAGTCCGCGACGGCGTTCGGCGCGCTGCTGAGCAAGGGGATCGGCGACACCATCAGGGTCTCGTTGTCCGCGCCCCCCGTCGAGGAGGTCAAGGTCGGGATCCAGATCCTGCAGTCGCTCAACCTGCGTCCCCGCAAGCTCGAGATCGTCTCCTGCCCGTCCTGCGGGCGCGCCCAGGTCGACGTGTACTCGCTCGCCGAGCGCGTGACCGCGGGACTGGAGGGCCTCGACGTGCCCCTGCGCGTCGCCGTCATGGGCTGTGTCGTCAACGGACCCGGCGAGGCGCGCGAGGCCGACCTCGGCGTCGCGTCGGGCAACGGCAAGGGTCAGATCTTCGTGCGCGGCGAGGTCATCAAGACCGTCCCCGAGTCGCAGATCGTCGAGACGCTGATCGAAGAGGCCATGCGGCTCGCCGAGACGATGGAGCCCGTCGGCGACGGCGCCCCGCGGACCCCGGTCGTCACCGTCGGCTGACACGACGCACAGTACGCACGACCGCCGGGCCCTGACCGCACGGCGGGTTCACGAGGTCGGGGCCCGGCGGCGCGTCGCCCCGCACCGACCCGCGGGTCGGTGGTGCACAATCCCTTCATGATCGGACGTGCGCGCGAGTCGACCATCGACGGTCGACCCGCGGGAGGCCGGGTGCTCGCCGACGTGGATCTCGCGTCGGCGCTCGCGGTCTGCGCCGTCGACCCGGTCGCGTCCGTGCTCGCGACGTCGAGGATCGAGGCTGCGGCGCGGGAGGGTCTGCGCCGCTCGGGCGGACAGCTGTGGGGGTACGAGGCCGACGGCGAGCTCGTCGCGGTCTGCTGGGCCGGTGTCAACCTCGTGCCCGTGGTCCCCACGCGGGATCCCGCCGCCCTTGACGCCTTTGCCGCCCTCGGCCGTTCGCACGGTCGCCGCTCGTCGTCGATCGTCGGGACGGACTGGGCGGTCCTCGGCCTGTGGAGCCGGCTCTCACCGATCTGGCCGCCGGCCCGCGAGGTGCGGTCCGACCAGCCCTCCTACGTCATCGACGGCGACCCGTTGATCGAGCCGGACCCGCTCGTGCGACTCTCCGTGCCCGACGAGTACCCCCTCATCCTGCCGGCGTGCGTGCGCATGTTCGTCGAGGAGGTCGGCTACTCGCCGGTGTCGGGGTTCGACGGCCCGTACGAGGTCCGTGTGCGCTCGCTCATCGACCAGCACCGGTCGTACGTGCGCATCGACGAGGGGGAGGGGGCGCGCTCGGGGACGCCGGTCGTTGTCTTCAAGGCCGAGCTCGGGGCGATCGCGGGTGGGGTCGCGCAGGTTCAGGGCGTCTGGGTCGATCCCTCGTACCGCGGCCGCGGCCTGTCGGAGTCAGGCATGGCGGCCGTCGTCGCCGCGGCCCGGCGGGACGTCGCGCCGGTCGTGTCGCTCTATGCGAACCACTACAACGACCGCGCTCTCGCGGCCTACCGTGCGGTCGGCTTCCGCCAGGTCGGCACGTACGCGACAGTCCTGTTCTGAGCCGTTCAGCGCAGCAGACGGGAGCGACGCCGGTCCGCGAGCGGGTGCCCGCCGGTCTGGCACGTCGGGCAGTACTGGAGCGACGAGTCCGCGAAGGCGACCTCGTGCACGATGTCGCCGCACGGGGTGCCGTCCCAGCCGGGGCAGGGCAGACCGGTGCGACCGTGCACGCGCAGGTTGCGTCGCTTGGCGTCCTTGAGCTCGTCGGCGGGTCGGCCGGCGGCGGCCTCGACCGCGTCGCGCAGCACCCCGACGATCGCGCGGTGCAGCTCGGCGGTGCGCGCCGGGTCGAAGCTCGTCGTCGGGGTGAACGGGCTGAGGCGCGCCGCGTGCAGGATCTCGTCCGAGTAGGCGTTGCCGATCCCGGCGATGGTGCCCTGGTCCCGCAGCAGGCCCTTGACCTGCTGGCGGCGTGCGGCCAGGAGCTCGCCCAGCCGTTCGACCGTGAAGGCGTCCGACAGCGGCTCGACCCCGAGCGTCGCGATGGCGGTGACCTGCTGCGGGTCGGTCACGACGTGCACGGCGAGCCGCCGACGCGTGCCGGCCTCGGTGAGCGAGAAGCCCGAGCCGTCATCGAAGCGGACGCGCAGAGCCAGCGGGGACCTGCCGAGTCGCACGGGAGTATCGGGCACACGATCGTGCCAGCGCAGCCATCCGGCCCGCGCCAGGTGCACGACGAGGTGCAGCGGCTCACCGTCCTGCTCCCCGGCGGCGATCAGGTCGATCCACTTGCCGTGCCGGCAGACGTCGGTGACGCGACGGCCGACGAGCTCCGTCGGCGGGGGCGAGAAGGTCTTGAGGGCGCTGATCTCCGCCACGTCGACGCGCGTCACCACGCGCCCGACCGTCCGCTCGCGCAGGAACAGCGCGAGCGCCGCGACCTCGGGCAGCTCAGGCACGGACCCCATCGTGGCGCACACGACCAGCGCTGCGCACCCCCTCCTTCTCGCGTCCGGACCCGCGAGGCACGCCGCGACCGCGGCGCCAAGACCCTCCGGCACCGGCACTAGGCTCGTGCCCATGCTTCTTCGTCTGTCCACGCTGTTCGTCCGCACCCTGCGAGAGGACCCGGTCGACGCCGAGGTCGCGAGCCACCGGCTGCTCGTGCGCGCCGGCTACATCCGCAGGTCCGCGCCGGGCATCTACACCTGGCTCCCGCTCGGGCTGCGGGTCCTCGCCAAGGTCGAGGCGGTCGTCCGCGAGGAGATGGCCGAGGCCGGCGCTCAGGAGGTGCACTTCCCGGCGCTCCTGCCGCGTGAGCCGTACGAGGCGACGGGGCGGTGGACCGAGTACGGCCCCAACATCTTCCGACTCAAGGACCGCAAGGGCGGTGACTACCTGCTCGCGCCGACGCACGAGGAGGTGTTCACGCTGCTCGTCAAGGACCTGTACTCGTCGTACAAGGACCTGCCCCTCGCGCTGTACCAGATCCAGACGAAGTACCGCGACGAGGCCCGTCCCCGCGCCGGCCTCATCCGCGGGCGCGAGTTCATCATGAAGGACGCCTACTCGTTCGACGTCGACGACGACGGGCTCGCGGCCTCCTACCAGCGCCAGCGGGACGCCTACGAGCGGATCTTCACCCGGCTCGGTCTCGACTACGTCATCGTGGCGGCGACGTCGGGCGCGATGGGCGGCTCGCGCAGCGAGGAGTTCCTCACCCCGACGCCGATCGGCGAGGACACGTTCGTGCGGTCCCCGGGCGGGTACGCCGCGAACGTCGAGGCTGTCACCACGGTCGTCCCGGCCGCGATCGCGTTCGACGACGCGCCCGCCGCGCACATCGAGGACACCCCGGACACCCCGACCATCGACACGCTTGTCGCGGTCGCGAACGAGCGCTTCCCGCGCGCCGACCGGCCGTGGGTCGCTGCCGACACGCTGAAGAACGTCGTCCTGGCGCTCGTGCAGCCGACGGGGGAGCGCACGCTGCTCGTCGTCGGCCTGCCCGGGGACCGCGACGTCGACCTGAAGCGCCTCGAGGCATCGGTCGCGCCCGCCGAGGTCGAGGCGGCCGGGGAGGCGGACTTCGCCGCTCATCCGGAGCTCGTCAAGGGGTATCTCGGGCCGGCAGTGCTGGGTCCGAACATCGACGGGACCGCAGTGGACGACGAGGGTCGCCGTGCCGTGCGGTACCTGCTCGACCCGCGCGTCGTGGCAGGGACCCGCTGGATCACCGGGGCGAACGAGCCCGGCCGGCACGTCTTCGACCTGGTCGCCGGCCGCGACTTCACGGCCGACGGCACCGTCGAGGCCGCCGACGTGCGCGCGGGAGACCCGGCACCGGACGGCTCGGGCCCGCTCGAGCTCGCACGCGGCATCGAGATCGGCCACATCTTCGCGCTCGGTCGCAAGTACGCGCAGGCGCTCGGACTGTCGGTCCTCAACCAGAACGGCAAGTCGGTCGTCGTGACGATGGGCTCCTACGGCATCGGCGTCACGCGGGTGCTCGCCGCTCTGGCGGAGGCCAACCACGACGACCGCGGGCTCGCCTGGCCGGCCGGGGTGGCCCCGGCGCACGTCCACGTGGTGGCCACGGGTCGCGACGCCGCGGTGTTCGAGGCAGCCGAAGCTCTCGCGACGACCCTGTCGGCGCGGGGCATCGAGGTCCTGTACGACGACCGCCCCAAGGTGTCGCCGGGCGTGAAGTTCGCGGATGCGGAGCTCCTGGGCGTGCCTCTCGTGGTCGTCGTCGGACGAGGTCTGGCCGAGGGCGTCGTCGAGGTGCGCCCGCGTGTCGCGGCCGAGGACGGCAGTGGCACGGAGCAGGTTCCCGTCGCCGTGGCGGCCGACCGGGTCGCCGAGCTCGTCGACGGGCTCCTCGCGCGCTGACCTCCCGGGCGCTCTGCCCGTCCGACCTGGCGACCTCGCCCGGTCGTGCTGGGCAGCATCGCCCCGGTGCCGGCCGCGGGGCCGGCGATGCGGCGGGCGTCGCCGGGTCGGAACGGGTCAGCCGACCCGCTCGGGGAGACCCGGAAAGGCCGTCGTCGGCACTCCCCAGGCTGCCGCGTCGGCGTCCGCCACGAGGAGCGCGGCGATGAGCTCGGGCCTGCTGGCGCGTGCGCTGTCCGCCACGGCGCTCGCGTACGTCGTGGTGAGCCCCAGCTCGAGGGTCTGAGCCAGCGCGCGAGCGGTCGCGGGGTCGTCGAGGCCGGCCGGGAGCGCGTACGTCGCTCGTCGGGGGTCCGTCGCCGTGCCGTCGAGCGCCCACTCCGTCGCCCAGGCCTCGGCCCGCGCGCGGTGCGCCGCGGCGGCAGCTCTCGCCGACGATCGGCTGGGGTCGTCGAGCTTCGCGGCGAGGACCTCGAAGCCGTAGCCGGCCTGGTCCTCGGCCGCCACGATGCCGGTGCGGTCCGCCGTCGGGACGTCGGCCGGGTGCGGCGTGGCTGTGCCCGGCGCGCCGGCGGTGGGGGTGGCAGTCGCGCTGTCGGTGGGCGCGGACGCCGACGCGGACGGTGATGCGACCGCGGGTCCAGCGACCGGCGCAGCCACTCCGAGGGCAGCGGCGAGCCGGGCCACGAGGCCGGCGCGCGAGGCCGCGATCGAGGCCAGGAGGCGCGCGAGTGCACCGCCGGGAACGTCGGCCGCGTCGGCTGCGGCTGTCCTGTCGGCCGTCGCGAGCAGCGTGAGGACCTGTGAGGCGTCGGGCAGAGCGGTCGGCTCCGCCGCGGGCGTCGAGGTGCTCGGAGACGGTGTCGCCAGGCCCGAGTCGTAGGTGCCGCCCAGCTCGACGGCATGCTGGGCGGAGAAGTCGGCGACCTGGGCGAGGACCGCCTGGACCTCAGCGCTCGCACTCGTGCTCGCGGCGCGCGCACCCGCCGCGAGCTCGAGCGCGTCGTCGACCGTCCGGCTGCGCACCGTCTCGGTCGCGTCCGGTGCGGGCGCTGTCGGCGCCGGCGTCTCGAGCCGGATGTCGCATCCGGCCAGGGCGGTCGCGACCGCCAGTGCGGCAACGGCCAGCCGCAGGGCGGGGATCTGGCGGCGTGCTGCACCGCGCGTTCGTGGGGTCGGTCGCAACAGGCTCATCGCCGGTGATCCTGCCACGCCGCAGGGTCGGTCCAGCGACCCGACGCGGAGTCGTTACTCTTGAGGTCACAACATCACAGGGTCGACGCCAAGCAGGGTGACCCGCTGGAGCCGACAGGAGGCGATCATGCCAGCGCCAGCACACACGCAGCGGGTACGCGACGCCGTGGAGCCGCTCATCGCGGCGGCAGGCCTCTACCTCGAGGACGTCGAGGTCACCAGCGCCGGGGCGCGCTCGGTCGTCCGCATCGTCGTCGATCTCGAGGAGGACGCCGTCGGGGGGCTCGACCTCGAGCGCGTCGCGGCGATCTCACGCGAGATCTCGACGGCCATCGACGCGACGGACGCCTTCGCGGGCGAGCTCACCCTCGAGGTGTCGAGCCCCGGTGTCTCCCGCCCCCTGACCGAGCGCCGCCACTTCACGCGCGCCCGCGGCAGGCTCGTGACCCTGCGTCTGCTCGACGGCTCGACGCTCACCGGGCGCCTCGTGGACGTGGACCGCTCGACCGACGACGCCGTCCTCATCCTCGTGCCCGAGCCGCCGGCGGTGAAGGGCCGGCGGCCCGCCGTGGGCGAGCCCGTGCGCGTGCGCCTCGCCGAGGTGCGCGACGGCCGCGTCGAGGTCGAGCTGACCCGCATGGCCGAGCTGCCCGACGACGCGTTCGCCGACGTGCTGGACGACGCCGAGACCGACGAGCCAGCCCACGACCCGACCGGCCTGGAGGGCTGACATGGACATCGACATCCAGGCACTGCGCATGCTCGAGCGCGAGCGCGACATCAGCTTCGAGGTGCTCGCCTCGGCGATCGAGCAGGCGCTGCTGTCGGCGTACCACCGCACGCCGGGGGCACAGGCCGTCGCGCGCGTCGAGCTCAACCGCAAGACCGGTCATGTGACCGTGTGGGCGCGCGAGCAGCTGCCGACCCCTGAGCCCGGTCCCGACGGCGAGCCGGCGCCGCGCCCGCTGCCTGGGCCCGAGTTCGACGACACCCCCGACGGGTTCGGCCGGATCGCAACCGCGACCGCGCGCCAGGTCATCGTCCAGCGGCTGCGCGATGCCGAGGACGACCAGGTGCTCGGCAACTTCCGCGGCAAGGAGGGCGAGGTCATCGGGGGAGTGATCCAGCAGGGCCGCGACAGCCGCGTCGTCCTCGTCGACGTCGGCGGGACCGAGGCAGTGCTCCCGGCGCACGAGCAGGTGCCCACGGAGCGGTACGTGCACGGGGAGCGCCTGCGCGCGCTCGTGCTCGAGGTCGCACGCGGGATGAAGGGTCCCCAGGTCACGCTGTCCCGGACGCACCCCAACCTCGTGCGCCGACTGTTCGCCCTCGAGGTCCCCGAGGTCGCGGACGGCACCGTCGAGATCATGTCGATCGCCCGCGAGGCCGGGCACCGCACCAAGCTCTCGGTCCGCGCCAACGTGCCGGGGCTCAACGCCAAGGGCGCGTGCATCGGACCGATGGGCGCACGCGTGCGGGCCGTCATGGCGGAGCTGCACGGCGAGAAGATCGACATCGTCGACTACTCCGACGACCCCGCCGAGATGGTGGCGCACGCGCTGTCGCCCGCGCGCGTCCTGTCGGTCACCATCGTCGACCCGGTCGCGCGTGCTGCTCGCGTCGTCGTCCCGGACTACCAGCTGTCGCTCGCGATCGGCAAGGAGGGTCAGAACGCCCGACTGGCGGCCAAGCTCACGGGCTGGCGCATCGACATCCGGTCCGACACGGCCGAGGACGTCGCCGAGGCGCCGACCGAGCGTCCCACCTCGGGCCCGACCAGAGTCGAGTCGCGCGGCGACTCGCGCGGCGGCCGGAGCGGTCAGGGGGCCGCGCCCGGTCACAGCCGGTGACGCGGCGCGCTAGACTTGCCGAGGCTGGGTCGGACACCCGGCTCTCCTCGCCGAGCAGGCGGACCCCCGACGACCTCGCTGTCGTCGCCATGGGCCCGGTGCGCACGTGCGTGGGGTGCCGGTCGACCGATCGAAGGTCGGTACTGCTGAGGATCGTCGTCAGGACGGACGGTGCGGGTCTCCCCGCACTGGTCGTGGACGAGGGCCGCTGCATGCCGGGCAGGGGTGCGTGGCTGCACCCCGACCCCCGTTGTCTCGAGCTCGCCGAACGCCGCCGCGCTTTCCCGCGGGCCCTGCGACATGCAGGGCCGCTGGACGCCGCTGCGGTCGAGGCACACCTCGGAGCACCGTGAGGAGCATCACCGTTGCCGGGTCCGTACCCGGCAACGTCGAACCGTCGACATGGGAAGCGGGTTTGACAAGCCGATGGCTGCCCGATGAGCACGCACCGATGAGTACCCAGCGATGAGTACCCAGAACTAACGACGGTCCGACCCTCTCCTGGGCGGACCGAGACAGGAGAGATGTGGCCAAGGTCCGCGTCTACGAGCTCGCAAAAGAGCTCGGCATTGAAAGCAAGACCATGATGACCAAGCTCGGCGAGCTCGGGGAGTTCGTCCGTTCGGCGTCCTCGACCATCGAGCCGCCGGTCGTGCGCAAGTTGCGCGACCTCTACCCCGCAGGTGCCGCCCCGGCGCCCGCACCTGCTCCGCGTCCCGCCCCGAAGGCAGCCGCGGCACCCGCTGCTTCAGCGCCGACGGCTCCCGCGCCGGCGGCTCCGGCTGTCGTGTCGACCCCCGTGGTCGCTGCTCCTGCCGCGAGCGCTCTCAGCGCCCCGGCATCCTCGGCGCCGACCGTCGCTGCGCCGAGCGCAGCTGCGTCCGCTCCCAGCGCCCCGGCCCCGGCTCGGACGGCCGCACCGGCTGCCGACGCCGGCCGTCCCGGTCCGCGACCGGCTCCTGCACCGGCACCGGCCCGCACCGGCGGTTCGCGACCGGGCAACAACCCCTTCGCGCCGTCGCAGGGCATGGGTCGCGGCGAGCGTCCGTCCGGACCCGGTGGGTCTGCGGGCCCGCGCTCCGGCGGCCCGCGTCCGGGCAACAACCCGTTCGCTCCGTCTCAGGGCATGCCCCGACCGGGCGAGCGTCGTACCGAGGCACCCGCCGCGAGCGGTGCGCCCGCAGGAGCCACCGAGCGTCCGGGCGGTCCTCGTCCCGGCGGCCCGCGTCCCAACCCCGGCATGATGCCCGGGCGCAACGCGAGCGGCGTCAGCCGTCCGGGTGAGCGTCCTGGTCCCGCTCGTGCCGGTGGCGGTGCGCGTCCCGGGGGCGGCGGCGGCTACGCCGGTCGTCCCGGTGGTGGCGCCGGCGGTCCCGGTGGGGCTGGCGGTCCTGGTGGCGCGCCCGGTGGTGGCGGCGGTTTCGCCGGTCGTCCTGGTGGTGGCGGTGGCCGTCCGGGTGGTGCGGGTCGCGGCTCGACCCAGGGTGCGTTCGGTCGCGCAGGAGGGCGCCCGGTCCGTGGGCGCAAGTCCAAGCGGGCGAAGCGCCAGGAGTTCGAGCAGATGCAGGCCCCGTCGCTGGGTGGCGTGCAGGTTCCTCGCGGCAACGGCACGACTGTCGTGCGCCTGCGTCGCGGCTCGTCGCTCAACGACTTCGCGGACAAGATCGACGCGAACCCGGCGAGCCTCGTGACGGTGCTGTTCCACCTCGGCGAGATGGCGACGGCGACGCAGTCGCTCGACGAGGACACGTTCGGCACGCTCGCGCAGGAGCTCGGCTACATCATCGAGATGGTCTCGGCCGAGGAGGAGGACCGCGAGCTGCTCGGGTCCTTCGACATCGACCTCGACGCGGAGCTCGCGGACGAGGACGACGAGCAGCTGCTCGCCCGCCCGCCCGTGGTCACCGTCATGGGTCACGTCGACCATGGCAAGACCAAGCTCCTCGACGCCATCCGCCAGACGGATGTCGTCGCGGGCGAGGCCGGCGGGATCACCCAGCACATCGGTGCCTACCAGGTCCGCACGCTGCACGAGGGCGTGGACCGCGCGGTGACCTTCATCGACACCCCGGGTCACGAGGCCTTCACGGCCATGCGTGCGCGTGGTGCGCAGGTCACCGACATCGCGATCCTCGTGGTCGCGGCCGACGACGGTGTGATGCCTCAGACGATCGAGGCGCTCAACCACGCCCAGGCCGCAGGCGTCCCGATCGTCGTCGCGGTGAACAAGGTGGACAAGGAGGGGGCCAACCCCGCCAAGGTCCGCCAGCAGCTCACGGAGTACAACCTGGTGGCCGAGGAGTACGGCGGCGACACGATGTTCGTCGACGTGTCGGCGAAGCTCAACCAGGGGATCGACCAGCTGCTCGAGGCCGTCCTGCTCACGGCAGACGCGTCGCTCGACCTGCGGGCCAACCCGAACAAGGACGCTCGTGGCGTCGCGATCGAGGCCAACCTCGACAAGGGTCGCGGCCCCATGGCGACGGTTCTCGTCGAGGTCGGCACGCTGCACGTGGGTGACGCGATCGTTGCGGGCACCGCCCACGGACGCGTCCGGGCGATGTTCGACGAGCACGGCAACACGCTCGACGAGGCCGGTCCGGCTCGTCCCGTCGTGGTGCTCGGTCTGGCCTCGGTCCCGCGGGCCGGCGACACCTTCCTGGTGGCACCGGACGAGCGGACCGCGCGGCAGATCGCCGAGAAGCGCGAGTCGGCCGAGCGTGCAGCACTCCTGGCGAAGCGTCGCAAGCGCATCAGCCTCGAGGACTTCACGCAGGCGCTCCAGCTGGGCAAGGTCGAGACGCTCAACCTCGTCCTCAAGGGCGACGTGTCGGGTGCCGTCGAGGCGCTCGAGGACGCGCTGCTCAAGATCGACGTCGGCGAAGAGGTCGAGCTGCGGGTCATCCACCGCGGTGTGGGTGCCATCACTCAGAACGACGTCAACCTCGCCACCGTCGACAACGCGATCATCATCGGCTTCAACGTGAAGTTCGGGGAGCGCGTCGAGGACCTCGCCGATCGCGAGGGGGTGGACGTCCGGTTCTACTCGGTCATCTACCAGGCGATCGACGACGTCGAGGCGGCCCTC
Organism: Cellulomonas sp.; assembly: GCF_036279715.1. Taxonomy (GTDB): domain Bacteria; phylum Actinomycetota; class Actinomycetes; order Actinomycetales; family Cellulomonadaceae; genus Cellulomonas_A. Next base: position 14,360 of record NZ_DASUIR010000141.1, on the reverse strand, counting down.
AAGGGTCTGCTCAAGCCGGAGTACGAGGAGGCCCAGCTCGGCACCGCAGAGGTGCGCGAGGTGTTCCGCTCGTCGAAGTTCGGCAACATCGCCGGGTCGATCGTCCGGTCCGGAGAGATCCGCCGCAACACCAAGGCGCGTGTCAAGCGCAACGGTGCCGTGGTCGGGGACAACCTCACGATCGAGTCGCTCAAGCGGTTCAAGGACGACGCGACCGAGGTCCGCGAAGGGTTCGAGTGCGGTATCGGGCTCGGGTCGTTCAACGACGTCGAGATCGGTGACGTCATCGAGACGTGGGAGCTGCGCGAGAAGCCTCGCAAGTGACGACGTGACGTGGAGGTGGCCCGTGCCTTTCGGCGCGGGCCACCGCGCGTCGTGCGTCCGTCAGTGTCGAGTGCCCCGCGGGCGTCGACGTCGATCACCCGTCCCGCAGGCCGGGGCGGACCTTCCAGAAGGCCGGAGAACATGGCAGACCAGGGTCGTGCGAGGAAGCTCGCCGAGCGGATCCAGCAGATCGTCGCGCAGATGCTCGACACGCGGATCAAGGACCCGAGGCTCGGGTTCGTCACCGTCACCGATGTGCGGGTGACCGGCGACCTGCAGCACGCGGACGTCTTCTACACCGTCTACGGCGACGACGAGGCGCGGGCCGGTTCCGCGGCCGCGCTCGACAGCGCGAAGGGTCTCATCCGTTCCGAGGTCGGCAAGCAGACCGGCATGCGACTGACGCCGTCGCTCGACTTCCACCTCGACGCCGTCCCGGAGACGGCCGCCCACCTGACCGCAGCGCTGTCGGAGGCCGCGCGTCGGGACGCGGAGGTTGCGGCACTCGCGGCCACGGCCCAGTTCGCCGGCGACGCCGACCCGTACCGCAAGCCGGCCGACGCGGACGAGTCGGACGACGAGGACGACGACGACCGCGCCGGTGCCTGACCGCGTCCGGCGTCCTACGGCGCCGGACGGGCTCGTCGTCGTCGACAAGCCGGCCGGCTGCACGAGCCACGACGTCGTCGCACGCATGCGCCGCCTGGCCGGGACGCGGAAGGTCGGGCATGCCGGCACGCTCGACCCGATGGCGACCGGCGTGCTCGTGCTCGGCATCGGCCGGGCGACGCGGCTGCTGACCTACGTCGTCGGCGCCGACAAGGAGTACGTCGCGACGATCCGCCTCGGCGCGTCGACGACGACGGACGACGCCGAGGGGGAGCTCGTGACCTCAGGTGACGCGTCGGTGGTGACCCGCGCCGACATCGATCGCGAGGTCGCGCTCCTGACGGGCTCGATCCTGCAGGTCCCGAGCTCGGTGAGCGCGATCAAGATCGACGGGCAGCGGGCCTACGCGCGGGTGCGCGCCGGCGAGGACGTCGAGCTGGCCGCCCGCCCGGTCACCGTGAGCGAGTTCGCCGTGGGCGACGTGCGCTCGGTCGACGCGGGCGACAGGGGGACGCCCGCGCTGGACGTCGACGTCCGCGTCGTGTGCTCGTCGGGCACCTACGTCCGGGCGCTCGCGCGCGACCTCGGGGTCCGTCTCGGAGTCGGCGGGCACCTCACGGCGCTGCGCCGGACCCGGGTCGGTGGCTACCCGCTCGCGATGGCGCGCACCCTCGACGAGCTCGAGGCCTGGCCGCAGGACGTCCCGCTGGACGTCCTCCCGCTCGCCGACGCCGCCCGGGCGACCTTCCCCGTCCGTGAGCTCACGGTGGCCGAGGCTGCTGCGCTGTCGTTCGGCAAGCGGATCGAGGCCGGTCCACCGACCCTGAGCGAGCCGATCGCTGCGCTGTCGCCGGCGGGAGAGCTCGTGGCGCTGCTCGAGACGAGCGGCGAGCAGGCCCGGCCGGTGCTGGTCTTCGCGCCGGCCTGAGCCCGTGGCTCGGCTCCCTCAGGTGGGTGCGAGGAGGTAGCGGAGCACACCGGTGAGCGAGAGCCCGTCGCGCACCTCCCCGGCGAGCACGAGAGCGCGCACCTCGTCCACGGAGACCCACGCGATACGTTCGGACTCGCTCGGGTCGGACGGCGGCCCGACGTGGGTCGCGCCGTCGGCGACGAACACGTGGAACGTCTGGTCCGACGTGCCGTTCGCCGGGTGGTACGTCTGCAGCGGTCGGACCGGGCCTGGACGCCAGCCGGTCTCCTCGAGCACCTCGCGGGCCGCCGCCTGCGCCGGTGTCTCGCCGGGGTCGACGCGTCCGGCCGGGATCTCCCAGCCCCACGTGTCGGTGATGAACCGGTGCCGCCACAGCAGCAGGAGGCCGCGGTCGGGATCGTGGACGACCGTGCCGGCCGCGTGCATCGGCATCCGCACGACGTGGTGGTCGATCCGGCCGTGCCCGGGCACGTCGACGTCGACGAGGACGAGCCGCACCCACGGGCTGTCGTAGATGGTCCGTTCACCGAAGGTCTGCCACAGCATGCCCCGACCCTACGGCCCGCGTTCGGGTGCGTGCGCCGAGCGTGGCAGTCTTGTCCCGGCTGATCCTGCCGCGCGCAGGCACGGTCCCCGTCCGAGATTCGAGGAGTACGCGTGCAGCGCTGGACCGATCTGGCGGACGTGCCGAGCGGCTACGGGCCGTCGGTCGTGACGATCGGGAACTTCGACGGTGTGCACCGCGGTCACGTCGGGGTGCTGGAACGCATGGTGGGGGACGCGCGGGCGGCGGGGGTGCGAGCCGTCGCGGTGACGTTCACCCCGCACCCCTCGCAGGTGCACCGGCCGGACACCGCGCCACCGCTGCTGACCGGCGACGCCGACCGTCTCGAGCTGCTCGCGCAGACCGGTCTCGACGCCGTGCTGCTGCTCGAGTACACGCTCGCGTTCGCTCGCCAGACGGCCGAGGAGTTCGTCGTGCGCTACCTCGTCGAGGGGCTCGCGGCGTGCACCGTGGTCGTGGGCCACGACGTGCGGTTCGGCCGGGACAACGCTGGTGACCTGACGACGATGATCGAGCTCGGCCGGACGTACGGGTTCACGGTCGAGGTCATCGACGACGTCGCGCCGGTCGTCTCCACGGCCATCGTGGCGGCGCCGGCTCCGGGCGTCGCCCCGCACCGACGCTGGTCCTCGACATGGGTCCGCGAGCTGCTCGAGGCCGGCGACGTCGCCGGTGCGGCGCGGGTCCTGGGCCGCCCGCACCGTATGCGCGGCATCGTCGTGCACGGCGACGCGCGGGGGCGCGAGCTCGGGTTCCCCACGGCCAACCTCGCCCAGGACGCGACGGGCATGGTGCCGGCGGACGGCGTCTACGCGGGCTGGTTGCGCCCGCTCCGCGCGCCCGGCGACCCGGCCGCGGAGGCGACGGACGTGCTGCCCGCTGCGATCTCGGTGGGGACCAACCCGACGTTCGAGGGTGTCCAGCGACGGGTCGAGGCGTACGTCCTGGACCGCACCGACCTCGAGCTGTACGACCGGGAGGTCGTCCTCGAGTTCGTCGCCATGCTGCGTCCGACGGTGCGGTTCGACTCGATCGACGCGCTCGTCGGGCAGATGCGCCTCGATGTGGAGCGTGTCCGGGACGTGCTGGCGCCGGCTCCGCCGCGGGGCTGACCGCTCGAGCAGCCCGGGTCGGGCGCGCGCGTCGTCCCTGGTAGCATCTAAGAGCCGTCAGATCGGCCGCGGACCGAGAGCGCTCGGGTGGACATGCCCCGGAGCACCGCGCAACGAGTACACCTGGAGAGCTGTGCCCCTCGAAAGTGCCGTCAAGCAGTCCATCATGACCGAGTTCGCCACCCACGAGGGCGACACCGGTTCTCCCGAGGTCCAGATCGCGATGCTCACGCAGCGCATCAAGGACCTCACCGAGCACCTCAAGGTCCACAAGCACGACCACCACAGCCGGCGTGGCCTGCTGCTGCTGGTCGGCCAGCGTCGTCGCCTCCTGGGCTACCTGCAGAAGGTCGACATCAACCGCTACCGCAGCTTGATCGAGCGGCTCGGCCTGCGCCGCTAGCTGTTCGCAACCAGCCCGGACCCGCACGGGTCCGGGCTGGTTCCACGCTGGGCCCGGCATCGTCGTCGGACCCAGCCGTACGACCGTGACACCACCCGCGCCGACCCGCCCGTCCGGTCCTCGGTAGTGGCATCCGGAGCTCTCGTGCTCCGTGCGCCTCGATCGAAGACCGTCGTGGTCAGGGCGACGCCTTCACAAAAGAGGAGGGCACCCATGGAGGGTCCCGAGATTCAGTTCGCCGAGGCAGTGATCGACAACGGTCGCTTCGGAACACGCACCGTCCGCTTCGAGACCGGCCGCATCGCGCGCCAGGCCGCCGGCTCGGCCGTCGCCTACCTGGACGGCGAGACCACGCTGCTGGCAGCGACGACCGCCGGGAAGCACCCGAAGGACCAGTTCGACTTCTTCCCGCTGACGATCGACGTCGAGGAGCGGCAGTACGCCGCCGGCAAGATCCCCGGCTCGTTCTTCCGTCGTGAGGGGCGCCCGTCCACCGAGGCGATCCTGGCCTGCCGGCTCGTCGACCGCCCGCTGCGCCCCCTGTTCGTCAAGGGTCTGCGCAACGAGGTCCAGGTCGTCATCACCGTCCTGACGATCCACCCGGACGACTCGTACGACGTCCTCGCCATCAATGCTGCGTCGATCTCGACCCAGCTGTCGGGCCTGCCGTTCTCCGGCCCCGTCGCCGGTGTGCGCGTCGCGCTCATCGACGGCCAGTGGGTCGCGTTCCCGCGCTACTCCGAGCGCGAGCGCGCGACGTTCGACATGGTCGTGGCCGGCCGTGTCGTCGGTGACGACGTCGCGATCGCGATGATCGAGGCCGAGGCGCCTGAGAAGTCGTGGAACCTCATCAAGTTCGAGGGCGCCACCGCACCGACCGAGGAGGTCGTGTCGCAGGGCATCGAGGCGGCCAAGCCGTTCCTCCGTGTCCTGTGCGCCGCGCAGGCCGACCTGGCCGCTCGCGCCGCCAAGCCGACGCAGGCCTTCCCGGTGTTCCCCGAGTACCAGCCCGACGCGTACGCAGCCGTCGAGGCCGCAGTCGAGGGCCCGCTCGGCCAGGCGCTGTCGATCGCTGACAAGCAGGACCGCGAGAGCCGGCTCGACGAGGTCAAGGCCGAGGCCCTGGCGTCGCTCGCCGACGCGTTCGCGGGTCGCGAGAAGGAGCTGTCCGCGGCTGTTCGCGCGGTCACCAAGAAGCTCATCCGCCAGCGCATCCTGACGGACGGCTTCCGGATCGACGGGCGTGGGCTGCGGGACATCCGCACGCTCTCGGCCGAGGTCGAGGTCCTTCCCCGTGTCCACGGCTCGGCGCTGTTCGAGCGCGGCGAGACCCAGATCCTCGGGGTCACGACGCTCAACATGCTCCGCATGGAGCAGCAGCTCGACACGCTCTCCCCGGAGACGCGCAAGCGCTACATGCACAACTACAACTTCCCGCCCTACTCGACGGGTGAGACGGGCCGTGTCGGTTCGCCGAAGCGCCGCGAGATCGGTCACGGGGCGCTCGCCGAGCGCGCGCTCCTGCCCGTCCTGCCGAGCCGCGAGGAGTTCCCCTACGCGATCCGCCAGGTCTCCGAGGCGCTCAGCTCGAACGGCTCGACGTCGATGGGCTCGGTCTGCGCCTCGACGCTCTCGCTGCTCAACGCCGGTGTGCCGCTGCGCGCAGCGGTCGCGGGCATCGCGATGGGTCTCGTCTCCGACACCGTGGACGGCGAGACCCGCTACGCGGCGCTCACCGACATCCTCGGGGCCGAGGACGCGTTCGGCGACATGGACTTCAAGGTCGCCGGCACGCGTGAGTTCGTCACAGCGATCCAGCTGGACACGAAGCTCAACGGCATCCCCGCCTCGGTCCTCGCCAGCGCGCTGACGCAGGCGAAGGAGGCGCGTCTCGCGATCCTCGACGTCATCAACGAGGCCATCGACACGCCCGACGAGATGAGCCCGTACGCGCCTCGGGTCATCACGGTGCAGGTCCCGGTCGACAAGATCGGCGAGGTCATCGGGCCGAAGGGCAAGATGATCAACCAGATCCAGGCTGAGACGGGCGCCGACATCTCGATCGAGGATGACGGCACCGTCTACATCGGCGCGACCGACGGACCGTCGGCCGAGGCCGCGCGGGCCGCGATCAACGCCATCGCGAACCCGCACATGCCCGAGATCGGTGAGCGCTTCGTGGGCACCGTGGTCAAGACCACGACCTTCGGCGCGTTCGTGTCGCTCTCGCCGGGCAAGGACGGTCTGCTCCACATCTCGCAGATCCGCAAGCTCGTCGGCGGCAAGCGCGTGGACAACGTCGAGGACGTCCTCTCGGTGGGCCAGAAGGTCCAGGTCGAGATCGGTGAGATCGACCCGCGCGGCAAGCTGTCGCTGCACGCGGTCGTCGACGAGGCCGAGGGCGCTGCTGCCGCGGTCGACGCCGGAGCCGACGACTGACGTGCCCTTGGACCTCCCGCTCGTCGCGCCCGGTCAGCCGGGCAGCGAGCTGACCGCCGGGCAGGACGGCGGCGCACATGTGCGTCGTTCCGTCCTGCCCGGTGGGGTCCGGGTGCTCACGGAGCACATGCCCGGTCTGCGCTCGGCCACGGTCGGGGCGTGGGTCGGGGTCGGATCGCGGGACGAGAGCGACGGTCACCACGGCTCGACGCACTTCCTCGAGCACCTGCTGTTCAAGGGCACCGCACGGCGCACGGCGATGGACATCGCGGAGGCCTTCGACGAGGTCGGCGGCGAGGCCAACGCAGCGACCGGCAAGGAGCACACCTGCTACTACGCGCGGGTGCTCGACACCGACCTGCCCATGGCGGTCGATGTCATCGCGGACATGGTCACGTCCGCGCGCCTGGACGTCGACGAGCTCGAGATCGAGCGTGGCGTCATCCTCGAAGAGCTTGCGATGAACGACGACGACCCGAGCGACGTCGTCCATGAGCAGTTCGCGACCGCCGTCCTCGGAGCGCACCCGCTCGGACGGCCCATCGGTGGCACCCCGGACACGATCCGGGCGGTGCCGCGCTCGGCTGTCTGGGAGCACTACCGCGAGCACTACCGCTCTGCTGGCCTCGTCGTGACCGCGGCCGGCGGCGTCGACCACGACGCACTCTGCACGCAGGTCGCCGCGGCGCTGGCCGACGGCGGCTGGGACCTCACGGCCGACGCAACGCCCTTGGGCAGGCGCGGGGCCGACGACGTCGAGGGTGGCATCCCCACCGCCGGCGTCGAGATGACGACGCACCGGGTGACCGAGCAGGCGAACGTCATCGTCGGAGGCACCGGGCTCACGGCCACGGACCCGCGGCGGTTCACGCTGTCGGTGCTGAACGCCGTCCTCGGCGGCGGCATGTCCTCGCGACTCTTCCAGGAGATCCGGGAGAAGCGCGGGCTCGCGTACTCGACCTACTCGTTCGCATCGGGCCACGCCGACACCGGGATCTTCGGGGTCTATGCCGGATGCGCCCCGGGCAAGGTCGACCAGGTCACGGAGCTGCTCGTCTCGGAGTGGGAGCGCCTCGCCGACAGCGGGATCACCGACGGCGAGCTGCGACGGTCCATCGGGCAGCTCTCGGGCGGGCTCGTGCTCGGCATGGAGGACACCGGCTCGCGCATGAACCGGCTCGGCAAGGCCGAGCTCGTGCTCGGTGAGCTCATGTCGCTCGACGAGACGCTCGAAGCCGTCCAGTCCGTGACAGCCGCCGGGGTGCAGGAGCTCGCCGCCGACCTCGCGTCGCGCCCGCGGTCGTTCGTGCGGATCGGCCCTTTCGGCGACTGACAACCTGGGCGGGTCGTTCGGCGAAGACCCCCGCGGCGCGCGGCCGACCGTCAGGACGCGAGCGAGCTGGGAGCAGCCGTGATGTCGGTCGCGTCGGGAGCAAGACCAGCGAGGGCTCGTGCGACGGGACGCCAGGTGGCCGCGCAGGCCGATGCCCCGGCGGACAGCGCACACGCGAGCAGCAGCTGGTCGGAGCTGCCGCCCCACCACATCAGCACGATCGGGGCTGTCGTTGCGATCTGGGCTGCGACGAGCGTCAACGCCCCGACGCGGCCGGCGCCCGAGATGAGCGCTCCGGCGGCGACCAGCAGGAGGAGCGACCCGCCCGGCTCGAGGACGGCCATGGGGAGCAGCGCGGCCCGGCCCGTTCCCCACCCGTAGGCGTCGGTCGCGACGAGCACCGTGACGGCGCCGAGCCAGAGCGCGAGGGCGGGAACGCCGACGGCCAGCAGTGCTCGGCGAGCAGCCGCGCGACCCACCCCGGCCTCGTCCCGACGCCGACCGGCCGATCTCCGTGCCGGGCGCTGGGCCCACCACGATGCGCCTGCCAGGGCGAGCAGCACGACGAGCGGCGAGAGTGCCGCAGGGTCGGCGAGCGTGAGAGGCCAGGCGTCGACGGACCAGTCGATCGGCTGGGCCGGACCGGGCCAGCCGACCGGCGCGACGATCCCGTTGGGGGGTGCGAACGCCAGCACGCACTGGACCGCGACGGCGGTGGCGCCCACGCCCAGGGGGAGCCACGCGCGACCGCTGCGGGCCTGGCGTGCGGTGGCGACCCAGCACGCGGCGACCCAGGCGAGCACGGTCAGCGTCCAGCCGATCGACATCCGCAGGCTCTCGCTCGCGAGGACGGGAGGAAAGGCAGCCAGGGCGACCGGCGACCCGTCCGGTGCGGTCAGGTGGGGGACCTCCCACGCCGCGCGCGCCGAGGACTCCGCGGCGTGGACCAGCGCCCACGACGAGGTCGCGACACCGGCGACCAGGACCACGACACCGGTCGCGGGGTGGCGTGCCGATGTCGCGAATGTCGGGGTGCGCATGGCTGCTCCATCGGCGCCTCTGCGTCTCGCCTTGAGGCGGCCGGCAGCGGGAGCACCCCGATGGCTGCCTCCGACCACCGCGACGGGGTCGACTAGGGTGACTCTCCGTGAGCGCGCAGATCAAGGTCGCCGTCCTGGGAGCAGCCGGACGCATGGGTTCGACCGTTGTCGAGGCGGTTCGTGCGGCACCCGGCCTCGAGGTCGTGGCGGCGATAGACGCAGGAGGCGACCTCTCCCTGCTGACGGAGGTCGGAGCCCAGGTGGCCGTCGACTTCACCGTTCCGTCCGCGACCGAGGGGAACGTCCACGCCCTCATCGACGCCGGCATCCACGCCGTGGTCGGCACGACGGGCTGGACCGAGGAGTCGCTCGGGCGCGTTCGCGACCACCTCGCGAGCCGTCCGGGTGTCGGCGTCCTGATCGCGCCGAACTTCGCCCTCGGCGCGGTGCTTGCCATGACGTTCGCAGCCCGCGCCGCGCGGTACTTCGAGTCCGTCGAGGTCATCGAGCTGCACCACCCCGACAAGGTCGACGCGCCGTCCGGGACTGCTCGGCACACGGCCGCAGCGATCGCCGCGGCGCGCGCAGCGGCGGGCGTCGGACCCAGCCCCGATGCGACGACCACGGCGCTCGCCGGGGCACGGGGTGCCGACGTCGACGGCATCCGGGTGCACTCGGTGCGGTTGCGCGGGCTCATCGCGCACGAGGAGATCCTGCTCGGCAACCCCGGAGAGCAGCTGACCATCAGGCACGACTCGTTCGACCGCGTGAGCTTCATGCCCGGCGTCCTGCACGCCGTGCGGCGCGTCGGCGCGCGACCGGGCCTCACTGTCGGGCTCGAGCACCTGCTCGACCTCGGGTGACGGACGTGACGTCGTCGCTGCGCCGGCGGTTGCCGCGCGCGTCGCTCGTCGGTGCGGTCGCGCTCACGGCACTGCTGGCCCTGTACCTGTGGCTCGTCACCGATCGTGCCGTCGCGTTGCTGCGGACCGCTTCCCCCGTCGGGATCGTGCTCGGCGCGGGAGTGCTCCTGCTGCCGCTGCTCGGTGTCTGGTCGATCGTGCGCGAGTGGCGCCTGGCCGTCGACGTGCAGCGCATGGCCGACGAGCTCGCCGCGGTCGGTGCCCTGCGCGTCGACGACCTGCCGCGTTCTCCTGGGGGTCGGATCGACCGGACCGCGGCGGGGGCCCAGTTCGAGACCAGCCGCGCCGAGGTCGAGGCTGCCCCGGACGACTGGGGCTCGTGGTACCGCCTGGCGTTCGCGTACGACGCCGCGGGGGACCGGCGTCGGGCCCGCGAGTCGCTGCGCACGGCCTCGCGGCTGCACCGCGCGGTCTGACCTGCACCCAGCGGCCTGACCTGCACCGCGGCAGCTGGCCGGCACGGGGCGGCCGGCGGCTGACCCGTGCTCAGATCGCGGCGGACCAGCGGTGCTCGGTCACCTGGCGCTCCGTGCCGTCGGCCATCGTGCCGCTCGCCAGGGTGCGGATCGCGTCGTCGGCTCCGAGCCCGGCCGAGGCGAGGAACTGCGCACGCGCGGAGTCCCCGTCGAGGACCCAGGTCTGCACGTGATCGGCGCCGTCCTCGCGCAGGAGGTCGACCGCGGCCGCGAGCAGCCGCGAACCGTGCCCTGCGCGCTGCGACCGGGGGGCGACCTCGAGCGCGAGGATCTCGCCTCCGGGCGCGTCGAGCGGGGACTCCTCCGGGGCCGGGATCGGGCCGACTGCGACAAAGCCGACGACGTCGGCACCGTCGCACGCGACGAGCACGCGGTGGCCCCGAGACGGCGGGGACGTGATCGCGACCGCCCACTGCTCGGCGAACGCCGCTCCGTCGAGGGCAGCCAGGACAGCCTCGCCGAGCGTGTCCCGGTGCGTGTCGCGCCACGCGGCGAGCTGCGTGGCGGCGATCGCGAGCTCGTCTCCTGGGACGGCGGGGCGGACCGAGACGTCGGCCTGCTCGCTGAAGAGCGCCATCAGGCGCTGACCAGGGCGCCGGAGCCCGTCGCAGGTCCACAGGCGAGCAATCGGCAGCGCGTGGCCAACGGGACCTCCAGGAGTGTGGTCGACGGGCGCCGACGAGGGCGGTGCGGGGAAGGGTCTCGAGGCTAGCAACTGCGGCTGGGCTCCCGCTCCGGGCTCAGGGCATCCCCAGAGCGCGCAGGGTTGCCGCCGTCGCGGCGGCGGCGATCACCACGACGATGAACGGCGCGCGCAGCGCGAGCGCGATCGCGGCGACGACGACGGCGGGCAGCCGCGAAGACCCCGATGCCGGTCCACCAGAACCCTGCGCGCGACGCAGCCGGGTCTCGCTGTGCCGCGGCGACGGCGATCGACTCGTCGATCGTCAGGTGGGCCGCAACGGGCCGACGCCACCCGCGGGCACCGAGCAGAGGAGCGACCTGCGGGCCTTACAGGCCGTTGCGCGTCCCGAGCAGCCCGGCGGTCGCGACCGCTGCGACGGCGCCGCCCGGGCCCCTCACCCCGATGAAGGCGAACTGCGAGCCCCCGGAGAACATCAGGAGGCTGCGCGCCGCGGTCTGCGGGAGGTCGAGGCCCGCGGTGATGGAGAGCGCCCCGAACGACACGCCGTACAGGCCCGTCGGTCAGCCCGAGGCCACCGCAGCGGCCATGGCGTCCTACAACGCGACGTACACGGTCTCGAGGTACTCCTCGATCCCCGCCTCGCCGCCCTCGCGCCCCAGCCCCGAGGACTTCACGCCCCCGAACGGCGCGCTCGCGTCCGAGACCATGCCGCGGTTGATGCCGAGCATCCCCGTCTCGACGCTCTCGACGAGCCGCATGACGCGCCCGACGTCGCGCGTGTACGCGTAGGCGACGAGCCCGAACTCGGTGCCGTTCGCGAGCGCGACGGCCTCGTCCTCGGTCGCGAACGTCACGACGGGGGCGACGGGACCGAACACCTCCTCGGTGACCACGAGGTCGTCCGGGGACACGTTCTCGAGGACCGTGGGCGCGTAGAAGTACCCCGCCCCCCGCGGGCGGTGGCCACCCGACCGCACGACCGCGCCACCGTCGACCGCGGCGGCAACCGCAGCCTCGACCCGGTCGACAGCAGCCGCCTCGATCAGGGGGCCCACCGTGGTTCCGGGCGTCGCGCCGTGGCCCATGACCAGGCGGTCGAACGCGGCGGTGAGCCCGTCGGTGAACTCGGCCGCGACCGACTCGTGCACGAGGAAGCGGTTCGCCGCGACGCACGTCTGCCCGGAGTTCCGCATCTTCGCCGCGAGCGCACCCTCGACAGCGGCAGGGATGTCCGCGTCGTCGAACACCAGGAACGGCGCGTTGCCGCCGAGCTCCATCGACGTGCGCAGGACGCCCTGTGCGGCGCTGCGCAGCAGGATCCTGCCGACCTCCGTCGAGCCGGTGAACGACAGCTTGCGCAGCCGCGGGTCGGCGAGCAGCGGCGTCGTGAGAGCGCTCGCGGACGAGCTCGGCAGGATTCCCAGGACACCCGCCGGAAGACCGCGCGCCTCGAGCTCGGCGCGTACCATCTCCGCGACGTATGCGGTGGTCAGCGGGGTGAGCTGGGCCGGCTTGACGATGACGGGGCAGCCGGCTGCGAGCGCGGGCGCCATCTTGCGCGCGATCATCGCGATCGGGAAGTTCCACGGCGTGATCAGCAGCGCGGGGCCGACGGGGCGCCGCAGGACGAGCTGGTGCGCGCCACCGGCCGGCGCCCGGCGCGCCAACCCGTCGAGCCGCACGGCCTGCTCGGAGTACCACCGCACGTAGTCGGCCGCGTACGCGACCTCGGCGCGGGACTCGGCGAGCGGCTTGCCCCCCTCCGCGGTCACGAGGGCCGCGAGGTCCTCGGCGTGGGCCCGCATCTCCTCGAACACCGCGCGCAGCAGCTCGGCGCGTGCGCGGGGCGAGACCGCGCGCCACTCCTCGCGGGCGGAGTCCGCCGCCGCGAGCGCCGCCAGGGCGTCCTCGGGGCCGGCATCCGCGACCTCGAACAGCACCTGCGTGGTCGCCGGGTCCGCCACCTCGAACCTGCGCCCGGACGCGGCCGCGCGCCACACGCCGTCGATGAGCAGCTCCGTCGGGACGTGGGCCGCGACGGTGGGGGGGAGCGTGGGCGTCGACATGTGCCCAGTGTCGACCTGGGCCCCGGGTCGCGCCAGGTGCCTGCCCTTAGGATTGCCGCCATGACGACTCCGGCGGGTGCCTCGGTCCCGACTCCGTACGAGGATCTCCTGCGCCTGGTCCTCGAGACGGGCACCCCCAAGTCCGACCGGACGGGCACCGGGACGCGGAGCCTGTTCGGCCACCAGCTGCGGTACGACCTGTCGGCGGGGTTCCCGCTCGTCACGACCAAGCGCGTGCACCTCAAGTCGATCGTCTACGAGCTGCTGTGGTTCCTGCGCGGGGACTCGAACGTCGCGTGGCTGCGCGAGCACGGCGTCAAGATCTGGGACGAGTGGGCCGACGCGAACGGCGACCTCGGGCCGGTCTACGGCGTGCAGTGGCGTTCGTGGCCGACGCCCGACGGCGGCCACATCGACCAGATCGCGCAGGTCATCGAGGCGATCCGTCGCGACCCCGACTCGCGTCGTCACATCGTCTCGGCCTGGAACGTCGCCGAGATCCCGTCGATGGCGCTCGCGCCGTGCCACACGATGTTCCAGTTCTACGTCGCGGGCGGACGGCTCTCGTGCCAGCTCTACCAGCGTTCGGCCGACATGTTCCTCGGGGTGCCGTTCAACATCGCGTCCTACGCCCTGCTCACCCACATGGTGGCGCAGCAGACCGGTCTCGAGGTCGGGGACTTCATCTGGACCGGCGGCGACTGCCACATCTACGACAACCACGTCGCCCAGGTGCGTGAGCAGCTCGCGCGCGAGCCGTACCCCTACCCGACGCTCGCGCTGCGCAAGGCGCCGTCGATCAACGAGTACGCGTTCGAGGACGTCGAGGTCGTCGGCTACCAGCACCACCCGACGATCCCCGCCCCGATCGCGGTCTGACGGGTCGCGCGGTGACCCTCGCACTCGTGTGGGCGCAGACGCCAGACGGCGTCATCGGCCGCGACGGTGCTCTGCCCTGGCACGTGCCGGAGGACCTGGCGCACTTCCGCGCGCTCACGTCCGGGCATCCCGTCGTCATGGGACGCGCGACGTGGGAGTCGCTTCCGGAGCGCTTCCGGCCCCTGCCGGGTCGCGAGAACATCGTGTTGTCCCGCACGCCGGGGTATGTCGCCGAGGGCGCCCGGGTGGTGGCGACGATGGCCGCCGCGCTCGAGCTCGTCGCGGGTCGAGAGGCCTGGGTGATCGGCGGTGGCGCCGTCTACGAGGCCGCCGTCGGGCACGCGGACCGGCTCGAGGTCACCGAGATCGACGACATGGTCGCGGGGGACACCTACGCACCCGTGATCGACGCGGCCTGGACGCTGACCGCGCGTGAACCCGAGGCGGGCTGGCACACGTCGGTCACGACCGGCGTGCGTTACCGGTTCTGCTCCTACCGGCGCGCCAGCCCGGAGCCGGCCGCAAGATAGGCCCGCCGGACGCGGGGCAGCCCGCCGCCGCGCCCCGCCGCGCCCCGAGCCCTCGCGCCGTGAGCCCCGTCGCCCCCGGACCGG
>NZ_DASUIR010000140.1:0-3815 GCF_036279715.1 Cellulomonas sp. | reverse complement strand
CGCGGCCTCGGCATCACGTCGGGCGGCGGAGGGCTCACAGACATCGGCATCCCGGTGGCGATCATGCTCGGCTTCGCCGTGTTCGGCCTCGCGGTCTCCCGGCTGGTGCCGGACCGGGGGCGGGACCTGTGAGGGCCGGGCTCGCGATCGCCGGGGTCGAGCTGCGCCGGTTCCTGCGTGACAGGTCGAACATCTTCTTCGTCTTCATCTTCCCGTTGCTCCTCGTCCTGGTCATCGGCTCGCAGTTCGGGGGTGGCGGCGGGAACGGCCGGGTCGCGATCTCCGGCAGCGACAGCGCGCTGCGCAGCGCGGTCACGTCCGTGCTCAGGGATGACGGCGTCACGGTCACCGTGACCAGCGCGGATGTCGTCCGGGAGCTGCTCGCGCGCGGGCGGTCCGACGTCGGCGTCTTCATCTCACCGGACGCGGCCACCGCGTTCGACGCCGGGGACGACGTCGTCCTCGAGACGGTCACGAGCTCGGGACAGGGCACGCCGGCGGTGCTGCAGCGCGTGCGGACCGCCGTCGGGGGGCTCGCCACCACGAAGGGTCAGGTTGCCGCCCTGGTCGGCGCAGGCGTCGGAGAGCCCGAGGCGAGCGCAGCCCTGGCCGCCGTCTCGGCGTCGGTGACGAGGCCGAGCCTCGACGTCGTCGACATCGACCGGATCGCGCAGGAGTTCTCCGGGCTGGGCACGTTCGACCTCGGCGCGGCAGGCGAGACCCTGCTGTTCGTCTTCCTGGCCTCGCTCGCCGGATCGTCGACGCTCATCCAGACCCGTCGGCTCGGTGTCATGGCGCGCACCCTGGCTGCTCCCGTCTCGACGCGTCAGGCCATCGCGGGCCAGGCGCTCGGACGGCTCACGATCGCCGTGTTCCAGGGCGCCTACATCATGCTGGCGACCGCGGTGCTCTTCCGCGTCAACTGGGGCAACCTCTGGCTCTCCCTGCTCCTGCTGGCGACGTTCAGCGCGGTCGCTGCCGGCGCCGCGATGCTGATCGGCTCACTCATCGACAACGACGGTGCCGCGGGGGGCATCGGTGTCGGCCTCGGCCTCGTCCTCGCGGCGCTGGGCGGGTGCATGCTGCCGCTCGAGCTCTTCCCGTCGACCCTGCGGACCATCGCTCACCTCACTCCGCACGCCTGGGCGTACGACGCGTTCGCGAAGATCCAGCGCCATCACGCCGACCTCGTCGACATCCTGCCGCAGCTCGGGGTCCTCGCCGCGATGGCGGCGGTGCTGCTCGTGGTGGGCACGTGGACCCTGCGTCGGAGCGTGGCCCGGGCGATCTGACGCCGCTGCTGCATCGGCGGTTGCGCAGCCCCACGCCGGCGGCTGCGCCGGGCCTGGTCGGGACCAAAGACACTCGAACCCGGCCCGCGGGTCGTTCGACAGTTGAGCTGTGGGACAGCGTCCCGTGAGCTGGACGCCACGTCCCGCAGGGGAGCTGCATCATGCATCGGATGCGCTGGGTCGGGACGTCTCTCGCCGTCGTCCTCTCGCTGGGCGTCGGAGCGTGCTCGGGGTCACCCCCGGCGTCGACCCCCGCCCCCGCCCCGACGACGACGACGGCCACAGCCGAGCTGACCCCCGCACCGACACCGATGCCGTCGGTCACGGCCGAACCGACCGCGTCGGCGCTCGCTGACCTTGCCGCCTTCATCGACGCGGCGCGCGAGGTCGACCTGCGACTGCACGCGGCGACGCCACTGATCAACGCGACGATCACGACCGACACGGTCGTGGTCGACGAGGCCACGGCAAGCGCCGTGCGGGCGATCGACCTCTCGGCAGTCGCCTCGACCATCCCCGCGGGGATGCCCCCGGAGCTCATGCGGCAGGTGCTCACCGCGTACAGCGACCTCGTCTCGCGGACCCTGGCCGTGAGCCGCTTCCGCTACGCCGACCGGACCTACAGCCGGGTCCCGGCCGACGGCGCGATGGGCCCGGCCGAGGGTGAGGAGATGGTCGCGTGCCTGGCCAACGGCTCACCGGCCGCGCACCGCTTCGATGCCGACCTCGCTGCCGTGGTGTCGACGGCCGCCGCGACGACGCCGCTGCCGACTCTCGAGCCGACCTCGCTCGCCCACCCCGAGCTCCAGGCTCGACTGCAGGAGATCGTGACGCGCAACGGGGGCTGCGGCGCGTGCGGCGGCTACGTGACGACAAGGTCCTCCTCGATCGTCTGGGACGACGCGGAGCCCTCGGCGACGACCCGGAACGGCACGATCGTGGACGAGCCCGACGGGGCCGGAACCGACGACGGGGGCATCTCCTTCACCGCCACCTACTCGCCGGGCATCGGCTGGACGGTCGACATCCACGCCTGCTGATCGCGGTGCGGGTCCCTGCGCCGGTCAGCGTGCGGCGAGCGCCCGCGCCATGGCCTCGATCGTGCGCTCCATGATCGGGCGGGGCGTCGCGAAGTTGTACCGGATGAAGCCCCGACCGGCGTCCCCGCACATCCTGCCGTCGATCGTCGCGACCCCAGCGCGCTCGAGGAAGAACTGCGCAGGTCGCTCGCCCAGCTCGAGGTCGCGCACGTCGAGCCAGGCCAGGTAGGTGCCCTCGGGCGGCAGGTAGCCCACGCCGGGCAGCTGCTGGCGGACGAGGTCCGAGAGGGCGCGCCGGTTGCCGTCGAGGTAGGCAAGGACGTCGTCCAGCCACGGCCCGCCGTCCGCGTATGCGACCGTGTTGGCGATCACGCCGAGGTTGGCGGCGCCGTGCTCGACGGCCGGACCGATCCTCGACCACAGCTCGCGGGCGTGGTCGTTCGACAGGATGAGCTGCGCGCACTTCAGCCCCGGCAGGTTCCACGCCTTGGAGGCTGACGTCGCGGTCAGCGTGTGCTCCGCGGTCGCCGATGAGACCGAGGCGTACGGCGTGTGCCGGTACCCGGGATGGACGAGCGGGGCGTGGATCTCGTCGGAGAACACCCGACCGCCGTGGCGCTCGACGACCTGGGCGACGGCCGCGAGCTCGCCCGGTTCGAGGACCCGGCCGACCGGGTTGTGCGGGTTGCACAGAACCAGCAGGTTGCCGCCGGCCGCGAACGCCGCGTCAAGGGCGTCCAGGTCGTACGTGTACCGGCCATCCTCGGATGCCATGGGGACCTGGATCAGGTCGCGGCCCAGTGCGCCCGGCACCGTGAGGAACGGCATGTAGGCGGGCGTCGGGACGATGACGGCCGAGCCGGGGGTCGAGAAGTGCCGGATCGCGACCTCGAGCCCGGCGATCACGTCGGCCAGCGGCCGGACGTCCTCGGCCGGGACGTCCCACCGGTACCGGTCGCGGGCGAACTCGCTGTACGCGAGCGACATGCGACGGGTCACGGTGGGCGGGAGGTAGCCGAACGCCCCGACGTCGACGGCGGCGTGGAGCGCCCGGGTGATCGGCGGCGCGATCCCGAAGTCCATCTCGGCGACGAACGCGCCGATCTTGTCGGGGAAGGCGCTCCACTTGAGCCCGCCGGTCGCGCGCAGCTCCTCGGTCGTGATGTCGTCGAAGCCCGTCATCGGTCCGTCCTCGTCGGTGGAGTGGCGCCCAGGGAACGCAGCGAGGATCGCAGCCGCAGGGGCAGGCCCGCCACCACGTTGTCGTAGGAGTCCTCGATGAGCTCCTCGACGAAGCCCAGGTCGGCGGCCGGGCACAGCTCGACGGTGATCCAGTGCCGCTTGTTCATGTGGAAGCCGGGACCGACCACCGCGTGCGTCGCGATGAGCAACGGCACCTCGTCGGGCTCGGCCTTGAGGTTGACGATCATGTGCTCGCTGACCCGCGGGTTGTGCCAGAGCAGGGCGAACATCTTGCCGTGGA
>NZ_DASUIR010000139.1:0-26355 GCF_036279715.1 Cellulomonas sp. | reverse complement strand
GCTCGCTCTGCCGGTCTCGACCTGGGCGGCCTGGCCGTTCCACAAGGCGGCTGCGCGCGCCGGGCGGCACGGAGCCTCGACGATGGACACGCTCGTGTCGATCGGGATCATCGCGGCGACCACGTGGTCGCTCTGGGCGCTCCTGCTCGGGGGTGCGGGCGAGATCGGCCTGCGCATGACGCCGACCCTCTTCCCCGCCCGGGACGCCGGGATGGGCATGACGACGCCCGAGCTCTACTTCGAGACGGCCGCCGTCGTCGCCACGTTCCTGCTCGCGGGTCGGTACGCCGAGCATCGGTCGCGTCGTCGGGCCGGGGACGCACTGCGGGCGCTCCTCGATCTCGGCGCCAAGGACGTCGCTCTGCTGGTCACCGGGCCTGACGGGCGCCGCACCGAGCAACGCGTGCCGATCTCCCAGCTGCACGCCGGCGACGAGTTCGCGGTGCGACCCGGCGAGAAGGTCGCGACGGACGGGGTCGTGGTGTCCGGGACGAGCGCGGTCGACACGTCCCTGCTCACGGGCGAGCCGGTCCCGGTCGACGTCGGACCGGGCGACGAGCTCACGGGCGCGACCATCAACTCCTCCGGTCACCTCGTCGTCCGCGCGACGCGGGTCGGCGAGGAGACGCGGCTCGCGCAGATCGGGCGGCTCGTCGCTGCGGCGCAGACCGGCAAGGCGCCGGTGCAGCGGCTCGCGGACCGCATCTCGGCGGTCTTCGTCCCCGTCGTCTTCGTGCTCGCGACGATCACGTTCGTGGTGTGGCTCGTCTCCGGCGGCGGTACGCAGGCGGCGTTCACCGCGGCGGTCGCGGTGCTGATCATCGCCTGCCCGTGCGCCCTGGGGCTCGCCACCCCGACCGCGCTGCTGGTCGGGACCGGCCGCGGTGCGCAGCTGGGCATCCTCATCAAGGGCCCGGAGATCCTCGAGCAGACCCGGCAGATCGACACCGTGGTGCTCGACAAGACTGGCACGGTGACGCAGGGCCGCATGTCGCTCGTCGACATCCTGGTCCCCGCAGGTGCCGCCGACGCCGATGCCGCGCAGGCCGAGGTGCTGCGGTACGCGGGCGCGGTCGAGGCGCTGTCCGAGCACCCCATCGCGCAGGCCGTCGCCGAGGTCGCGGCCGCCGCCGGCCCCAGCGCGGGCGACGCGTCCTCCGTCGGCGGGGACGGCGTGGTCATCGGCTCCGACCAGGTGCTCGACTTCCGCAACGTGCCGGGCCGCGGCGTGGCCGGCGTCGTCCGCACGGCCCACTCGGGTCTCGGCATGGCGCGTCGCGTGCTCGTCGGGCGGCCGACCTGGCTCGTCGATCAGCAGGTCCGCACCGACGAGCTCGACGGGCTGTTCGCCGAGGCCGAGGCCGACGGTGCGACCGCGGTCATGGTCGCGTGGGACGGCTCGGCGCGCGGCGTGCTGGTGCTGCGCGACCCGGTCAAGGCCACGTCGAGCGAGGCCATCACGCAGCTGCGCGCCCTCGGGCTGCGGCCCGTCCTGCTCACGGGCGACAGCGTCGGCGCAGCGCGGGCCGCAGCCAGGGCCGTCGGGATCGACCCCGACGACGTGTTCGCCCAGGTGCTGCCCGCCGAGAAGGTCGACGTCGTCCGACGCCTGCAGGCCGAGGGTGCCCGCGTCGCGATGGTCGGCGACGGCGTGAACGACGCCGCGGCCCTCGCGACCGCCGACCTCGGGCTCGCGATGGGCACCGGGACCGACGTCGCGATCGAGGCGTCGGACGTGACGCTCGTGCGCGGTGACCTCCGTTCGGCCGCCCAGGCGATCCGGCTGTCGCGGACGACCCTGCGGGTCATCAAGCAGAACCTGTTCTGGGCGTTCGGCTACAACGTCGCGGCGATCCCGCTCGCGGCGTTCGGGCTGCTCAACCCGATGATCGCGGGCGCCGCCATGGCGTTCTCGTCGGTGCTCGTCGTGAGCAACTCGCTGCGGCTGCGCCGCTTCGCCTGACGGCCGGGCCGCGCCGAGCCGCCTAGGCTCGGCGCATGACCGGCACGCCGCAACCCGACCACCAGGCGATCGGGCGGCGGCTCACGGTCGAGATCTGGATCGTGCTCGGCCTCTCGCTCGGCCGGTCGGCGATCTATGCGCTCGTCGACATCGTGGCCCGGCTGACCGCGGGTCCGCCGCTCGCGCAGCAGACCGCGACGCTCAACGCGAGCCAGTCGCCGCGTCCGTACCTCGACCTGACGTACCAGCTGCTGTCGATCGGGTTCGCGCTCGTGCCGGTCGCGCTCGCGCTGTTCCTGCTGTCGGGTCACGGGCGCAGCGCGGTCCGCCGGATCGGGCTCGACGCCGTGCGGCCGTGGCGCGACCTGGGGATCGGCGTCGGCCTCGCGGGGGTCATCGGGATCCCCGGGCTCGGGCTGTACGCGTTGGGACGCCTGCTCGGGATCACGGTGCAGGTGCAGGCGTCGGCGCTCAACGCGGCCTGGTGGACCGTCCCCGTGCTCGTCCTCGCGGCGCTGCAGAACGCCCTGCTCGAGGAGGTCGTCGCGGTCGCGTACCTCATGGAGCGGCTGCGAGACCTGCGCTGGCGGACGCCGCTCATCCTCGCCGCGAGCGCGCTGCTGCGGGGCTCCTACCACCTGTACCAGGGGTTCGGGCCGTTCATCGGCAACGCCGTGATGGGCCTGGTGTTCGCGGAGTACTACCGACGACGACGTCGGGTCCTCCCCCTCGTCGTCGCGCACATGCTCCTCGACGTGGTCGCGTTCGTCGGCTACGCGCTCGTCCCGGCCGCGTGGCGGTCCGCACTGGGCCTGTCCTGAGCCATGCGCCTGCCTACACTCGCGGGTATGCCCGACTCGCCGACGCCCCCACGGCTCGGCCCAGACAACCCGCCGGAGCTCTCCCCGGGGATGGTCGAGTCGGGCCGCATCGAGATCGGTCGCGTGCACGACGTCGCGATCCTCGACACCCCCGCCGTCCGCGTGCACCACCCCAGCGACCTGGTCGGGGTCGTGGTGTCGGCCATCGGCGCCGTGCTCGTCCTTGTCCTCGCGACCTACGCGCAGAACACGACGACGGGTGTCGCCGAGGACGTCCAGGGCTTCGCGTCGATCCTGCGGCAGATCCTCAACGTGCCGGTCGCCGTCCTCGAGGGCGCCGTCACGATCCTCGTGCCGCTCGCGGTGCTGATCGAGCTCGCGCTCCGCCGCCTCGGCCGGCAGCTCGTCGAGTCGCTCGTCGCGGCCATCGGGGCGATCCTGCTCTGCACCGCTGTCAGCTGGGCCGTCGCGACGTTCGGGTCCACCGAGCTCGTCGGCGGGCTCTCCGTCCGGCTGCAGGGCGCGTCGGTGCTCACCGTCCCCGGGTTCGTGGGGCTGATCTCCGGCCTGCTCACCGCCACCGGCCCGCGCGCCCGACGGCGGACCGTCGCGTGGTCGTGGAACCTGCTCTGGGTCGCGATCGGCGTGGTGATCATCACCGCCCAGGTCTCGCTCCCCGGCGTCGCGATCGCCGTGCTGCTCGGACGGGTCACGGGCCTCGGGGTGCGCTACCTGTCCGGGGTCCAGTCCGAGCGCGCGTACGGCACCGGTCTCGTCGACGGCGTGCGACGCGCGGGGTTCGATCCGGTCCGCCTGGTCCGGGTGCCGGACGACGGGCTCGAGACCGACTCGCCCGACCGACTCGCGTCCGACGCGACGCCGGCCACGACGGCGTCAGCGATGCAGCCCGCGACGCGCGCGCTGACCCGCTACTCCGACCACCGCGTCTACGAGCTCACGACGGTGGACGGGCAACAGCTCGACGTCGTGGTCCTCGACGGTGACCGTCAGGTGCTCGGCGTGCTGTCCCGTCTGTGGCGCTCGCTGCGCCTGCGTGGCATCGACCGACGCTCGGTCGTGTCGCTGCGCCAGGCGACCGAGCGTGCCGCGCTCCTCTCCTACGCCGCGCGGGCCGCCGGGGTGCGCACCCCGAAGCTCCTCAGCGTCGCCGAGGCCGAGGACTCGATGCTGCTGGTCCAGGAGGAGGTGCCGGGAGCCGTGCCGCTCTCGTCGGTGCCCCGCTCGCACATCACCGATGAGCTGCTCCGGGAGATCTGGGCGCAGCTGCAGCTCGCCCACGCCGCGGGCATCGCCCACCGCGCGCTGACCAGCGACGTGATCCTGGTCCAGGAGCTGCTGGGTCGGCCCCTCGTCTGGCTCGTCGGCTGGGACCAGGGCGATGTCGCGTCGTCCGAGCTGGCCCGGCGCATGGATGTGACCGCGCTCGTCGCGCTCCTGGCCCTGCGCGTCGGCGCGACCCGCGCGCTGGAGTCCGCCGCCGACGTCCTGCCCGACGACGACATCGCCGCCGTCGGCCCGCTGCTGCAGACGATCGGGCTGCCCCGGCGCACGCGCGACGAGATGCGCACCCACAAGGAGGTGCTCGCCGAGCTGCGGTCGGCGCTCGTCGAACGGCTGCCCGAGGCCGACATCGAGCCCGAACGTCTCGTGCGGTTCGGCGCGCGCACTGTCCTGACGATCCTCATCACGCTCGCCGCCGTGGTCGTCGTGCTCACGACGATCAACGTCCGCCAGATCACCGGGGCGCTCCAGCAGAGCGACTGGCGCTGGAGCGTCGCCTCGTTCGGTCTCGGGCTCGCGACCCTCGTGGGTGCCTCGCTCGCCCTCGTCGCGTTCGCGCCCGTCAAGATCCCCGTGTGGCGGGCGACGCTCACGCAGTCAGCCGCGACCTTCGTCGCGCTCGCCGCCCCGGCCGGGATCGGCCCCGCCGCGCTCAACCTGCGGCTGCTCACGCGGCGTGGGGTGTCCGCGTCGCTCGCCGCCGCGACGGTCGCGCTCGTCCAGGTCTCGCAGTTCATCGTGACCGTCGTGCTGCTGATCGTGCTGTCCATCGCGTCGGGCACCAACGAGGCCACGAAGTTCACGGTCACCCCCACGATGTTCCTGGCGATCGGCCTGCTCGCGGCGCTCGTGGCGGCCGCGATGCTCGTCCCGCCGGTCCGGCAGTGGGTCGCGCGCAAGACGCTGCCGATGCTCCGGCAGACGTGGCCGCGACTCATCGAGGTCGTCGGCCAGCCCCGCAGGCTCCTGCTCGCCGTGAGCGGCAACGTCCTGATGACCATGGGCTACGTGCTCGCGTTCGATGCGAGCCTGCTCGCGTTCGACCAGCACCTGTCGATCGTGCAGATCGCGCTCATCTACCTCGCGGGCAACTCGATCGGTGCGGTCGTCCCGGTCCCCGGCGGCGTCGGGACGATCGAGGCGACCCTGATCGCGCTGCTGTCGAGCATCGGTGGGGTCAACCCCGGTATCGCCGCGTCGGTCACGGTCCTGTTCCGGGTGCTCACCTACTGGCTCCGGATCCCGATCGGCTGGGCGTCCATGCGGTTCCTGCAGCGTCAGGGCGAGCTGTAGGCAGCCAGCCCGACCGGTAGCAGGTCAGCCCAGCGCCGGCACCGGAGCACGCGACACCTGACGCTCGACCATGAGCGCGGCTCCCGCGAGCAGGATCGCGCCGACCTCGGCGACCGCCGCGAGCAGCGCCGGCGCCCACGTCCACGTCTCGTGCACCCCGAACAGCCCGGACGGCAAGGTCGAGACGACGAATGCCCCGAGGGTCGCGAGCCCGAAGCCCGCAGCGAGCAGCAACGGCTCCGGACGCGCGAAGATGAGGACAGCGAGCCCGATCACGACGCCGGCGACGGCGTTGACGAGGAAGGCGGGGCCGATGACCGACAACGACCGCATGCCTCCGACCCACAGGTCGAGGTGCACGACGGCGGAGAGCAGCACGCACGCTGCGACGAGCCCGCGCAGCACCTGCGACCGCGTCCCTGTCCCGACTGCCACCTGTCGCGTCATCGCGCACCTCCCGGAACCTCGTCGTCGGTACTCTCTCCACGCAGAGCGTCGTCGTGCTCACTCACTTCACGCACGAGCCGCGTTCCCGGTTCAGCCCGACCCGCGTGGATGGTGCCCGGCGCCATGATGAACCGTCGACCGCGGCCGCACGTGGTGACGGGTGTGGGTCGCACCCGGTTGGAAGCCGACACGTTGCGTGAGCTGCACGACGCGCACGCCGCAGCGCTGCTCGCGTTCGCGACCCGGCTGTGCGACGGAGATCGGGGGCGGGCTCAAGACGTGGTCCAGGAGACGTTGCTGCGCGCCTGGCAGCACCCCGAGGCGCTCGACCCAGATCGGGGTCCCGCGCGGGCGTGGCTGTTCACCGTCGCGCGCAACCTGGCGATCGACTCGCGGCGGGCCCGTGCCTCGCGACCCGCCGAGGTCGGCGACGCGCCCCTCGACCTCGTGCCGTCGTCCGGCGACGACATCGACCGCGCGCTCGACGCCTGGCTGGTCGCCGACGCCCTCGGCACGCTGACCGCCGCGCACCGCGAGGTGATCCTCGAGACCTTCTACCGGGGACGGTCGGTCGCCGAGGCTGCCGTCGTCCTCGGGGTGCCGCCGGGCACCGTCAAGTCGCGCGCCTACTACGCCCTGCGCGCGCTGCGCGTCGCCCTGGCCGAGCGCGGGGTCGAGCCGTGAGCGCCGCCGTGGGCCGCGACGCGGCAGGCTCGACGCACGTCCGGCTCGAGCTGGGCGCGCTGGTGCTGGGCGCGCTGGACGCGGACGACCGCGCGCGCGTCGAGGCCCACCTCGCCGGCTGCGACGAGTGCTGCGCCGAGCTCGCCGAGCTCGCTCCGCTGCCGGGGCTGCTGCACCGGGTGCCCGAGGCCGACGTGCTCCGGTCGGCCGACGTGCCGACCGCGCCCGCCGAGCCCACCCTCGACCTCGTCCCCGCGGTGCTCGCGCTCGCCCACCGGGAGGTGCGGGCGCACCGCGCGACCCTGCGCCGGCGGTGGGCGGTCGTCGGCGTCGCCGCGACCGTGCTCGGCGGGTTGGCGGTCGGCACCGGTGCCCTGCTGCACGACTCGCCCGTACCGCAGGCCGCCCCCACGCCCGTCGTCGTCCACGCGACCGACCCGACCACGGGCGTGCAGGCCCAGGTGACCTTGACGCCGTCGCCCGGCGGCACGGATCTCGCTCTTCGGCTCACGGGCGTCCCGGCCGGCGAGGAGTGCAGACTCGTGGCGACCGCGGGCGACCAGCGCGACGTGACGGCGTCCTGGGACGCGACCTACACCGGCGAGGCGACGTTCACGGGCAGCACGCACTTCGCGGTCGACCAGATCGACATGCTGGTCATCGAGACCCCGACAGGGCAGACGCTGCTGACGATGCCGGTGGACTGACCGGAAGGCTGCGCGGTCAGGCGGGGAAGGGCGGTCAGGCGGGGAAGACCGAGTCGCCCTCGACGCGCACGGCGACGGACGGCAACGGTGTGGGCGCCGGTCCGGACACGTTCGACCCGTCCGCGGCCTTGTAGATCGAGCCGTGGCACGGGCACACGAGCTCGGACCCGTCGGGCGCGACGGTGCACCCGGCGTGCGTGCAGACCGCGGACATGCCCACGACCTCCCCCGCCACCGGCTGCGACAGGATGATCGGCTTGCCGTCGGCACCCTGCACGACGATCGCGCTGCCCACGGGGACGTCGGCCAGCTTCGCGAGCGCCCCAGCGCCACCCGCTGCGGTGCTGCCGCCCGAGGCCGCCGCGGCACCCCCGGACCCAGCGCCCGCGGACGACGAGCCGGTCGTGCTCGGTGCGCACGCCGCGAGCAGCGTCGCGGCAGCGCCCAGCGTCACGGCGCCGGCGCTGCGGAGCACTGTCCTGCGGGAGTAGCCGGTGCACGCGCCGGGACAGCCGTCATGGGCGGACGCGGTCATCGGGGACAGCTCGGACATAGGTGAGCTCCTTTGCGCTGGTCGGCATCGCAACCTCACCACGCCCTCGACCCCGACGTGGTTCACGGCGGAGCCTGTGAGTTCACGGGCCGCTGCGCCGTCCGGGCCGTGACAGCACTCGAGGCAGGACGCATGTGCGTCCTGCCTCGAGCTCTGACTGTGGTGTGCCCCTCAGGCTGCGCCCGCGTACTCCCGCTGAGCGGGCACGTAGCCGACCCTGGCATCGCGGCTGGCGGCGACCTGGGCCCACGACTTCACCCGTGCGACGGGGATGCTGCGGGGCTGGGGGTGACCGGACTCGGTGTGCGGCGACTCGTAGGAGCCGGCTGTTCCGCGTTGGTCCATCTCGACACTTCCATTCGTTCGGCAGCCCGGCTGACCGTCGAGGGTCCCGTGGCTTTGCGTCGCCTCCTTGCGGAGGGTTTGCTCTTTCGCTGACGTGGACGACATTAGACGACGATGAGAGTCGGGTGTAAGGCCTCGGTCCCGTACAGATCGGACATTGCCGAATTTCACCCGGTCCGCACCGCGCAGAGCCGATGTCGATGCAGGTGAGAGCCCTGGACCACACCGGGCCTCCGTGTGGGGGTGACGACACTCCCCGACCGATGTGAGATAACTCACATCTGTCAGGGGTGATTCTGGGCCGAGACGGGACATTTCCTCGTGACGGCCGTGTGCGCACATGCCTGCGTGCCACCTGGGCACCAGAGGTCCTGGCATCGCATGGCCGTCACGCGGAGCGCGGTGCGGGCGGCTCGCAGGGGGAGTCGTCCGCGCCACGCGCCCCGTCAGGACGCAGCGGCCACGAGGAACCGCTTGAGCAGCGGACCCGACGTGGTCGAGCCGTAGTCGCCCTCGTCGACGAACACCGCGACCGCGAGGTCACCCTGGATCGCGAGCATCCACACGTGGTTGCGCAGGTCGCCGTCCGCCCCGAACTGCGCGGTCCCGCTCTTGGCCAGCACCGGTGCGCCCGGCACGTCGAGGAGCAGCGCGCCGGAACCGTCGGTGACGACGGCTCGCATCATGTCGCGCAGGGCGCTCGCCTCGGCCGCCGTCAACGGTGCACCCGGCACCGAGGTCGGCGCTGCACCGGTCGAGTCGCTCGTCGCGGCATCGGTCGCGACGTTCGTCGCCGCATCGCTCGCCGCCACCCCCGCCGTCGTGCCGCCCGCCGCCGGGACGACGAGTCGAGGCGTCACGAGAGTGCCCTGCGCGATCGACGCCGCGACCCGCGCCATCGCGAGCGGCGAGGCCTCGACCCGGCCCTGCCCGATCATCGACGCCGCATGGTCGGTGCCCTCGGCGGTCGCCGGGACCGAGCCCAGGTACGCGGGGAACCCGGTGGCGCCGCCGACACCGAGCCCGAGCGACGCCGCGGCGTCCGCGAGCGCGGCCTGGGGTGCGGCGTCGCGGGCGCCGATGAACGCGGTGTTGCACGAGTTCGCGAGCGCCGAGAGCAGCGTGATCTGTCCCAGCCGGTTCGTCGGGTAGCCCGGGTAGTTCGAGAACTCCCGGCCGTCGACGGTGACGGTCTCGGGACAGGTCACGGCGGTGTCCGGCGTCATCCCCGACCGCAGCAGCGCCAGGGCGCTCGCGAGCTTGAACGTCGACCCCGGGGCGTACTTGCCCATCGTCGCGGTCGACAGCCCGTCGCCGCCGGGTCCGCTCGCCGCGACGAGCACATCGCCGGTCGAGGGGCGGATCGCGACGATCGCGCTCGCCGGGACGACGTCGGCGAGGATCCCCTCGGCGGCGTCCTGGAGCGTCGTGTCGAGCGTGAGGACGAGCGGGGTGCCGGGCGTCGGGTCGGAGTGGAACAGCTCGCGCGAGGCTCCGCTGATCGTGGAGGTCGCGGCGATCGTCAGGCCGGGCAGTCCCCGAAGCTGGGCGTCGAACTCCCGCTGCAGACCGCTGAGGCCCGTGAGGTCGCCGGCCTTGATGGCACCGTTGGACGCGTCGACGATCTCGGCCGTCGCCTCCCCGACCGTCCCGAGGATGGGCCGTGCGAAGCGTCGGGTCGGTGCGAGCGGGAGCGAGTCCGTCACGAGGTTCACGCCCGCGAGCTTCTGGATCGCGGTCAGGTCGTAGGAGGCGTCGTTCGACCGCACGACGAGAGCCTCCACGAACGCCTTCTCCCCCGCGGCAGCAACCCGCGCCGCGTAGGCGTCGACGTCCATGCCGAGCGCCTGGGCGAGCGCCCGGGCCGCGGCGTCCTGGGCGGCGGCGGCGACGTGTGTCTTGTCCACGCCGACCCGCACGACGTCCCGGCCGGTCACGATCGGGTCGCCGCTCGCGGAGACCACGCCCGCACGCTCGGCGGCGATCCGCTGGGCGCCCAGCACCTCACCGGCGACGAGGTCGGGTGCGAGCAGGAAGGGGCTCCAGGCCGCCTGCCAGGCGTCCTCGACACGCGCGAGCCTGGCGGTCGTGGTGTAGGTCCAGTCGGTGTCGCTCGCGTCGACGTCCCAGGTGAACGCGAGCGTCGCGGTCGCGGCGTCGGGTGCGTCCTTGGTGGTCGCGACGTCCTTCACCTCGACGCGCGGCTCCCAGGGCTTGAGCCCGTCGAACGCCGTCGTGCGCTCGGCGGCCGCCTCGGTCGCTGTGGCGCCGGTCAACGTGACCTTGGTGAAGTCGCCTGTGGAGATCGCCGTCGCGAGCGCCTTCGCGCTCCCCTCAGGTCCCGGCTTCGATGCCGTGCAGGCCGCCAGACCTGCGACGGCGAGTGCCGCCACGAGCGCGACCCCGGTGGCCCGACGCCACGTCGAGCCTGGGCTGCTGCTTGCCGCCGTGCTGCCGACCACCGTGCTGCTGCGTGCCACCCTGCTGCCCCTTGCTGACTGCCCGGCGCCTCGCGGGTGCGCGCGCCGGCCCGCGCCGAGGCGGGCGACGTCCATCCTGCCCGACGACACCCCTCGGCATGAGGGGATTACCGGATCGGTTCGATCCTGACGCGATCGGCGTCCGCCGGGGTCAGTGCCCCGCGTCCGCCGGTCCCGGCGTCGGTGAGGCGGTCACGGTCGTCAGCAGGAAGACCGAGTCCTCGAGCGCGAGCACCGCGTGACGCTCGTGGGTCAGCAGGTGGAGGGCGCCCGTGCCGAGCTCGTCGTCGCCGCTCGGTGACGTCACGCGGACCCGTCCGTGCAGCACCTGCAAGGTCGCGGCGTGCGGGGCGTTGTGCTCACCGAGCTCGGTGCCGGCCGCGAGGCCGACGACGGTCTGGCGCAGGTCGCCGTCGTGCACGATCCGGCCCGCGCTGCGGCCGTTGGGTGCGGCCTTGGCCTCCTGGAGGTGGGACCACGTGAGGCTGAGCAGGTCGGGCATGGCACGCTCCTTCGGTTCGACGACGATGGTGAACGGCTGATGCTCCTCAGCCCGCGCTGCTCACACTCTGCCAGGGCTCGTCGTCGTTCGTCCCGGTGGGCGTCGGCCCCGTCGCCGGCGACTCCCCCAGCCCGGCATGACCCTCGAGCCAGCTGAAGACCACCTCGAAGTACTCCTCGCGTGCCGGCCGCGCCGACAGGGCCAGGTCGTGGATCCCGTCGGGGATCGGCACGTACGTGACGTCGGGACCGAGCAGGTGCGCCCGCAGGGCGATCTGCCGGACGTCGAGCACGGTGTCGGACCGGCGCAGGTCGGGGTTGTCCTCGGTGTTGGGGCCGCTGCGCTGCGCCGAGCACACGAGCACGGGCACCGCGATGGCGAGCCCGCGCGACAGCCGTGCGTGCCCGTGCCGCGCGGCCCGGACCCAGCCCGCGCGGCCGGGGAAGCCGTCGGGCGGCTTGAGGGTGAGGTCGTAGTCCCACTCGCCGCCGTGCGTGACGTGCAGGGTGCGGGAGTACGCCGACGGCCCGTGGGAGACGACGCGCATCGGGTCGATCGAGCCGAGCGCCTCGAGGACCTGCGTCTCGACCACGCGCCGGAACCACGGAGCCTTGAGGTCGAACCAGGGGCTGTTGAGGACGACAGCGTCGACCACTCCCGTCCCGCGCATGCTGTGCGCCCACAGGCTCGCGGTCAGGCCGCCGGTCGAGTGCGCGTGCACCACGAGCGTGTCGTGCCCGAGCTCGTCGCGCACGATCCGGGCCGCCGTCGTGATCTCCTCGGCGTACTCGCGCAGGTCGGTGACGTAGTGCGGCGTCTGCCACGGACGGATCGAGCGGCCGCACTTGCGCAGGTCGAGCGCGTAGAAGTCGAAGCCCCGGGACTCCCACTCCTCGGCGAGGTGGGTCTGGAAGAAGTAGTCGTTGAAGCCGTGCAGGTACAGGACGGCGCGGCGGCGGCCCGGCTCGCGGGCAGCGGTGGGATCGCGGCGCACCAAGGTCGCGACGACAGGGCCCTCGGCGTCGTCGGGCAACGGGAGAGTGCGCGCCTGCCACCCGGGACCCAGGACGTCGGGGCGCCACTCGTTCATACGCCCATCGTGCACCGGAACGGGTGCGGCCGCCGGGCCGCGCGGTGCTCAGTCGTGGCGAGCGTGCTCGTGCTCGGCGTGCGACGCCGGTTCCAGCTGGAACGTCGAGTGCTCGATCGACACCGGGAAGTGCTCCGCGACGCACGCCTGCAGGTCGTCGAGCAGTCGCGCGGCGTGACCATCGAGGAAGCACGCGTCGTCGATCACGACGTGCGCGGTGAGGACCGGCAGGTCGGACGCGATCCGGCTCGCATGCAGGTCGTGGACCTCGACGACGTGCGGGACGTCGAGCAGGTGCGCGCGGACGTCGTCGAGGTCGAGGCCCTGGGGCGTCGACTCCAGGAGGACGTCGACCGTCTCGCGGAGCAGGGCGAGCGTGCGCGGCAGGATGAGGACGCCGATGAGCAGACCCGCGACGGCGTCGGCGCGCGTCCAGCCTGTGACCTCGATGACCACGGCCGCCACGATGACCGCGACCGAGCCGAGCGCGTCGTTGACGACCTCGAGGAACGCTGCGCGGCGGTTGAGCGACCCCGACCGGCCCGGGGCCAGCACGACGATCGCCGCGACATTGCCGAGCAGCCCGACGACCCCGAAGACGAGGAGCTGCGGGCCGGCCACGTCCGTCGGTGAGATCAGCCGCCGGACGCCCTCGACCAGCACGTACACGCCGACGACCAGCAGCACCGCCGCCTGCGCGGTCGCCGCGAGGACCTCCGCGCGGCGCAGTCCCCACGTGCGGTGGGCCGTCGTCGGACGCGCGACGAGCGAGGCCGCGACCAGGGCGACGAGCAGGCCGCCGACGTCGGTGAGCACGTGCGCCGAGTCGACGAGCAGCGCGAGGCTGCCGGTGAGCAGCGCGCCGACGACCTGCACGACGAGGATGCCGGCCGTGATCCCGAATGCGACCGCGAGGCGCGACCGGTCCTGGCCGGACCCGTGGTCGTGCGCGTGGCCGGTGGACATGACACGACCCTATGGCGGCGGCGGCGGACGAGCGCGACGCTGGTGTCCTCGTCGGGCACTCCCGTTCGTCGTGCTGATGCACCGTCCGTTCGGTGCACCCGACACACCCCGCGGAGGACACCATGAAGTACCTGCAGCTCATCCGGATCGCCCCCGGAGCCCAGCCGGAGCCCGGCGACACCGACCCCCAACCCTGGGTCGACGAGACGACGGCACGCGGCACTCGCGTCACGGGCGACCGGTTGCGTCCCGCGCAGGACGCCACGACAGTGCGCAGCCGTGGCCACGAGACCATCGTCACCGACGGCCCGTTCGCCGAGGCGCGCGAGCAGATCGGCGGGTTCGACATCCTCGAGGCGGCCGACCTCGACGCGGCGGTCGCGGTCGCGGCGGCCCATCCGGTCGCACGGTATGGCTCGATCGAGGTCCGCGAGACCTGGCCGTTCGACGTCGGCGACCTCGACGCGTCGACCCCCGGCGACGTCCTCGCGGACGAGCCGCCGGCCGGCTGGCACCGCTACCTGATGATCTTCGGGGCGGACACCGAGACCGAGCGCATCCTTGCCGGCGCCGGCAGCGACGGCCCCGGGGCAGGCGGCGGCGAGGTGGACTGGCAGGCGATGCTGACGACCTGGATCGAGGACACCGCCCGCCGCGGGATCGACCTCGACGGCGCTCGGCTGCGCCCGCCGGAGGAGACCAAGACCGTCCGGGTCCGCGACGGCAGGACGCTCGTCGTGGACGGGCCGTTCGCAGAGGCGCGCGAGCACGTCGCGGGCTACAACATCATCCAGACGCCGAGCCTCGACGAGGCGATCGAGATCGCCGCGGCGCACCCCGGCAGCCACATCGGGCCGATCGAGCTCAGGCCGCTGTGGCCGATGTAGCAGTCGACGCTGCCCTGACCCTCGCGTTCAGCGAGGAGTGGGGCCGTGTCGTCGCGACGCTCATCCGGGTCACCGGCGACTGGACGCTGGCCGAGGAGTGCGCGCAGGACGCGTTCGAGGCCGCAGCCGTGCACTGGCCACGTGACGGTGTGCCGCGCAGCCCGGGCGCGTGGCTCACGACCACGGCACGCAACCGCGCGCTCGACCGGCTGCGCCGCTCCACCACCGAGGCGCGCAAGCTGCGGGAGGTCGCGATGCTTCCGCCGCTCGACGACGAGCCCGGCCCGGATCCCGGCGACGAGATCCCCGACGACCGGCTCCGGCTGATCTTCACGTGCTGCCACCCGGCCCTCGCCATGGACGCGCGCGTGGCGCTCGCGCTGCGGACGCTGTGCGGGCTGACGGTCGAGGAGATCGCGCGGGCATTCGGGGTCGCCGAGCCCGCGATGCAGAAGCGGCTCGTCCGGGCCCGCGGCAAGATCCGCCACGCGGGCATCCCCTACCGGGTGCCGCCGGCTCACCTGCTCCCTGAGCGGCTCGCGGGCGTCCTCGCGGTGCTGTACCTGATGTTCACGGAGGGCTACGCCGCGACGTCGGGCTCCGCACTGCTGCGCGAGCCGGTCTCCGGCGAGGCGATCCGGCTCACGCGGGTGCTCGCGACGCTCATGCCCGACGAGCCCGAGGCGCTCGGCCTGCTGGCGCTCGAGCTGCTGCACGACTCGCGGCGGACGGCCCGCGTCGACGAGGCCGGCGACCTCGTCCCGCTCGAGGAGCAGGACCGCAGCCGGTGGGACGCCGAGCGGGTCGCGGAGGGCCTGCGCGCGCTCGGGACGGCCGCGCGCCGGGACGTCGTCGGCCCGTACCAGCTGCAGGCAGCGATCGCCGCGTGCCATGCGACGGCCGCGCAGGCGGCGGACACGGACTGGCACCAGATCGCGGCGCTCTACGGCGGGCTGGCCCGGATCGCGCCGTCGCCGTACGTCGAGCTGGCCCGGGCGATCGCCGTGGCGATGGCTGACGGGCCGGACGCGGGGCTCGTGCTCCTCGACGCGCTGGAGGCGGCCGGTGAGCTGGACGGCTACCACCTGCTGCCGGCAGCCCGGGCCGACCTGCACCGGCGAGCGGGCCGGCTGGACGACGCTGCGGCCGCCTACCAGGACGCCCTCGGGCTCGTCCGGAACGACGCCGAACGCCGCTACCTGACCCGCCGACTCACCGAGGTCACGACCGGTCCGCACCCCTGACGCGCAGCGCGGCCGGGGCACCCGCGGGGACGGCTGGGCTCGTCGGTGGGACCGGATCGAGACGTCGGTACGGCTCGGACTGGGCCGGGCGCGGGTCCGCGTCGCCGCGGTTGGGCCACAGCGACACCGCCCGCTCGGCCTGCGCCGTGATGGTCAGCGACGGGTTCACACCGAGGTTGGCGGTCACGGCCGCGCCGTCGAGCACGTGCAGCGTCGGGTAGCCGTGCACGCGCTGGTACGGGTCGAGGACGCCGTCCGCCGTCGTCGCACCGATCGCGCAGCCGCCCAGGAAGTGCGCCGTCATCGGCATGTTCACGAGGTCGCCGAGCTGCCCGCCTGCGACGCCGCCGAGCTCCTCCGCCATGAGGGTCGCGGCCCGGTGGCCCGACGGGATCCACGTCGGGTTTGGCTCGCCGCTGCCCTGCCTGCTCGTCATCCGGCGAAGGCGAGCGGGCACCGGGATCCCGAGGCGGCGCGGCGCGAGCGACGTGGTCAGGGAGTTGTCGAGCGCCTGCATCATCAGGGCGATCGTCGTGCGCTCGCTCCACCGGTACGGCGCGAACGCGCGCAGGGTCGCGACCGGCCGACGCCGCAGGTCACGCGCGTACGAGCCGAGCACCGACGACCAGCGACGCCAGGTCGGGGCACCCTCGGAGAGCGCGATCTGGAGCAGCGCCATCGCGTTCGACCCCTTGCCATAGCGCACCGGCTCGACGTGGGTCGTGTCGTCGGTGAAGAACGACGACGTGATCGCGACCCCCCGCGAGAGGTCGCGCGCCGGGTCGACGCGGGGGGCGCTCGCGCCGAGCAGCGCCTCGGAGTTGGTGCGGGTCAGCTCGCCGAGCCGCGGCGAGAGGCCCGGCAGGCTGCCGGTCGCCTTCATCCGGTGCAGCAACGACTGCGTGCCGTACGTGCCGGCCGCGAGGACCACCTGGTCGGCGTGCCAGGTCGTGCGCCCGCGGACGACGCCGGGCAGCGCGGGCCCGGTGCGCCGCGACGTGATCGTCCATCCGCCGTCGGGCTCGGGCGTGATCGCCGTGACCGTGGTCATCGGCTCGACGCGGACGCCCGCCCGCTCGGCGAGGTGCAGGTAGTTCTTCGTCAGCGTGTTCTTCGCACCGACCCGGCAGCCCGTCATGCACGAGCCGCACTCGGTGCAGCCCGTCCGCGTCGGCCCCGCTCCCCCGAAGAACGGGTCCGGGACGTCCCGGCCGGGCTCGCCGAACAGGACGCCGACGTCGGTCGGGTGGAACGTGCGCTCGCGGCCCATCCGCGTCGCGACCTGCAGCAGCAGCCGGTCCGCGGGGGTCGTGGACGGGTTGCGCGTGACGCCGAGCATGCGCGCGGCCTGGTCGTAGTGCGGCGCGAGCTCCTGCTCCCAGTCGGTGATGCCCGCCCACTGCGGGTCGGTGAAGAACTCGCGCAGCGGCCGGTAGAGCGTCGTGCCGTAGACGAGCGACCCGCCCCCGACCCCCGCGCCCGCGAGGATCAGCGAGTCCTTCAGGACGTGGATCCGCTGGATGCCGTAGCAGCCGATCGCCGGCGCCCACAGGAACGTGCGCAGGTGCCACGACGTGCGGAAGTCCTCGTCGGCGAACCGTCGCCCGGCCTCGAGCACAGCGACGCGGTACCCCTTCTCCGCCAGGCGCAGCGCAGCGACCGAGCCTCCGAAGCCCGAACCCACGACCACGACGTCGTACCGCTGGTCCACCATCCGGGCATCGTGACACACGCCGGTGCAGGCGGCCCACGGCGGACGCGCGCCCGGGGAGGGTTCAGTGCGCGGCGAGCAGCTCGGCGAGCCTGTCGAACGAGCTCGCCCAGCCCTGCTGGATCCCGGCGTGCTCCGGCCGGGGGTCGGTGTCCGCGCAGTGGAAGGTCATCTCGGTCCCACCGTCCACCTCGGCGAACGTCACGGTCATGACGGTCTCGCGGCCGTCGAGCCGTCCGGCCTCGCGCTCCATGACGATGAGCCGCCCGGGCGGGTCGACCTCGCCGTACGTGAGGCTGCGCGGGTACGGCAGGCCGGTCGCGTCGTCGACCATCGTCACGTTCCACCGGCCGCCGAGGCGCGGGTCGTTCGTGATCGTCTCGATCGGGGCACGGAACCCCCGCGGACCGAACCAGGCGGAGAGGCGGACGGGGTCGACCCAGGCGTCGAAGACGACGTCCCGGGGTGCGGCGAAGGTTCGGACGATCGTGAACTCGCGCGGTGCGACCCTCGGGACGAAGTGGCTCACGGCCGGTCCTCGCGCAGCAGCCCGCCGAGAGCGCCGAGCGCCCCGGGGACGACCCGGTAGTACGCCCACACGCCGCGCTTCTCCCGCACGAGGATCCCCGCGTCGACGAGCACCTTGAGGTGGTGGGAGACGGTCGGCTGCGCGAGCTCGACGACGTCGCCCAGGTCGCACGCGCACACCTCGCCGCGGCTCGACGCGATGTGCGACACGAGCTGCAGCCGGGCCGGCTCGGCAAGGGCCTTGAGCACGCGGGCGAGCGCCTCGGCGTCGGACCGTGCGAGCGGCTCGCTGTCGAGCGGCGCGCAGCAGGCCGTGACGTCGACGACCGGGAGCAGGACGGGAGAGGTCGGCACGGAACCAGTGTCGTCTACATATTGACATCTGTCGATCCATGGAGCATCCTCCACGCATCGACATCCATCAATGTCTAGTCACCCAGGAGTCAGCCATGACCGACGACCTCGTCGCCCAGGTCCGCAGCACCTATGCCCGAGCAGCCCTCGCCGTCACCGACGTCTCGCCGGCAGCCTGCTGCAGCACCCCGACCGCGCTCGACGGCGGCGAGCAGTTCGGCGGGTCGCTCTACGACGCCGCCGACGTCGCCGCGCTGCCCGACACCGCCTACCTTGCGAGCCTCGGCTGCGGCAACCCCACCGCCGTCGCCGACCTGCTGCCCGGCGAGAGGGTGCTCGACCTCGGCTCGGGCGGCGGGATCGACGTGCTGCTCTCAGCGCGCCGCGTCGGGTCGACCGGGTTCGCCTACGGCGTCGACATGACCCCGGAGATGCTCGCGCTCGCCCGCTCCAACGCCGCGAAGGCCGGCGCCACGAACGTCGAGTTCCTCGAGGGGCGCATCGAGGCGGTCCCGCTGCCCGACGCGAGCATCGACGTGATCATCTCCAACTGCGTCATCAACCTGTCGGTCGACAAGCCCGCGGTCCTCGCCGAGATGTACCGCCTGCTCGTCCCGGGTGGGCGGCTCGGGGTGTCCGACGTCGTCGCCGAGGACCACGTGACCACCGGCGAGCGTGCCGAGCGCGGCAGCTTCGTCGGCTGCGTCGCGGGCGCCCTGTCCCGGTCCGAGTACCTCGAGGGTCTCGCCACGGCGGGCTTCATGGACGCGACCGTCCAGTTCACGCACGAGGTCGCACCCGGCATGCACGGTGCGATCGTCCGGGCCACGAAGGCCTGAGCGACCTGCGGGCGACGACCGGCGGAGGGCCGGTCGTCGCCCGCGGACGTCACACGTCCCGCCCGCGCCTCACACGTACGACGAGTACGCCGGCAGGTCGAGCACACCGTTGCCGGACAGCCCGATGAGGATGACCTCGGGCTCGGTCACCGTCCGCGCGTACGCGAGCGCTGCGGCCACCGCGTGCGTCGACTCGGGCGCGGGGATGATCCCCTCGGCCCGGGCGAACTCGATCCCGGCGGCGAACGCGGCGTCCTGCTCGATCGCGACGGCGTCCATGAGCCCGAGGTTCACGGCGTGCGACACCATCGGCGACATGCCGTGGTACCGCAGCCCACCCGCGTGGATCGCGGGCGGGACGAAGTCCTTGCCGAGCGTGTACATCTTCAGCAGCGGGGTCAGCCCGGCGACGTCACCGAAGTCGTAGCGGTACTCCCCCTGGGTCAGCGACGGGCACGCGGCGGGCTCGCACGCGACGGACCGCGTCGTCGTCCCTTCGCGCAGGTTCTGCCCGATGAGCGGGAACGTCAGGCCCGCGAGGTTCGAGCCGCCGCCCGCGCACGCGAAGGCGACGTCGGCCTGGGTCTCGCCCGCCGCTGCGAGCTGCACGAGAGCCTCCTGGCCGATGACCGACTGGTGCAGCATCACGTGGTTGAGCACACTGCCGAGCGCGTAGTGGGCGCCCGGGTCCTTCGCGGCGGCCTCGACGGCCTCGCTGATCGCCATCCCGAGCGAGCCGGTCGTGTCGGGCAGCTCCGCGAGGATCGCCCGGCCGGCCTCGGTCAGGTCCGACGGCGAGGGGTGGCACACGCTCCCGTACGTCTCCATCTGGAACCGCCGGTACGGCTTGGAGTCGTACGACGCGCGGACCTGCCACACCTCGCACGTGAGGCCGAGCAACGAGCACGCCATCGCGAGCGCCGCGCCCCACTGACCCGCACCCGTCTCGGTCGTCAGGCGCGTGATGCCCTCGACCGCGTTGTAGTACGCCTGCGCGACGGCGGTGTTGGGCTTGTGCGAGCCGACCGGGCTCACACCCTCGTACTTGTAGTAGATCCGGGCCTTCGTGCCGATCGCACGCTCGAGCCGGGCCGCGCGGATCAGCGGCGACGGCCGCCACAGCGCGTAGATCTCGCGGACGGCCTGCGGGATCTCGATGTACCGCTCGGTGGCGACCTCCTGCTCGATGAGCGCCATCGGGAACAGCGGGGCGAGGTCCGGCGGGGTCAACGGCTCGCGCGTCCCGGGGTGCAGGTGCGGCGGGACGGGCTCCGGGAAGTCGGCGTTGAGGTTGTACCAGTGCGTCGGGACGGTCGACGGGATCGCCGTCCCGAGCGGGTCGGTGGAGCGGTTCGTGCGGGGGGTCTCGTCGGTGCGCGCCATCGTCGTCCGTCTCTCGCGGGGCCCCGAGGGGCCCGGTCCCGGTCTACGAGCGCGAGCGTAGCGCCGTCGTGCAGGGTGCGGGGGCACGGCCCCGGCCGGTGAGATCGCGGGGGTGGCAGTCCGCGTCACGCACCGGACGGCGACGCGATCCCGGCCAGCCGCGCGATGAGGGCGAGCCCCTGCGGCGTCCCCGACCAGTGCCGGGCGAGCGCGTCGGGCCCCGCGGCCCCGACCACCGCGCGCAGGACGAGCGCGACCACGACGACGTCGTCGGCGTACCCGATGACCGGGATCATGTCCGGGACCAGGTCGAACGGCATGAGCAGGTAGGCGAGCAGCAGGACGAGCCAGACGCGCGAGCGCCGCGGGACGGTGGGGTCGGCGGCGAGCGAGCGCAGCAGTCGCAGCAGGTCAGGGAGGAGCCGCAGGGCGTCGCGCGCCTGCACGGTGTCCGGGTGCGCGCGGGCGTACCGCCACAGGAGCCCGAGCAGGACCGCGTAGACGAGCAGGATGCCGCCGACGACGCCGAGCGTGAGCTCCCACCACTGCACCGGATCTCCTCCCGTCGTCCCCGCACCGTGCGCCGCGGCCGCGGCCTCCCCGCACGCTGTGCCGGCCATGATCGGGACTTCGGTCGGTCGACGGTCGTCCCGGACGGCGCGACGCTGGAGCGGTGGACCTCGACGCACCGACGATCCTCCGGCTGGCGTATGCCGATGCTGCCGCCCATGTTCTCACCGCGGCACTCCGCGACGACCCCGGATTCACCCACGTCCTCCCGGATGCCAGGGTCCGGCAGGAGGCGCTGCAGGCGTTCTACGGCTTCATCGTCCGCGATGCGATCCGCTTCGGCACGGTCCTCGCGGTGCGCGACGCCGCCGGGATCGCGGGCGTCGCGATCTCCTACCCGCCGGGCGCGCATCCGATGCCGGTGAGCCGCAAGCTCGGTGCGCTCCCGTCGATGGCCTCGATCCTGGTCCGCTCGCCGCGGCAGGTCCTGGCGTTCGCCCAGCTCGGGTCCGCGATCGACGCCGCGTTCCCCCGGGACCCGCTGACGTACCTCGAGGCGCTCGGTGTCCGCCCCGACGCGCAGCACCGCGGGCACGGTCGACGCCTCATGGCCCGCGTGCTCCGGGACGCCGACCACGCGAGCGCCGACTGCTACCTCGAGACCTCGCGCGCCGTGAACGTCCCGTACTACGAGTCGATGGGGTTCGAGTCGCTCGGTGCGTTCGCGCCGCTGCGGCGCGGCGGTCCGCCCGAGGCCCGGATGCGGCGCACGCGACCCGTCTGAGCGGCGCATCGTCCCGGCACGATCGCCACCACGCCGTCGTGACGCGTGGTCGAGACTCCCGACGCCCTCAGGCGACCGGACCGGCGGGCAGGTCCTCCTCGTGCAGCTGCGGCGGCGTCCAGCCCTCCGGGTTGATCCCGACCTTGTCGGCGTAGAACGCCCGGATCACGTCCATGTCGGCGTGCACGTCGCCCGTGAGCCGGATCGTCACCCCGAGCCCGGCCGTCCGGGTCGAGCGGTCGACGAACCCGAGCGTGACCGGGAGGTCGGCGTCCCGCGCGATGCGGTAGAACCCGGACTTCCAGTACGGCCGCTTGCTGCGCGTGCCCTCGGGCGTGATGACGAGGAAGAAGTGCTCGCCGGCCCGCACACGCGCCACGAGGCCGTCGACGAGCCCCGTCGGGTTGCTCCGGTCGACCGGGATGCCGCCGAGGCCACGCGCGAGGGGCCCGAGCGGCCCGCGGAACAGCGAGTCCTTGCCGAGGAACCGAGCCTGGACCCCGTGGCTCCACGTGATCGCGAGCATGAACAGGAAGTCCCAGTTCGACGTGTGGGGGGCACCGATGAGGATGCCGCCGCCGCCCTCGGGCGGGTGCGAGCGCAGGGTCCACCCGGACGTGGCCCAGAACAGCCGGGCGAAGAGACGGCGCATCATCGGGTCATCACCCGAGCGAGGGTACGTCGTCCGTCAGACGCGCGTCCGGACCGGCGGCACGCTGCGGCGCGGCAGCGTCCCGCGGCTCACGAGGATTCGTCGGACCGGGCGACGACGCGGGGGCCGACGACGGGGCCGGGAGGGTACTGATCTGGTTGCGACCGCGGTCCTTCGCCGCGTACAGGGCACGGTCGGCGCGCCCGATGAGAGTCCGGGGGCTGTCCTCCAAGCCCGCCTGCGTGAGCCCGATGCTGATCGTCTGGGCGCCGGGAACGACGCGCAGCAGCCGCGAGGCGATGACGGCGGCGTGGTCAAGGTCGCATGCTGGCAGCGCGAGGGCGAACTCCTCGCCGCCCCAGCGGGCGACGATGTCGCCCGTGCGCAGCTCACCGTGCAGGGCCGTCACCAGGCCCCGCAAGAGCTCGTCCCCGGCCGTATGTCCGTAGGTGTCGTTGTAGGCCTTGAAACGATCCATGTCGACCAGGGCGATAGTCAGAGGCTCACCCGTGCGTCGGGCGCGAGCCAGCTCGCGGTCCAGCTCCTCGTCCCAGCTCCGCCGGTTCGCCGCTCCCGTGAGGGCGTCGGTGCGCGCCTGGGCGGCCAGCAGTGCGACGAGGTCGGCGCGGTCGAGCGCTGCCGCGATCTCCGCAGCGACGAGCTCCACCATGTACAGGGCGTGCTCGGGGACCCGTGCCCGGGACCGGGAGAACCCGACGACGAGAACCGCAGACCTGCAGCCGTCCCGCGTGACGGGCTCGAACAGGACGGCCACGGCGCCGGTCAGCTCGGTGAGCCTCGCTGAGGCCCGCGGGTCGCGGGCTGCGTCCGCGAGATAGATCCGGGTGCCCCTCCGCCACGCCTCGGCCGTGGCCGACGTCTCCGTCCGTGAGTCGATGCGCATCTGCTCGAGGTCGAGACCGGGGGTGCCGGCCGTGGCGACGAGCTCCCCGTCGGGGCTCCGTTCGAAGATGACCGCGAAACGTGCGCCGGTGACGAGCCGCGCGGCCGCGCACAGATCGGGACGCGGGTCGGATCCAGCTGTGAGCGAGCGGGTGATGGCCCCCAGGGCGGCGACGTCGACGGTGCGCTGACGTGACTGCTCGACGAGCATCTGCATCGGCGGACCGGCGAACATCGCGACGACGACCGAGACGACCGTCGTCGTCCACGCGGACGCGGGATAGAGCGGTGGGCCTATCAGGATCATCGGCCCCATGAGGATCACGGCCATCGCCGCGACGGCCAGCGCGAGCTGACGGCGGCTGCCGTACAGCGCCAACCAGATGATGGGCAGCATCACCAGCGGCGTGTAGCCCACGGCTGCTCCACCCCGGGCCTGGCGCATGAGCGCGACCACGACGAAGAACCCGATCGGGAGCGCCGCCTCGCACCACGCGGGGAGTCGACCCCACGGGACGATCACCGCCGCGAGCGGCACCAAGAGCATCGAGACACCCGCGGCCACGAGCACGAGCCGGCTCGCCGACTCGGTGACCGTCGACAGCTCCAGCAGCACAGCGACGAGCGCGACGGCCACGAACGGAGCGCCGCGACGGAGCGCGCCGGGGTCGCTCAGCGGGCGGAGCGTCGTGGCGCCCCGCACGGTCGTGAGCTCGTCCCGCTGAATCACCGGCCCTCACCCTCGTCATGGTCACCGGCCCCGGCTGGGCCGCGGTCCCGGAACCGTCACGGTCAACTGAGGTGCCGTCCCGACCGGCACCGTCTCCACTTCATCGGCGCCCGTGCGGCACTTGTGAAGCGTCCCGACGCACGGGCTCGCGGCCGACGAGGCGGCGTTCGACGCTGCAGCGGTGGCTCGCCGCGAGGACGTGGAGCCTCGGTGCCGGGCACACTGGAGGAGTGATTCGCCGCAAGGTCGTCGTTCACGGCGACGTCCAGGGTGTGGGGTTCCGGTGGTCGTGCGCCCGCGAGGCCGAGCTGCTGGGCGTGCGGGGATGGGTGCTCAACCGGGCCGACGGTGCCGTCGAGGTCGTCGCGGAGGGCGACCCCGCCGCCGTGGAGCAGCTCGTGACCTGGGCGCGCCACGGTCCGCGTCACGCCGTCGTGTCGCGCGTCGAGGTCGTCGAGGAGGCACCGCAGGGTCTGCGGGACTTCCAGATCGAGGCCTGACCTCGCTAGGTCTGCCTGGCAGACGCCAGCTCGGCGACCACGGCGCTGATCCGCCGCGCAC
The DNA here is from genome assembly GCF_036279715.1 of Cellulomonas sp. GTDB lineage: Bacteria > Actinomycetota > Actinomycetes > Actinomycetales > Cellulomonadaceae > Cellulomonas_A. The sequence goes on along the minus strand of NZ_DASUIR010000139.1, from coordinate 2,116 downwards.
CCGGAGCTCCGCGGCGCACCGTCGGCCGTTCAGAGGTCGAGCCCCCACGATCGAGGTGGGGCGGTGATGTCTACCGCGCTCACGGCGAGCATGGCCGCAGGTGGCCGGCGGGTCAGTACGCCGGCAGCGATGACCGGTGCAGCGGCGTCAGGCCTGCATGTCGACGAATCGTGAGTAGTGCCCCTGGAACGCGACGGTGATCGTGTCCGTCGGACCGTTGCGGTGCTTGGCCACGATCAGGTCGGCCTCTCCGGCGCGCGGCGACTCCTTCTCGTACGCGTCTTCGCGGTGCAGAAGAATCACCATGTCGGCATCCTGCTCGATGCTGTTGTGGACAGCGATGCCGTTAGCGACGAAGTTGTGGGTCCCGACGACTGTCGCGTCGAAGACCTCCTGGTCGCCTTCGGGGATGATCTCCACGACCTCGTCCCAGAGCAGATCGTTGACCGCCATGATCTCGAGATCCTCGCTGCCGAGCACCTCCGCAACTCGGCCGAGGCGCTGACGCGACGGCGCGTGCTTCCACATCGTCGAGCCGCAGAACTGGGTGCCCATGGCGGTCGCGAACTCCCGGTGGGTCATTCCCTGCTCGACGAGCAGGGCGCGCACGTCGTCCCAGACCTGACGCGGGAGAGTATCCACGTTGGTGTTCGCGCGGGTCTCACGGATGATCGCCAACAGCCGTTCGGCCTGAAGCCCCCGGGCACCGTGCACGCCGATCTCCTGCAGGAAGCGTCGCTGGTCGTCGACCCCGGAGATGTCGAGCGTGTACCCGGGTCGGTAGCCCGCCTTCCGTGTCGTGCGGACCCTCGTCGAGATGCCGAAGCGCAGAAGAAGTCTGGAGACCCCGTCGATCAGCTGCCGGGACGTGGACGCGTAGTAGATGCGCCCACCGCGCCCGCCGGCGTTCACTGTCACCGATCCATCAGTCGCCCAGATGTGTCGGATGAACAGGGCGATCTGATGCTTCGGCAGGTGGAAGACGGACGTCGGGACGAATTTCTCGTGACTCCGGGCGCCGAACAGACCGAAGTCGTCCAGCCATTCGGCGATGGGGTTCCGCTTGCCGCGCGCTAGCCGGTACGGCGCCGGAAGGCGCAACGTGGTGACGCGCGCGGCGGCATAGTCGTCGCGCACAGCCTTGATGCCGAAGGCGGCGGCGGCATCCGTGACTGCGGTCAGGTTGAGCTCGTCGATCGACGCGTAGCGGATCGGCTGCCGCTTGACGAACGAGCCGTCGCCGAGCAGGTGCGCGAGCATCACAACCTTGCGGTCGTCCCACTCGGCGCAGCGCTCGGGACCCGGCACGTGACGCGGGACACCGACGCGTGAGCCGACTGCGAGCTCGCCCAGTGCCGTCCAACCCTCGTACGTGAGGAACGGGTGGTTCCCCGTCGCCGTGATCTCCTTGCCCGATGCCAAGCGCAACCGATATACGGGCTTGATGCCGGTCGGGAAGACGTGGGTGAGGTGGCGACGCACGTACTGGAGACGCTCGTTGAGCGCCCACACCGGCACGTCCTTGCTGCCGAGCGCGAACAGTTCACCCATGGTCGTCTCCGCGCCGGTGTCCGCACGCAGGATGCGCGTCTCGGCGGTGAGGCAACCTGATTCGCGAAGGTCGCTCATCATCGGGCGCTTGTCGGTGCGCTGCTCCGGGCCACGGTTCAGCTGAGAGATCGCGATGACCGGGACCTCGAGCTCCTTGGCGAGCAGCTTGAGCGCACGCGAGAACTCGGACACCTCCTGCTGGCGGGACTCGACGCGCTTGCCGGACGACATCAGCTGCAGGTAGTCGATGACCACGAGCTCGAGGTTGTGCCGCTGCTTGAGCCGCCGGCACTTGGCCCGGATCTCCATGAGCGACATGTTCGGGGAGTCGTCGATGAACAGGGGCGCCTCGGAGATCCGGCCCATCGTGGCGGCGAGCTTCTGCCAGTCGTCCTCCCCCATCTGACCGGTGCGCATCTTCTGCAGGTGGATCTTCGCCTCGGCCGACAGCAGACGCATCGTGATCTCGTTGCGGCTCATCTCGAGCGAGAAGACAACAGAAGTCTTCCCGTGCTTGATTGACGCAGAACGGACAATATCGATTCCTAGGGTCGATTTTCCAATT
>NZ_DASUIR010000138.1:0-31280 GCF_036279715.1 Cellulomonas sp. | reverse complement strand
GTAGTCGGTCTTCTTCGACACGCTCCCGGCCGACTTGCCGCCGTGCGCAAGGATCGCCTCCTTCGCCTCGTCGCGGCTGAAGCCCTCGAGGCTGCCCGTCACGACGACCGTGAGGCCGTCGAGCGTGCGCGGGGTCGACTCATCGCGCACGTCGGCCATCCGCACGCCGGCAGCGGCCCACTTCCGCACGATCTCCGCATGCCACCGCTCGTCCTCGTCCGGCTGGTCGAACCACGCGCGCACCGCCGCGGCGATCGTCGGCCCGACTCCCTCGACCGCGGCCAGCTCGACCTCGCTCGCTGCGGCGATGGCGTCCAGGGTGCCGAACTCGGTCGCCAGCGCGCGGGCGGCCGTCGGGCCCACGTGGCGGATCGAGAGCGCGACCAGGACGCGCCACAGCGGGGTGTCCTTGGCCTTCTCGAGGTTCGCCAGCAGGCTCTCCCCCACCGCGTTGAGGTCCCCTGCCTCGCGGAGGCGTCCCTTGACCTTCGACCTCGTCGACAGGACGAACTGCGGGACGCGCCGCAGCGCGTCGGCGTCGAGCGCGAAGAGGTCTCCCTCGTCGCGGAGGACACCCGCGTCGAGCAGGCTCGCGGCGGCCTCCCACCCGAGCGCCTCGATGTCGAACGCACCGCGTGACGCGACGTGGAAGACGCGCTCGCGCAGCTGCGACGGGCACGATCGCGTGTTGGGGCAGCGGATGTCGACGTCACCCTCCTTGGCGGGCGCGAGCGGGGTGCCGCACGACGGGCAGTGCGTCGGCATGACGAACTCCCGTTCCGTGCCGTCGCGCAGCTCGACGACCGGGCCGACGATCTCCGGGATCACGTCACCCGCCTTGCGCAGCACGACCGTGTCACCGATGAGGACGCCCTTGCGACGGACCTCGCTCGCGTTGTGCAGCGTGGCCATCTCGACGGTCGACCCCGACACCAGGACCGGTTCCATGACGCCGTACGGCGTCACCCGGCCCGTCCGGCCGACGTTGACCCGGATGTCGAGGAGGCGGGTGTTGACCTCCTCCGGCGGGTACTTGTACGCGATCGCCCAGCGTGGAGCCCGGCTCGTCGACCCCAGCCGGCGCTGCAGCGCGATCTCGTCGACCTTGACGACGATCCCGTCGATCTCGTGCTCGACGTCGTGGCGGTGCACGCCGTAGTGGTCGATCATCTGCTGGACCTCGGCGAGGTCGGCGGCGATGCGGGTGTGCGTCGAGACCGGGACACCCCACCCCGCGAGCAGGTCGTAGACCTGGGACTGCCGTTCGATCCCGTCGCCGCGGTGGCCATCACCCCACTGCAGCGCGCCGACGCCGTGCGCGTACATGCGCAGCGGACGCGACGCGGTCACGCGGGGGTCCTTCTGTCGGAGCGACCCCGCCGCGGCGTTGCGCGGGTTGGCGAACGGCGCCTTGCCCGCCTCGACCTGCGCGGCGTTGAGCTCGGTGAACGCCACGACAGGAAGGAACACCTCACCCCGGACCTCGATGAGGTTGGGGTGCGTCGCCGGGTCGCCGGCGAGCACGTCGGGGATCGTTCCGATGGTGCGGACGTTGAGCGTGACGTCCTCCCCCGTGCGGCCGTCGCCGCGGGTCGCGGCGCGCACGAGTCGACCCTTCTCGTACAGCAGGGCGATCGCCAGACCGTCGATCTTCAGCTCGCACAGGTAGTGCAGACCGCCGTCGGGCAGCGTCTCGACGTCGCGGTGGAGACGCTCGGCCCACGCCGCGACGTCCTCGGCCGAGAAGGCGTTGTCGAGCGAGAGCATGCGTTCGACGTGGTCGACCGCGCGGAACTCGGTCGAGAACGTGCCGCCGACGAGCTGGGTCGGCGAGTCAGGCGTGCGGAGCTCGTGGTGCGCGGCCTCGAGCGCCTGCAGCCGTCGCATCGTCTCGTCGTACTCGGCATCGCTCGCGGTCGGGGCGTCACGCACGTAGTACGCGAACTGCAGGTCCCTGACGCGTTCGGCCAGCCGGGCCCACAGGTGCCGCGCCGCGGTCTCGTCAAGGTCGGCGTCCGAGCGGTCGGGATCGGCGGAGGTGTTGGCGGGGCTCACCCCGACATCATGGCGTGTCCCCCCGACACCTGCGCGCGGGCGTCACCCGAGCCGTCCACGCGGTTCTTCGGCGGCGCAGCACCCTCCCCGGCGTCCCTATAGTCTCTCCATGACAATCGAGACGGAGTTCGGGGCAAATGCAGACGATCCAGTCAGTTTCACCACGTGGGCGTTCCTCCGCGAGCTGAAGTTCGGCCAAGGCGTCGACCTCGAGACCTCCTCCGTCAACGACCAGTACTTCGCACTCGCCCGCACCGTGCGGCAGCTACTCACGGGGCGCTGGCTCGAGACCCGCGCTCGCCAGCGCGAAGCCCAGGCGAAGTCGGTCGTCTACCTCTCGCTGGAGTACCTGCTGGGCCGTCAGCTCGAGAACAACCTGCTGGCCACCGGGCTCGAGGAGGTCGCCGAGCAGGCTCTGCGCGGTCTGGGCATCGACCTCGCCACGCTCCGAGAGGCCGAGGTCGAGCCCGGTCTCGGCAACGGCGGCCTCGGGCGGCTCGCCGCCTGCTTCATTGACTCCCTCGCCACGCTCGGCGTGCCCTCCACGGCTTACGGCATCCGCTACAAGTTCGGCATCTTCCGCCAGACCTTCGTCGACGGCCGCCAGGTGGAGCAGCCCGACTCCTGGCTCGAGATGGGCTCGCCGTGGGAGTTCCCGCACCCCGAGTCCGCCGTCACGGTGGACTTCGGCGGGTCGGTCGAGGACCATCTGGACGACGACGGCGTGACGCGCCGCCGCTGGGTTCCCGGCCACAGCGTCCTGGCGATCCCGTACAACTACATGGTCCCGGGCTACAAGAACGGCAACGTCAACACGCTGCGCCTCTGGAGCGCTCGGGCGACCCGCGCGTTCGACCTGCAGATCTTCAACTCGGGCGACTACGCCCGCGCGGTCCTCGAGCAGACGACCGCGGAGACGATCTCGAAGGTGCTCTACCCCGAGGACTCGACGCCGCAGGGCAAGGAGCTGCGGCTCCAGCAGCAGTACTTCTTCGTTGCCGCCTCGCTGCGCAACTTCCTCGACGAGGTCCTCCCGGAGGGCTTCGACCTGCACGGTCTGCCTGATCGGGTCACGTTCCAGCTCAACGACACCCACCCGGTGATCGCGATCCCCGAGCTCATGCGCGTCCTCGTCGACGAGCGGCGCTTCGACTGGGACGACGCCTGGGCGATCGCGCAGCGCTGCTTCGCCTACACGTGCCACACCCTGCTGCCCGAGGCGCTCGAGGTGTGGCCCGTCGACCTGCTCGGCCGACTCCTCCCGCGCCACCTCGAGATCATCTACCGCATCAACGACGAGCTCCTCGCACGCGTTCGTGCCGCGTACCCCCACGACGAGCTGCGCGCACGGCGCATGTCCATCGTCCAGGAGCACCCCGACCGCGCGGTCCGGATGGCGTTCCTCGCCACGGTCGGCAGCCTCAAGGTGAACGGCGTCGCTGCCTTGCACAGCCAGCTCCTCCGCGACAAGGTGCTCGCCGACTTCTCCGAGCTCATGCCGGAGAAGTTCACGAACGTCACCAACGGCGTCACGCCGCGTCGGTTCGTCCGGATGTCGAACCCCGGCCTGTCGGGCCTCCTGACCGAGGCGGTCGGCGACGGCTGGGTCACCGACCTCGACAAGCTCAAGGGCCTCGAGCCCCTCGCCGACGACGCCGAGTTCCGCCGCCGCTTCCGCGAGGTCAAGACCGCGAACAAGGAGCGGCTCGTCGATCTGCTCCAGGTGCGCGACGGCATCGAGATCTCGACGGACGCGATGCTCGATGTCATGGTCAAGCGCCTGCACGAGTACAAGCGCCAGATGCTCAAGGTGCTGCACATCGTCACGCTCTACGACCAGGTGAAGTCCGGCGAGGTCGCGATCGCCGACGTCACCCCACGCGTCTTCGTGTTCGGCGCCAAGGCGGCACCCGGCTACCGGATGGCCAAGGAGATCATCGCGCTCATCAACGCGGTCGGACGGACGATCAACTCCGACCCCGCGCTCGAGGGGCGCCTCAAGGTCGCATTCCCGGCCAACTACAACGTCACGCTCGCCGAGACGCTGATCCCCGCAGCCGACCTGTCCGAGCAGATCTCGCTCGCCGGCAAGGAGGCCTCCGGGACCGGGAACATGAAGTTCGCGCTCAACGGGGCACTGACCGTCGGCACGCTCGACGGCGCGAACGTCGAGATCCGCGAGCTGGTCGGCGACGACAACTTCTTCCTGTTCGGGCTCACGGAGCCCGAGGTCGCCGACCTCGTGTCGTCCGGCTACCGCCCGTCGTCGTACTACGAGCAGAACACCTCGCTGCGGCGGGCGCTCGACCTCATCGCGTCAGGGACGTTCTCGGGGGGCAACGCGCGGGAGTTCGAGCCGATCGTCGCGAACCTCCTGGGCGAGGACCGGTTCCTCGTGCTGGCCGACTACCAGGCGTACCTCGACGCGCAGGCGCGGGTCGACACGGCGTATGCCGACCCGGAGGCGTGGACGCGATCAGCCGTCCTGAACGTCGCACGCAGCGGCTTCTTCTCCTCGGACCGCAGCATCCGGGACTACCTGGACCGCATCTGGCACGCCAGCCCGGTCGCTGTGCGCGACTGACCTGTCCGGCGGCCTAGCGTCGCCGACCGAGCACCCCGACGACCACGACGGCCGCTCCGCCGAGCACAGCCGCGGTGAGGCCGGCCGCGACGACGGCCGGCGGCGAGCTCGCCACGACGACCTCGCGCGGGGAGCCGTCGACGGTCCAGGTGCACAAGGACTGCGGCGGGAAGGCCGTGTAGCGGACGGCTGCGTCGTGGGTCCCGGCCTCGTACGCGACGAGGCACGGCTCGGTCTGCACGCGCCCGGCGTCGAGCGCGGTCACACCGATCGAGAGCCAGGCGGCGACGAGCGTGACGATGCCCGCGAGCGCGATGCCGGACGCGACGAGGAGCACGAGCGCGCGCCTGGGTGAACCTTCGACGGGACGTGCCATGGGCTGGTCAGCCTTCCGCTCGTTCGGCGACGACGAGCGCCGCGCGTACCACCCCGGCGAGCTCCGCGCGGGCCTCGTCGGGGGTCGCCCCTGCGGACGGTGCCCGCGCGAGCAGCACGACGCCCGCGAGGTCCGCGAGCGTGAGCCCGACGCGACGCCAGGGTGCCACGACCAGGTCGGCCTGCGCCGGGATGTCCGGTGCGGAGCGACCGGACGTCGTCGGCGGGGGCAGCTCGAACCACAGCCCCGTCCCGCGCTCACGCGCCTCGGCGAGTCGCTCCCACGCGTGGTCGTCGAACCGCGTCACGTCGAGGGCGAGCGCGTCGGCACCCGAGCTGACGACGGGCTCGATCGCGAGCTGCGCCGCACCGCCGTGAACCACGACGCGCACCGCCCCCGCGTCCCGCGCCCCGCGCACGACGGTGGCGAGCCGTTCGGCCGCGACCTGCGCCGGGACCGAGCGCAGCGCCGAGTACCCCGAGAAGCTGGGGAGCGCACCGGCGACCACCTGGGCGAGCAACGGCTCGTCGAGCAGCAGCGTGACCTCGGCGCCGGGTACGGCGCGCAGCACTGTCGCGAGGTGCTGGGCGATGCCGGCGCCGAGCGACTCGGAGAGCTCGGCCACAGCGCCGCGGTCGGCCACGACCCGGTCTCCGCGCGCGAGGTACAGCGACGCGGCCAGGGTCAGCGGGCCCGTGACGGGGACGAGCAGGGGGCCGACGTAGCCGTGCGCGGCGACCGCGAGCGCGTCGAGGTCCTCGCGCCGCAGCGACTGCGCCCTCGCCAGGTCGCGGCCCGGTCGGTCCGCGAGCTTCCAGCCGTGCACGCCGAGCTCGACGGGCAGGTCGAGGAGCAGCGCCGTGGTCGAGCCTGTCGCGTCCGCCGCCGGACCGCGCGCAGCCAGACGCACGGCGAACGGGATGCCGGTGATCCCGTCGGGCGTCTCGGCGAGATCTCCCATCACGACGTTCTGCGCCTCGAGGACGTCGGTGCCCGGCCAGGGGCCGGAACCCGAGACCGCGATCACGCGCGCACTGCGGGGGTCGTCGCGTCGACGGTGGCCTGTGCCAGGACCTGCGAGCCGTCATAGAGGACGAGCGACTGGCCTGCCGCGACGCCCTGCAGCCGGTGCGCAGCGCCTGCCGTGACGTCGACCTCGATGCCGCCGTCGGGCAGTGCCCGGGCCCGAACCGCGACGGCCTCACCGTGCGCGCGCACCTGCGCCCCGCACTCGAACCAGTCGCCGTCCGCGTACCTGTCCGTGAACCACACGCCGGACCCGGCGCGGATGGCTCCGACGTCGAGATCGTCGACCGAGCCGACCACGACCGTGCTGGTCACGGGCTCGATCGACAGGACGTACCGGGGCTTGCCGTCGGGTGCCGGCCGGCCGATCGCGAGTCCCTTGCGCTGACCGATCGTGTAGGCGTAGGTGCCGTCGTGCGCGCCCAGGACCTCGCCCGCAGAGTCGACGATCGGACCGGGCTGGGACCCGAGGCGGTCCCGGAGGAAGCGGCGGGTGTCGCCGTCGGCCACGAAGCAGATGTCGTACGAGTCCGGCTTGGCCGACACCGACAGCCCGCGCGCCGCCGCCTCGGCGCGGACCTCGTCCTTGGACGTCGCCTCGCCGAGCGGGAACATCGCACGGGCCAGCCGCTCGCGGCCCATGACGGCCAGCACGTACGACTGGTCCTTCGCCGCGTCGCGCGCCCTGTGCAGCTCGGCCGGGGCGTCGTCGCGGGTCGTGATGCGCGCGTAGTGACCCGTGCACACCGCGTCGAAGCCGAGCGCGAGCGCCTTGTCGAGCAGCGCCTCGAACTTGATGTGCTCGTTGCAGCGCACGCACGGGTTGGGGGTGCGACCGGCGGCGTACTCGGCGAGGAAGTCGGCGACGACCGTCTCCTCGAAGCGCTCCGACAGGTCCCACACGTAGTACGGGATCCCCAGCACGTCCGCGGCGCGACGCGCGTCGCCCGCGTCCTCGATCGAGCAGCACCCGCGCGAGCCGTTCCGGAACTGGTCGCGGTTCCGCGAGAGCGCCATGTGGACGCCCACCACGTCATGGCCCGCGTCGACGGCGCGGGCGGCCGCGACCGCGGAGTCGACCCCCCCGGACATGGCCGCGAGCACGCGCATCAGGCGTTCCCGCCCGACGGGTGGGCGGCCCCGGCGAGTCCCGCCGCGCGCGCCCGGTCCACCACTCCGGGAAGCGCGGCAGCGAGCGCGTCGACGTCCGCCACGGTCGAGGTGCGACCGAGCGAGAACCGCAGCGCACCGCGCGCGTCCACCTCGTCCAGCCCCATCGCGAGCAGGACATGGCTCGGCTGCGGCACGCCGGCCTGGCACGCCGAGCCGGTCGAGCACTCGATCCCCGCCGAGTCGAGCAGGTACAGCAGCGAGTCGCCCTCGCACCCCGGGAAGGTGAAGTGCGCGTTGGCGGGCAGCCGTCGGGACAGGTCCGCCGGCCCGCGCAGCACAGCCTCGGGAGCCACGTGACGCACCGCGGCGACGAGCTGGTCACGCAGCGCTCCGACCCTCACGGCGTACGTCGGCTGGGCGGCGACCGCTGCCTCGAGCGCGACCGCCATGGACGCGATGAGGGGCACGGCGAGGGTCCCGGAGCGGACCCCCCGCTCCTGGCCGCCGCCGTGCAGGACCGGGGTGAGCTCGAGGCCGCGGCGCGCCACGAGCGCACCGATGCCGCCCGGCCCCCCGACCTTGTGGCCGCTCACGGTCAGCGCGTCGAGGCCCGACGCTGCGAAGTCGACCGGCAGCTGCCCGACGGCCTGGACCGCGTCGGCGTGCACCGGGACCCCGAAGCGGCGCGCCAGCGCGACGACGTCGTCGAGCGGCTGCAGCGCGCCGACCTCGTTGTTCGCCCACATGACGGAGATCAGCGCGGCCTGCTCGCCGTGGGCCTCGAGCTCTGCCGCGAGCGCGTCGGGTCGCAGGACGCCGTCCTGATCGACGGGCAGCAGCACGATCTCGGCGCCGGCGTGCGCAGCCATCCAGAACGCGGGATCGAGGACCGCGTGGTGCTCGACCGCCGACACGAGGATGCGCATCCGGGCGGGGTCCTGCCTCCGGCGCGCCCAGAACAGCCCCTTGACGGCGAGGTTGTCGGCCTCGGTGCCACCGCCGGTGAAGACGACCTCGCTCGGCCGGGCGCCGAGCGTCGCGGCGATCTGCTCGCGGGACTCCTCGACGACGCGCCGCGCCGCCCGCCCGGAAGTGTGCAGCGAGGAGGGGTTGCCGGTCCGGGCCAGCTGCTCCGCCAAGGCCCGTGCCGCCTCGGGGAGCATCGGCGTGGTCGCCGCATGGTCCAGATATGTGGTCACGCTGACGATTCTACGAAGGACGCTGGCACTATGGGTCCGTGAGTGCCGACGACGCCAGCGCCCTGCCGCTCGCCTTCAGTGGCCAGCGGCTCGGTTGGGCCGACCTCCCGCGCGCCGTCCGCACCCGGATCTCGTCGCTCGCCGGCGCCCGCGTGACCGCCGAGTCGAGCGCCAACTCGGGCTTCAGTCCCGGTTTCGCGGCGGTCCTGGAACTGACCGACGGCCGTGGCGTGTTCGTCAAGGCTGTCTCGCCCGAGCAGAATCCCGAGTCCCCCGACCTCGCCCGCGCCGAGATCCGCGTCGCGGCCGCGCTCCCCCCGCAGGTTCCCGCACCCCGGCTGTACTGGTGGCACGACGACGGCGAGTGGGTCATCCTCGGCTTCGAGGTCGCGCACGGTCGCCCGCCCGAGATGCCGTGGCGGCCCGACGAGCTGCGCCTGGTTCTCGACGCCCTCATCCCCTTGGCCGACGCCGAGCCGCTGCCCGGGCACGACCTGCCGCGGACCGACGTCAAGCTCGCCGCCGACTTCACCGGCTGGCGCCGGCTGCGGCAGCGGCCGGCCGACGAGATCGGCGCGCTCGTAGCGGCGTCCGGCGAGATCGGTGCCTGGGCGCAGGCGAACATCGACCGGCTCATCGTCTGGGAAGAGGACTCGCTGCGCGTCTGCGCCGGTGGCGCGCTCGTTCATGGCGACCTGCGCGCCGACAACGTGATGATCGACCCCGACCATCACCGCGTCACGCTCATCGACTGGCCGCACGCCAGCATCGGCGCCCCGTGGCTCGACCTGGCGTTCATGCTGCCGAGCGTCGCGATGCAGGCCGGCGGCGACCCGCAGAGGCACTTCTGGTCCCACCCGGTCTCGGACGGTGTGCCCCCGCAGGACCTCCGGGCCGCGCTCGCGGGGCTCGCGGGGTTCCTGACGGCGAGCTCGGTCCTGCCCGCTCCCGTCGGCATCCCCAACCTGCGCCGGTTCCAGCGCGCCCAGGCGTCCGCCGCGCTCAGCTGGCTGCGCGAGCTCGCCTGAACCCACGCCGGGCGGGCGGGCGGGTCAGCCCTTGAGCCGGCGCAGCTCCGCGGTCGCCTGAGGCAGGACGGCGAACAGGTCGCCGACGATGCCGAAGTCGGCGATCTCGAAGATCGGGGCCTCCGGGTCGTTGTTGATCGCCACGATGGTTCCGGCGGACTGCATCCCGCCACGGTGGTGCACCGCACCGGACACCCCGGCGCCGATGTACAGCTGGGGTGCGACGGTGACGCCGGTCTGACCGATCTGCGCGTCGTGACCGATCCACCCCTCGTCGGTCGCGACGCGCGTGGCGCCGACCGCTCCACCGAGCAGGTCCGCGAGCTCCTCGAGCGGTGCGAAGTCACCGTTCGTGCCACGACCGCCGACCACGACGACCTGAGCGGCACCGAGGTCGGGACGCGTCGATGCGGCGCGCTCGGTGTGCTCGGCGACCGTCACGCGCCGCGCGCCGCTGTCCACCGCGACGGTCTGCGAGACGACAGTCACCGTCGTGGGCTCGGCGGCGGGCTCGGCCTGCACCGAGCCGGCCTTGAGCGCGATGACCGCGAGCGGGGTTCGGACCGCGCAGCGCGTGTTCCACGTCCCCGCGAACACCGTCTTGGCGGCCACGAGGCGGTCACCTGCCACCTCGAGGGCCGACGCGTCCACGACGACACCGGCTCCGGTGGCGACGCCGACCCGCGCGGCAACCTCCTTGTTCTCGAACGACGACGTGAGCAGCAGCACCGAGGCGCCGGTGCGCTCCAGGAGAGCCGTGAGCCCCTGGGCGACCACCGGGGTCAGCCGCACGTCCGCGTCGCCGACGTCCAGGCGGTGCACGGTCTCGACCCCGTGGGTGCCGAGCAGCTCGAGCGCACGGGCGTCCGGTGCGGGCCCGTCCGCGCCGGCGACCCAGACGCCCTGCACGGTGCCGAGCGACCGGGCAGCGGTCAGCAGCTCGAGCGCGGGCAGGCGGAGCACACCGTCAGCGGCGTGGTCGAGCAGGACCAGCACGGGGCCGGTCGCGGGCGTCGTCATCGTCGTTCGTCCTTCGGTCACGGTCTGCGGGCTCAGACGAGCTTGTTCTCGACGAGGTACGCGGCGAGCCGGAGCCCGGCGTCGCCGTTGTCGGTCACGAGGATGCGGTTCTCCCGCACGGGGCGCCGCGCGGCGTCGACGACGTCGGTCCGCGCGCCCGCGTCGCCCACCGCGGCCGCCTCGACGCCGAGGTCAGCGAGCCCCAGGACCTCGACCGGCTTCTTGCGGGCGGCCATGATGCCCTTGAAGTTCGGGTAGCGCGGTTCGTTGGCCTGGTCGGTCACCGACACGAGCGCGGGCAGGGGGGCCTCGAGCACCTCGGTCGCGTGGTCCAGGTCGCGGCGGACGCGGGCGGTCCATCCGGAGTCGGACTCGACGACCGTGAGCTCGCTCGCGAGCGTCAGCTGAGGCAGGTCGAGCTCGGCCGCGAGCGCCGCGGGGACCAGCGACGTCAGCCCGTCGAGACCGGCCATGCCGGTGAGCACGAGGTCGACGGGCGCCTCGGCGCCGAGGCGGCGGACGGCGGCGGAAAGCACGGCGACCGTGCCGAAGACGTCGGAGCCGGCGATCGCGTCGTCGAGCACGTGCACGCCGGAGTCGGCACCGAGCTGCAGGGCCCGACGGACCGCGTCGACCGCGTCCGCGGGCCCGACGGTCAACGCAACGACCTCGCCGCCGTGCTGCTCGACGAGCAGGAGGGCGGCCTCGACCGCGTTCTCGTCGAGCTCGTTGATCGTGCCGTCACCGCCGTCGCGCACCACGCGCCCGTCGGGACCCAGCGCGCGCTCCGACTGGATGTCCGGGACATGCTTGACCAGCACGACGATTCTCACCCGCGGAACGTTACCGTCCCGGGGAGCGGCAGCTGCTGCGGTGTCGGCAGCTGGGACGTCCGCAGCCGTGCCGCGACGTGACCTCGGCCTCAGTCGTGCCGCGTCATGCCCGGTTCGGCGCTCAGGAAGGCCACACTAGGACTCGTGAGCCCTCGCCTCCGGACCCGCCCGACCCCGCCCCTCGGGGTCCACGTCACCCCCAAGGGCGTCAGCGTCGCGGTGCTCGCCTCGCATGCGGACGCCGTCGATCTCTGCCTGATCGACCCCGACCCACGATCGGCGACCGGCTGGAGCGAGCGCAGGATCCCGCTGGGCGGTCCGCGACTGGGCGTCTTCTGGGCGTGGGTCGACGGCGTCCGCCCGGGCCAGCGCTACGGCTTCCGCGCCCACGGCGCCTGGGACCCGGCGGGCGGGATGCGGTACAACCCCGCAAAGCTCCTGGTCGACCCCTACGCGCGCGGGCTGGCCGGCGAGGTCGCCTACACGCCCGAGACGTACGGCCACGTCGTCGACGACCAGCTGGTGGGCGACCCGTACGGACCGGCCGACAAGAGGGACTCGTTGCCGTTCACGGCGCATGCCGTCGTGGTCGACCCTCGCGCCGGCAACGGCGAGCAGCTGCACCCTGCCTGCAACCGACCCCACGTCGCGTGGGAGCACACGGTCATCTACGAGGCCCACGTGCGCGGCCTGACGCAGTGCCTCGACGCCGTGCCCGAGGAGCTCCGCGGAACCTACGCGGGCCTGGCGCACCCCGCGACGATCGACCACCTGAGCGCTCTCGGCGTGACGACCCTCGAGCTCCTGCCGATCCACGCGTTCGTGTCCGAGCCGCACCTGATCGCCAAGGGCCTGGTCAACTACTGGGGCTACAGCACGCTCGGCTTCTTCGCCCCGCACGCGCCGTATGCCACCGCCCGCGCGCGCGAGGCCGGACCCGCCGCTGTCCTCGACGAGATCCGCAGCGCCGTGCACGCGCTGCACGAGGCCGGGATCGAGGTCATCCTCGACGTCGTCTACAACCACACGTGCGAGGGCGGACTCCCGGGCCAGCACCTCAGCCTGCGCGGCCTCGACAGCTCGCTCTACTACTGGCACGACGGCGGCTACCCGGCGACGCTCGCCGACGTCACGGGGACCGGGAACACGCTCGACTTCCGGCGCCGCGAGGTCGTCAGGCTCGCCATGGACTCGCTGCGCTACTGGGCCGACGAGGTCGGCGTCGACGGCTTCCGGTTCGACCTCGCCGTGACGCTGGGTCGTGCGCACGACGGGTTCGACCCCAACCACGCCTTCCTCACGGCGCTCGCGACCGATCCGCACCTGCACGGTCTCAAGCTCGTCGCCGAGCCCTGGGACGTGGGTCCCGGCGGCTGGCAGACGGGCCAGTTCCCCCCACCCATGGCCGAGTGGAACGACCGGTTCCGCAATGCCGTGCGCTCGTTCTGGCTCGCCGAGCCGAGCCGCGCGGCGCACGGGCTGCCTGGCCACCGTGTCCGGGAGCTCGCGACGCGGCTCGCGGGTTCCGTCGACCTGTTCGGTCCGAGCGACCCCCAGCTGATCCGAACCCCCTCAGCGTCGGTCAACTACGTGACCGCGCACGACGGTTTCACCCTGGCCGACCTGGTCGCCTTCGAGCACAAGCACAACGCTGCCAATGGCGAGCAGAACAGGGACGGCGCGGACGACAACCGGTCCTGGAACCATGGCATCGAGGGCCCGCTCACGGTCGACACGCCGGGAGCGGACATCGTGCCGCTCCGCCGCCGCTCGATCCGCAACCTGTTCGCCACGCTCGTGCTGTCCGCGGGGACGCCCCTGATCACGGCGGGCGACGAGCTGGGCCGGACGCAGCGCGGCAACAACAACGCCTACTGCCAGGACAACGAGCTGTCGTGGGTCCGCTGGGACCTGTCCCCGTGGCGCTCCGACCTCCTCGACACTGCGCGCTACCTGCTGGGCCTGCGTCGCGAGCACGCTGCCCTGCGCACGAGCCAGTTCTTCACCGGCGCCGCGCACGCACCGGGCGCTCGGCCGGACCTGGCCTGGTACGGGGCGGACGGCGTCGCGTTCGACCACGCACGCTGGCACGACCCGGCGACGCGGACCTTGCAGATGGTGCGGTCCACGCCCACGGGACCGGGTCCCGACGACGCCTCGACGGTCCTGCTCGTCATCAACGGCTCGCTCGACCCGGTGGACGTGGCGCTCGGCGGCGACCGTCCGACCCGGTGGGAGCTGACGTGGGACTCCGCCTGGGAGCACCCAGACGAGCGCTACACGGAGGTCAACGGCTCGCCGGACCCCGTCACGGGTGACCGCGTCCTGGTCGAGCCGCTCACGCTGCGGGTCTACGTCGCGGTCTGACGCCGGCCCCCACGGCGGGTCTAGTCTCCCGCCATGACCGACACCGACGTCGTCGTCCTCGGAGCGGGCCTTGCCGGGCTCGTCGCGACCGCTGAGCTCACCGCTGCCGGCCATCGAGTCGTCCTGCTCGACGCCGAGCCCCCCGCAAGTCTCGGCGGTCAGGCCTGGTGGTCCTTCGGTGGCCTCTTCCTCGTCGACTCCCCCGAGCAGCGACGCCTGGGCATCAAGGACTCGCCCGAGCTCGCCCTGGCGGACTGGCTCGGGTCGGCCGACTTCACCGCTGGCGACGACGACCGCTGGTCGCGCGCGTGGGCCGAAGGGTTCGTGGACTTCGCGGCCGGTGAGCTGCGGAGCTGGCTGCACGCACAGGGGGTGCGCTGGTTCCCGCTGGTGCAGTGGGCCGAGCGGGGCGGGTACCTCGCGGACGGTCACGGCAACTCTGTGCCACGGTTCCACGTCACGTGGGGCACCGGACCGGGTCTGCTCGAACCGTTCGTGCGCACGCTGCTCTCGGCGCACCGCCGCGGGCTCGTCGATGTCCGGTTCCGCCACCGGGCGACCGAGCTCGTCACGACCGACGGTCGTGTCACCGGCGTGCGCGGCGACGTCCTCGCGCGGGACGGTGCCGAGCGCGGTGCACCGAGCTCACGAGCGGTCGTCGGCGCGTTCGAGGTGTCGGCGCACGCCGTCGTCGTCGCCACCGGTGGCATCGGCGCCAACCACGAGCTCGTGCGATCGTCCTGGCCCGCTGACGCGGGCACGCTTCCCCGCCGGATGCTCTCGGGCGTCCCGGACCACGTGGACGGTTCAGGGATCGCACTTGCGGGCGCCGCGGGGGGCGCCGTCGTTCACTCGGACCGGATGTGGCACTACCCCGAGGGCATCACGAACCATTCGCCGGTCTGGAGCCGGCACGGCATCCGGATCCTGGCCGGACCGAGCTCGCTGTGGCTCGACGCGGACGGCGAGCGCCTCCCGGTGCCGCTCTTCCCCGGCTTCGACGCGCTCGGGGCGTTGCGGCACATCACGCGACGCGGCGACGACCACTCGTGGTTCGTCCTCGACAAGACGATCCTGGGCGCCGAGCTCGCGCTGTCCGGCTCGGAGCAGAACCCGGACCTGACGGGCAGAGACGTCAGGTTGCTGCTCCAGCGAGCGCTGCCCGGAGCGGTCGGCCCGGTCGAGACGTTCGCCGCCGGCTCGCCCGAGTTCCTCTGGGCCGACACGCCGGGCGAGCTGGCCGCGCGCATGAACGCCCTCGCGGGCAGCGACCGCATCGACGGTGCTCGGCTCGCGCACACGATCGAGCTGCGCGACGCGCAGGTCGCAACAGGGCTGGGCAAGGACCTCCAGGTCGGCGCGACCGCCATGGCGCGCCGCTACGTCGTCGACCGGCTCATCCGTGTCGCCCCGCCGCACGAGCTGCTCGACCCCCACCACGGGCCCCTGCTCGCGATTCGACTCTCCGTCCTGACCCGCAAGACGCTCGGGGGGCTGCTGACCGACACGCGGGCCCGGGTCCTGCGCCCCGACGGATCGGTGCTGACCGGGCTGTACGCGGTCGGCGAGGCTGCGGGCTTCGGAGGCGGTGGGGTCCACGGCCACCGTGCCCTCGAGGGGACGTTCCTCGGCGGCTGCCTGTTCTCGGGGCGCACCGCCGGGCGCGCCCTCGCCGCGGACCTGCGCGCGTGAGCCCCGGGGCGTCGGGCGCTCGCGGCAAACGGTGACCCCTGCGGCCGGCACCTGGCCTCCGCCAACGGCACGAACTGACCGTTCACCCTAGACACGGCCCGCCGATCGAGCCCAGCAGATGCCCAGGGGCACGACGTGTGGATAGGTTCGGACCGTGACCACGTCATCCCCTGTGCCGCCCGAGAAGCCTCGTCCCGCACGACCCACGCGCGCCGCGGCCCGGGACGACGCGGTGGGCACGACGGCCACGGTCCGCGGGGTCCGGCCTGGCCGCCGGAAAGCAGGGTTCGGGCCAGTCGGACCACGGATCGGGCGCATCCCCGTCGTCGACGTCTCGCCGGTCGTCGAGGCCGGCCGATGGCCCGCCAAGGCCGCCGTCGGCGAGGCAGTTCCCGTGCGCGCCACCGTGTTCCGCGAGGGGCACGATGCGGTCGGCGCGACAGCCGTCCTCGTCGGTCCCGACGGCGTCGACCGGTCGCGCGCACGCATGGTCGACGTCGCACCCGGCCTCGACCGCCTGGAGGCCCGGCTCGTGCCCGACGCGCCCGGTGCCTGGGGCCTGCGGGTCGAGGGCTGGTCGGACCCGTACGGGACCTGGAGCCATGACGCGACGATCAAGGTCCGTGCCGGGATCGACGTCGAGCTCATGCTGACCGAGGGCGCCCTGCTGCTCGAGCGCGCCGCGGCGGCGGCGCAGGCGGACGCCGCGACGACGCTCACCGACGCGGCCCACGCGCTGCGCGACGCCGCACGACCAGCCGAGGAGCGGCTCGCGGCCGGACTGTCGACGCCGGTGCGGTCCGCCCTCGACGCTCACCCGGTACGCGACATGGTGAGCTCGTCCCCGGTCTACCCGCTCGTCGTCGACCGCCCGCTCGCGCTCGCGGGCGCCTGGTACGAGATGTTCCCCCGCTCCGTGGGCGCGCGGCACGACCCGTCGACCGGTGCGTGGACGTCGGGGACCCTGACCACCGCTGCCCTCGACCTGCCGCGCATCGCCGAGCTGGGCTTCGACATCGTCTACCTCACGCCGATCCATCCGATCGGCACGACCTACCGCAAGGGTCGCAACAACTCCTTGACCGCGGTGCCCGGCGATCCCGGCTCGCCGTACGCGATCGGCTCACCGGACGGCGGGCACGACGCGATCGAGCCGTCGCTCGGCACGTTCGACGACTTCGACGCCTTCGTCGCCGCGGCACGGCGGCTGAACCTCGAGGTCGCGCTCGACCTCGCGCTGCAGTGCTCGCCGGACCATCCCTGGGTCACGAGCCACCCCGAGTGGTTCACGACCCGCGCGGACGGCACGATCGCCTACGCCGAGAACCCGCCGAAGAAGTACCAGGACATCTACCCCCTGAACTTCGACAACGACCCCGAGGGCATCTACGCGGAGATCCGCCGGGTGCTCCAGGTCTGGATCGACCACGGCGTGACGGCGTTCCGCGTCGACAACCCGCACACCAAGCCGCTGCCGTTCTGGGAGCGGCTGCTCGCCGACGTGCGCGCGACCCAGCCTGACGTCATCTTCCTGTCCGAGGCGTTCACCCGGCCCGCGATGATGCTGGCGCTCGCTCGGATCGGCTTCCACCAGTCGTACACGTACTTCACGTGGCGCACGACGAAGGTCGAGCTCGAGGAGTACCTCACCGAGGTCTCGGGCGAACAGGGGTCCTGGCTGCGCCCGAGCTTCTGGCCGACGACGCACGACATCCTGCCGCCGCACCTGCAGAGCGGTGGCGTCGCGGGCTTCGCCGTCCGCGCGGTCCTGGCCGCGCTGGGTGCCCCGACGTGGGGCATCTACTCGGGCTACGAGCTCGTCGAGAACGTGCCGCGGCCCGGGGTCGAGGAGCAGATCGACAACGAGAAGTACGAGTTCCGACCTCGTGACTGGTCCCTCGGAGACGATCTCGGCATCGCGACGCTGCTGCGGCGGCTCAACGAGATCCGGCGGGCCCACCCCGCCCTGCGCCAGCTGCGCAACCTCACGGTGCACCCGACGACGGACGACTCCCTGCTGTGCTTCTCGCGACGGCTCGCCGCCGAGCACTCCCCGACGGGTGCCGAGGACGTCGTCGTGGTGGTCGTCAACCTCGACCCGCACGCCGGGCATTCCGGCGTCGTGCACCTCGATCTCGTGGCCCTGGGACTCGAGCCGGACGCGGCGGTCCACGCGCACGACGTGCTGTCCGACGAGACGTACACGTGGGGATCCGATGTGTACGTGAGCCTCGACGCTGTCGTGCGCTGCGCACACGTCGTGCAGATCGGACCCAGATGAGCCCCGGCACCCAGCCCACCCCGGTCGTGCCGGCGGCTTTCGGCGGCGTGTCGACCGCGACCGGCCAGCTCGCGCTCGCAGCGCTCCCGAAGCACCGTCAGCCCGTCCCACCAGCACACCCGTCGGGCGCCGAACTGCGCCCGGGGCTCTCGGACGACCCCGAGTGGTACCGGTCGGCGGTCTTCTACGAGGTGATGATCCGGTCCTTCTCCGACTCGTCGGGGATCGGCAGCGGCGACCTGCAGGGTCTCATCGCCCGGCTCGACTACCTGCAGTGGCTCGGCATCGACTGCCTCTGGCTGCCGCCGTTCTACCCCTCGCCGCTGCGCGACGGCGGGTATGACGTCTCGGACTACACCTCCATCGCGGGCCAGTACGGCAGCGTCGCCGACTTCACCGAGCTCGTCGCCGCCGCGCACGAGCGCGGCATCCGCGTCGTCGTCGACGTGGTCATGAACCACACGAGCGACGCCCACCCGTGGTTCCAGGCGTCCCGCTCAGACCCGGAGGGGCCGTACGGCGACTTCTACGTGTGGAGCGACGACGCGACCCGCTACGCGGACGCCCGGATCATCTTCGTCGACACCGAGACCTCCAACTGGACGTTCGACGCGGTGCGCCGGCAGTACTACTGGCACAGGTTCTTCACCCACCAGCCCGACCTGAACTTCGAGAACCCGCGCGTCGGCGAGGCGATGTTCGACGTCGTGCGGTTCTGGATGCAGCTCGGCGTCGACGGGTTCCGCCTCGACGCGGTGCCGTACCTCTTCGAGGCCGAGGGCACGAACTGCGAGAACCTGCCCGAGACGCACGGGTTCCTTCGCCGTCTCCGGGCGATGATCGACACCGAGTTCCCGGGCCGCATCATGCTCGCCGAGGCGAACCAGTGGCCCGAGGACGTTGTGCACTACTTCGGCACGGAGGCGGAGCCCGAGTGCCACATGTGCTTCCACTTCCCGGTCATGCCGCGCCTCTACTACGCAGTCCGTGACCAGCGGGCGGCCTCCATCATCGACATCCTGGCCGACACCCCGCCGATCCCTCGGGGCGCGCAGTGGAGCACGTTCCTGCGCAACCACGACGAGCTGACGCTCGAGATGGTGTCGACCGAGGAACGCGCGTCGATGTACGGCTGGTACGCGCCCGACTCGCGCATGCGGGCCAACGTCGGGATCCGTCGCCGCCTCGCGACGCTCCTCGACAACTCCCGCAAGGAGCTCGAGCTGGTGCATGCGCTGCTGCTGTCGCTGCCAGGCAGCCCGTGCCTGTACTACGGCGACGAGATCGGCATGGGCGACAACATCTGGCTCGCCGACCGCGATGCCGTCCGCACACCGATGCAGTGGACCCCCGATCGCAACGCCGGCTTCTCCACGGCGGACCCCGGCAAGCTGTACCTCCCGCTGGTCCAGTCGCTCGTGCACCACTACGGGCACGTCAACGTCGAGGCGCAGCTCGCGCAGCCGACGTCGTTGCTGCACTGGGTCCACGGCATGCTCACGGTGCGTCGTCGCCACTCCGCGCTCGGGCGCGGCAACTTCGAGGTGCTGACCACCTCCAACGACGCGATCCTCGCGTTCCGGCGCTACACCGACGACGAGACGATCCTCGTCGTCGCGAACATGGCCGCGACGCCCCGGTCTTCCGCCGTGCACCTCCCGGGGCACAAGGGCGCGCAGCTGCACGACGTCTTCGGCGGGGCGCCGTTCCCGGCGATCGGGCCGGACGGCACGGCGCACTTCACACTCGGGTCCCGCGAGTTCTACTGGCTCGTCGTCGATCCAGCGACGGCGCCGACCGAGTCGTCGTGAGCCTGCCGGTCGAGGGGTCCACGCCATGGATGCACCAGCTGTGACGCGCGAGCCGCGCGACGACGCGCTGCTGGGGCTGCTCGGCGAGTGGCTGCGCAGCCGACGCTGGTTCCCCGCCAAGGGCGTCGCTGCCGATCTGAGCTGCGTCGGCGGGCTGACCCTGGTGGATCCGCTCGACGAGGCGGACGTCCGCATCGTGTTCGTGCGGACCGTCGCGCCCGGTGTGGACAC
This sequence comes from Cellulomonas sp., assembly GCF_036279715.1. Lineage (GTDB taxonomy): Bacteria > Actinomycetota > Actinomycetes > Actinomycetales > Cellulomonadaceae > Cellulomonas_A. Next base: position 11,664 of record NZ_DASUIR010000138.1, on the reverse strand, counting down.
CGTCCTGCAGGTCCCGGTGACACTGCGTGCCACCGGCGGGGACCATGCCGAGCGGACCATCGGCGTGCTGCCGGTCGACGAGCCGTTCGCGCAGGACGCTGTCGTCGCGGGCGCACGGACCGATGTCCTCGACGGCGCCGGCGACCCCGCGTTCCTGCGCGCGTGGCTCGCGGCCGCACAGGGACCTGGGGCCGAGGTCGAACCCGAGCGCGCCCAGGTACTCACGGGCGAGCAGTCGAACACCTCCGTGCTCCTGCCCGGATCGGGGCGAGCGGGGGCCGGATCCGCGATCCTCAAGGTCTTTCGGGCCCTCGCCCCAGGGGCGAACCCGGACGTCGACGTGCCTCGCGCGCTCGCGGACGCGGGGTGGGAGAACGTCCCGCGCCCGCTCGCCTGGCTCGAGGCGACCTGGCCGTCGGGAACCTCGACCGTCAAGGGTCACCTCGGCGTCGTGAGCGAGTTCGTGCCGGGCGCGCGCGACGGTTTCGCGCTGGCCTGCGCGATGGCCGGTCGGGGCGAGCCGTTCGCGGACCTCGCGCGCGAGCTCGGCGAGGTGGTTGCCGGCATGCATGCGGCCCTCGCCCGAGCACTGCCCGTCGCCACCCCCCAGCTCGGTGCCGACCGCGCGGGCGAGCTGGCTCGGGCGCTCCGCGAGCGGTTCGGCTGGGCGGTCGCCGCCGTTCCCGAGCTCGGACGCTACGCCGACGGGGTCGCTGCCCTCGCCGCGGGGACCCAGGCCGTCCGCGAGCCGCCAGTACCACAGCGCGTCCACGGGGACCTGCACCTCGGGCAGGTGCTCCGCGGCCACGACCGGTGGTACGTGCTGGACTTCGAGGGCGAGCCGCTCGCACCGATCGCGGCGCGCACGCGCCCCGACCTCGCCCTGCGCGACGTCGCGGGGATGCTGCGCTCGATCGACTACGCGGCGGCGGTCGGCGGTGCGGGTGGCTCGGGCGGTGCCGGCGACGGTGCCGAACGCACGTGGACACCCGCCGAGGCGGACCTCGCCTGGGCCGCGCAGGGACGGGCCGCACTGCTCGACGGCTATCTGCACGGCACACCCGTCGACGACGACGCCGCGATCCTGCTGCGCGCGCTCGAGCTCGACAAGGCTCTCTATGAGGCGGTGTACGAGGCGCGCAACCGACCACACTGGCTGGGGATCCCCCTCGCGGCCCTCGACCGCCTGCTCCCTCAGCCGAGCGACCCCACCACCGAGGTCCGTCCCTGAGCCGGCACCGGCTCAGGTCCGAGCTCGGCTTGCAGCCGCGCCCCTGACTGCCGTGGCGCGAGCTCGCTCTGGAGCACGAGCGCGGCGGCGCCGACCGCGGCCGAGTCCGAGGCGTTCGTGGAGATCGTCACTCGGACGGGGTGGCTCTGCCGCGCGAAGAACGCCGTGCTGAGCAGATCCTCGACGGCCGGCAGGTACAGCGAGCCGGCCAACGCGAACGACGGTCCGGTGAGAACGACGAGGTCGAGGTCCATGATGTTCGCGAGCGTGTGCGCCGCGACGGCCAGGTACCTCGCCGAGCGCTGGAGGATCGCGGCCGCGGTCGGCTCACCGCGCAGAGCGGCCCTAGCGACGGCCGCGAAGCTCTCCGCGACGGACCGTTCGGCGGGTCCGACGTCAAGTCCCGCGGCTCGCGCTGCGGTCACGACGGCAGCGGGTCCGGCCAGGATCTCGACACAGCCGCGGCTCCCGCACCAGCAGGGCGGCCCGTCGATGTCGACGCAGATGTGCCCGATCTCTCCGGAGTTCGAGCTGGCGCCCCGGTACACCGTCCCGTTGACCAGCACCCCCGCGCCGATGCCCGTTCCCATGTACAACGCCGCGAACGCGGACGTCGGTTCGATACCGCCCGCCCAGTACTCGCCGACGGCAGACGCGGTGGCGTCGTTGTCGAGCAGCACCGGGACGCCGACGCCGTCCTCGAGGGCCTCGGCGAGCGGGTACTCGGTCCACGACTCCATGCTCGGGGGCGTCAGCACCATGCCGACGGCCGCCGTGATCGGTCCGGGCGACACGACGCCCAGCCCCAGCACGCGGCTGCGATCGATCCCGGTGCGCGCGATCATGCCGCCGATCTCACGGACGATGCGGGCGACGACCTCGGCGGGGCTGTCGGACCCCGCGCCCGGTTGGCGCCACCGCGTGACGATCGCTCCGCCGAGGTTGGACACCACGTAGGTGATGCCCGCATGGTCCAGGTGCACGCCGATGGCGAACCGAGCGGTCGGGTCGAGCTGGAGCAGCATGCGGGGCTTGCCGCCGGTCGACTCGGCTCGGCCGACCTCCAGCACGAGCCCTTCGTTGATCAGGCGTCGGACGACCGTCGAGATCGTGGCGCCAGTCAGACCCGTCGCGCGCGTGAGCTCGACGCGGCTGATCGTCCCGGCAGCACGGATGACATCGAGGATCGCCGCCTGACTGCTGGTGTGCGCCATCCCGAGACTGGCACTGGTCACGCACTGCCTCCTCCTCTGCGTGCACGTCCTGTGCGCGCGTCGCGCACGGCCCGGTGCGCCACGTCCCCAACCTAACGATCTGGCGACGACGACGGTGACGGGCGACACGCGGGATTGACTTACTTTGTTCGGTTGCCTAAGAATGTCACACAGAGCGGGACGACCAACGCCACCGCCAGGGCACTGACGCCCGAGCCCCGCCGGCCCATCGAGGTGCCGGGCTGCAGAGAGGATCAACGATGTTCCCTCCCGCACGACGAACACGACTCCTGACCGTCGCCGCCATCGCTTCACTCATCTCTCTCACCAGTGCGTGCGCCAGCAGCGGAGACGCCGCTCCCGGCGACGACGCGAGCGTCTCGGGGGGCGCAGGGGCCGCGAGCGACGCAGCCCCGTCGGGCGACATCACCGTCCTGACGTGGCGGACGGACCTGGTGACGGACGGCACCTTCGACAAGTACAAGGCCGCGTTCGAGGCCAAGTACCCGCAGGTCAAGGTCTCCTTCGAGGGGATCACGGACTACGAGGGCGAAGTCAAGACCCGCATGAACACGACCGACTACGGCGACGTGCTGGCGATCGTCAACACCATCACCCCCGCACAGATGCCCGACTTCTTCGAGCCGCTCGGCGACGCGGCCACGATGGAGAAGACCTACCGCTTCCTCACCCCGAAGATCTTCGAGGGCAAGGTCTACGGGATCCCGGTCGTCGGCAACACGCAGGGCATCGTCTACAACAAGAAGGTCTGGGCGGCCGCAGGCATCACGGCGGTGCCGACCACGCCTGAGGAGTTCCTGACGGACCTGAAGGCGATCAAGGACAAGGACCCGTCAGTCGTCCCGCTCTACACGAACTACAAGGACGGCTGGCCCCTGACGCAGTGGGAGTCCCACCGCGGCGAGATCTCGGCCGACCCGGAGTTCGACAACAAGCTGGGCCAGGACGACGCCCCGTGGTCCGCGGGCTCCGACCACTTCGTGATCGACTCGCTGCTGTACGACGCCGTGAACCAGAAGCTCACCGAGGCCGACCCGACGACGACCAACTGGGAAGAGTCCAAGAACCTCATCGCGACCGGCAAGGTCTCCGCGATGACGCTCGGCTCGTGGGCCATCTCGCAGATGCAGAAGGCTGCGACCGACGCCGGCAACCCCGCCACGGACATCGGCTACCTGCCGTTCCCGCACCAGAAGGACGGCACGTTCTACGCGACGGTCGGTGGTGACTACGCCCAGGCCATCAACGTGAACTCCAAGCACAAGGAGGCCGCCCGCGCCTGGATCGACTGGTTCAACACCGAGTCCGGGTTCGCCGACGCACAGGGTGGGCTCTCACCGCTCATCGACTCCAAGGCCCCGTCCACCCTCGCCGACTTCGAGGCGCTCGGGGTCCAGTACGTCCTGCAGAACCCGGCGCCGGCGGGCAAGGAGTCGCTGGTCAACGACATCGACAAGCAGGCCGAGATCGGCCTCTACGCACCCGACTTCGTCCAGCGGCTCGTCGACTCCGCTCGCGGGGCCTCGAGCGAGACGAAGCAGCAGATCTTCGACGACCTGAACGCGAAGTGGGCAGCGGCCAGGGCCACCGTCGCCGCGGGCTGACCCCAGCCTGCGCTACCGCACGTCGCACACCGTCGGTGAGTTCATGGAACACGTGGGAGAGTCCGTATGGCTGGAACCTTTGAGACGACCCGGTCGCGGCAGATGCGACCAGGCCCGGCCGCGACGGGCTCGCCCGCTCCCGTGAAGAAGAAGCGAGGGGGGTGGGGCTGGCGAGGGACGCCGTACGTGTTCCTCGCCGCCCCGCTCGTCCTGCTGTTCCTCTTCACCTACTACCCCGTGCTGAACATGTTCTGGTACTCCCTCACGTCGTGGGACGGCCTGGACAAGACGAAGGATTTCGTAGGCCTGGACAACTACGTGTCGGTCTTCACGCGACCCGACATCTTCAAGGTCTTCTTCGTGAGCCTGTTCTACCTCGGCGGTTCCGTCGTGCAGATGGCGCTCGCGCTGTACTTCGCGACGATCCTCAGCTTCAGCACACGGTTCAAGAACTTCTTCAAGGGGATCATCTTCTTCCCCTACATGATCAACGGGGTCGCCATCGCCCTGATCTTCGTGTACTTCTTCCAGCCCGGCGGCACCCTCGACTCGCTGCTCCAGCAGTTCGGCGCCGGCGGCCTCGTCCAGCAGTGGCTCGGCAACCCCAGCGTGATCAACGTGTCACTGGCCGGCACATCCGTCTGGCGCTACATGGGCCTGAACTTCGTGCTCTTCCTCGGCGCCATCCAGTCGATCCCCGGCCAGCTCTACGAGGCCGCCGAGATCGACGGCGCCAACAGGTGGCAGCAGTTCCGCTTCATCATCGCCCCGGGCATCAAGCCGATCATCGGCCTGTCCTTCATCCTCGCGGTGTCGGGGTCGCTCGCGGTCTTCGAGATCCCCTTCATCATGACCGGCGGCGCCAACGGCTCGGAGACCTTCGTCATCAAGACGGTCAAGATGGCGTTCACACACAACAAGGTCGGGCTCGCGTCGGCGATGGCCGTGGTGCTGCTGGGGATCGTCCTGATCATGACGTGGATCCAGCGCAAGATCGTCCCTGAAGAGAAGGTGAACCTGACGTGAGCTACGTCGCGAAGAGTGTCAAGTACGTCACGCTGGTCCTGGCCGCCCTCGTCACGATCCTGCCTATCGTCGTGATCGTGATGGCGTCGTTCAAGACGCACACGGAGTTCTACGCATCGAGCCCGCTGAGCCCCCCGGCCAGCTGGTTCAACCTCGACAACTACGTGACGGCCTTCACCAAAGGCCTCATGCTCCAGGGGTTCGCGAACACGGCCTTCATCCTGCTGTTCTCGATCGCCGGGACCATCGTCATCGGCTCGATGGCCGCGTATGCGATCGACAGGTTCGAGTTCCGGTTCAAGAAGACGACCGTCGCACTGTTCCTGCTCGCGACCCTGGTCCCCGGTGTGACGACGCAGGTCGCGACGTTCCAGGTCGTGCACTCCCTCGGGCTCTACAACACGCGCTGGGCCGCGATCGCGCTGTTCATGGGCACCGACATCGTGTCGATCTACATCTTCATCCAGTTCATGCGCGGCATCCCGAAGGAGCTCGACGAGGCGGCGACCCTCGACGGCGCGAACCATTTCACCATCTACCGCCGGATCATCTTGCCGCTCCTCAAGCCGGCGATCGCGACGGTCGTCATCATCAAGGGCATCGGTGTCTACAACGAGTTCTACACGCCGTTCCTCTACATGCCGGCCCGGAACCTCGGGGTCATCTCGACGTCGCTGTTCCGGTTCCGCGGCCCCTTCAGCTCGCAGTGGGAGGTCATCGCGGCGGGTGTCATCATCGTGATCATCCCGACGCTCGTCATCTTCCTGTTCCTGCAGCGCTACATCTACAACGGCTTCACGTCGGGCGCCACGAAGTAGGAGCCCCCGGAGCATCCCGACGCGTCACACGCGGGTGGCGCGGACCAACCTCAAGCCCCAGCGAGCCCGGCGGGCTCGCGTGCTCAGCGGTGGCGCGGCCACCCGAGCCCAGCGATTGACCTACTTTGTTCACTTGCCTAAGAATTACCAACCAGAGTGTCTGCTCGGATGACCGCCCGACCCGGGCGACCGTCGAGGGTGTCGCGCGACGACGCGCGGACGGCCGCGAGCACGACCTCACGACGCGGGAGCAGGCCGACGATGATCACGCAGGAGCTGCACGACGGTTGGACCTTGCGAGCTGCCGGCGGCCCCGTCCCTGCCGAGATCGCCCTGGCGATCGTCCCCGCCGAGGTGCCGGGGAGCGTCCACACCGACCTGCTCGCAGCCGGGCTGATCCCCGACCCCTACCTCGACAGCAACGAGACCTCCCTCGCGTGGATGCACCGCGCCGACTGGCGCTACGAGCTGCCGCTGGCCGCAACGGCCCCGGCGGACGACGAGCGCGTGGATCTTGTCTTCGACGGTCTCGACACGGTCGCCACGATCGAGCTCGACGGGTCCCGCGTCGGGCAGACCGCCAATCAGCACCGCTCCTACCGCTTCGACATCGGCGGCCTGCTCGGTACGGGCGAGCACACGCTCGCGGTCCACTTCCGGTCGGCGCTCGAGTACGCCGAGGCTGAGCGCGAACGACTCGGCAGGCGCCCGTCCGCGTACGAGCACCCGCTCAACATGGTCCGCAAGATGGCCTGCAGCTTCGGTTGGGACTGGGGCCCCGACCTGCAGACCGCGGGGATGTGGAAGCCTGTGCGGCTCGAACGCTGGCGCACAGCCCGCCTCGCCCAGGTCCGTCCGCTCGTGACCGTCGAGGCGGACGGGACCGGTCGCGTCGCGGTGCACGTGGACATCGAGCGTGCGGGCTTGATGGACGCCGACGATCTGGCCCTCGTCGTGCGCGCATCGCTCAGGGGGGGCGACGTCGCAGCCGGTGCCGTGACCGCGCAGGCCGTGATGGCGCCGGGAGCAACCACCGCCGTCATCCTCCTCGAGCTGGCGCACGCCCCGCTGTGGTGGCCCGTCGGCCACGGTGAGCAGCCTCTCGTCGATCTCGACGTGACGCTCGACGAGGTCGACGCCGGGGCGGGCGGCGCGCCGCTCGACGAGTGGCACCGCCGGATCGGCTTCCGCACCGTGGAGATCGACACCCAGCCCGATGAGATCGGCGCGCCGTTCACGTTCCGCATCAACGGTCGCCCCATCTTCGCCAAGGGTGCCAACTGGATCCCCGACGACCACCTGCTCACCCGGATCACGCGCGAGCGCCTCGTCCGACGCATCGACCAGGCGCTCGGTGCCAACCTCAACCTGTTGCGTGTCTGGGGTGGCGGGATCTACGAGACCGACGACTTCTACGACGTCTGCGACGAGAGGGGGATCCTGGTCTGGCAGGACTTCCCGCTGGCCTGCTCGGCCTACCCGGAGGAGGAGCCGCTCTGGGGCGAGCTCGACGCCGAGGCCCGCCAGAACGTCGCACGACTGACCCCGCACCCGGCGCTGGTGCTGTGGAACGGCGGCAACGAGAACCTGTGGGGCTTCATGGACTGGGGCTGGCAGGAGGAGCTGGCCGGCGCGACGTGGGGCTACCGCTACTACACCGAGCTGTTCCCGGCCGTCGTCGCCGAGCTCGACCCGACCCGACCGTACGCCGAGGGCAGCCCGTGCTCCCCCGGCGAGCAGCTCGACGTCGTCCACCCGAACGACCCCGACCACGGCACGCACCACCAGTGGGAGGTGTGGAACCGCGTCGACTACACGGCCTACCGCGACGAGGTCCCGCGGTTCTGCTCCGAGTTCGGCTTCCAGGCACCGCCGACCTGGTCCACCCTCGAGCGCGCCGTCCGCAATCCCGACGGCGCCCCGCTCGGCAAGGAGGACCCCGTCTTCCTGCTGCACCAGAAGGCCGACGACGGAAACGGCAAGCTCGACCGCGGGCTCGCTCCGCACCTGGGCGTCCCCACCGACTTCGCCGACTGGCACTGGGCTACCCAGCTCAACCAGGCCCGCGCCGTCGCCTACGCGATCGAGCACTACCGGTCGTGGTGGCCGCGGACGGCCGGCGCCATCGTCTGGCAGCTCAACGACTGCTGGCCGGTGACGTCCTGGGCTGCTGTCGACTCGGACGAGCGCCCCAAGCCTCTCTGGTACGCGCTGCGCCACGCCAACGCCGACCGAACGATCACCGTCCAGCGCCGCGACGACCGCGACGCGCTCAGCATCGTCAACGACACCGCCGAGACCTGGCGCGGCACCGTGCACCTGTCGCGTCAGCTTCTCGACGGGACACCGCTCGCGGCTGCCGAGCTGCCCGCAAAGGTCGCACCATGGTCCGCCGCGACGATCACGCTGCCCGACGACGTCCGCCTGCCCGGCGACCCCACCGGCGAGGTACTCGTGGCCGAGCTCGACGGCACCCGGACCGTGCACACCTGGGTCGAGGACGTGGCCCTCCGCCTCGATCCCGCCCCGCTCGAGGCGAGCGTCACGCCGTTCGACGACGGCTATCGAGTCGAGGTACGCGCCACGTCCCTCGCGCGCGACGTGACCCTCCTGGTCGACCGTCTCGACCCGGCGGCGCGCGTCGACGACGCCCTGATCACCCTCCCCGCCGGGACCAGCACGACCTTCACGGTGCACACGAGCGCCCGGCTGACCGCAGCGGAGCTCACCGGCCCGCTCGTGCTCCGCAGCGCCAACGACCTCGTCCGATCCCGGGCGGTCGGGAGGTCCGGCCGGTCCGGGGCGATCCGCGGGTCCGACGGCCCAGAGCCGACGGCTTCGTCGGCGCCCGCACCCGTCCCGGCCGCTGCCGAGGCCAGCGGCCCGGTCGTGAGCTGAGCAGGCCAGACGCGGTGCGCCCGGCCGTCCGTACCGTGTCGAGGCCGGCGCCCCGGTCGCGTGCTGAGCGGCCGCACGCGGTCCCGGGCACCGACGGTCCACGCGGCTAGGCTGGCCGTCGTGACCAGCAGAGCAGACGCCGTCGGGCTCGTCCTCGCGCGCCCGGCGCGGATGCTGGGACTCGAGCCGTTCTTCATGGAGCTCATCGCCGGCATCGAGGAGACTCTCGCGGGCGAGGGGCGATCGCTGCTCCTGCACGTCGTCCCTGACCACGAGGCCGAGATCCTTGCGTACCGTCGCTGGGGCCAGGGCCAGATGGTCGACGCCGTGGTGCTCGTCAACCTCGTGACGGACGACCCTCGGCTCGACGTCCTGCGCGAGCTGGGCATCCCGACGGTCGTCCTGGGTGGTCCGCGCCGCGACCTGCCGTTCTCGAACGTCGGCATCGACAACGCCCAGGCGATGCGTGACGCGGTCTCCCATCTCCTCTCGCTGGGGCATGTCGACCTCGCCCGGGTGAGCGGTCCGCACACGCTCTTCCACACCCAGGCCCGCACCGAGGCGTTCGTCGCCGAGTGCGAGCGCCGCGGCGCCCAAGGCACAGTCATCGAGGGCGACTACTCCGAGGCGTCCGGTACTCGCGCAACCCGCGCGCTGCTCGGCCGTCGTGGAGCGCCGACGGCCATCATCTACGACAACGACGTCATGGCTCTCGCGGGGCTTGGAGTCGCCTCCGAGATGGGCGTCCCCGTCCCGGAGAAGCTGTCGCTCCTGGCATGGGACGACTCAGCGCTGTGCCGGCTGGCTCACCCGCCGCTGTCAGCCATGAGCATCGACGTACACGCCATGGGCATGCAGGTCGCCGACTGCGTGCTGAACCTCCTTGCCGGCGGACCCGTGACGTCCCACATGGCCCCACTCCCGAGGCTCATCGCACGCGGTTCCACGGCTCCCGTAGCGCCCTGACCTCAGGCGCTCGCAGGTTTCCGGTCGCGTCTCGGTGCACCGTGGCACCGTCGGTGGCAGGGTAGGGGAATGACCCGCCACGCGGCCGTTGCCGTCGAACAGCACGATCTCCGCGCCGTTGCGCACGGGACCTCCCACGCACCCCACTCCGTGCTCGGCCCGCACGTCGGCGAGTCGTCCGTCACCATCCGCACGCTGCGGCCCCTGGCCGACGCGGTCGTCGTCGTGACCGCGGACCAGAAGGTCGCCGCCACCCACGAGCAGGACGGTATCTGGGTCGCTGTCCTCGCCGGGACGTCGGTTCCCGACTATCGGATCGACGTCACGTACGACAGCCTGACAACGCGAGTCGACGACCCCTACCGCTTCCTGCCGACCGTCGGCGAGCTCGACCGCCACCTCGTCCGCGAGGGCCGGCACGAAGAGCTGTGGACGGTCCTCGGTGCCAACCTCCACACCTACCCCAGCCCGCTCGGCGACGTCACGGGGACGGCGTTCGCGGTCTGGGCGCCGAATGCTCGCGCGATCCGCGTCATCGGCGACTTCAACCACTGGCAGGGCGCGACGCACGCGATGCGATCCCTCGGTGACAGCGGCGTCTGGGAGCTGTTCGTTCCCGGCGTCGGCGCGGGGACGCGTTACAAGTTCGAGATCCTCGGCCAGGACGGCTCGTGGCGCCAGAAGGCGGACCCCGTCGCCAAGGGCACCGAGGTGCCCCCCGCGACCGCGTCCGTGGTCGTCGAGTCACACTTCGCCTGGGGCGACGACGACTGGATCACGACGCGGTCGAGCAGCGACCCGCACACCGGACCGCTCAGCATCTACGAGGTCCACCTCGGGTCATGGCGCCAGGGTCTGTCCTACCGCGACCTCGCCACCCAGCTCACCGACTACGTGGTCGACCTCGGTTTCACACACGTCGAGTTCATGCCCGTCTCGGAGCACCCGTTCGGCGGGTCATGGGGCTACCAGGTCTCGTCGTACTACGCACCCACCTCTCGCTTCGGCCACCCCGACGACTTCCGATTCCTCGTCGACACCCTCCACCGGGCAGGCATCGGCGTCCTGCTGGACTGGGTTCCCGCCCACTTCCCCAAGGACGAGTGGGCGCTGGCCAACTTCGACGGGACACCGCTCTACGAGCACCCCGACCCTCTGCGCGGCGAGCAGCCCGACTGGGGCACGCTGGTCTTCAACTTCGGCCGCGCCGAGGTCCGCAACTTCCTGGTCGCCAACGCGACCTACTGGCTCGAGCAGTTCCACGTCGATGGCCTGCGCGTGGATGCCGTCGCGTCGATGCTCTATCTCGACTACTCACGCCAGGCCGGCGAGTGGCGTCCGAACATGTACGGCGGCCGCGAGAACCTTGAGGCGATCGCCTTCATGCAGGAGGCAAACGCGACGGCCTACCGGCGCACGCCTGGCGTCATGATGATCGCCGAGGAGTCCACGGCATTCCCCGGCGTCACGAGCCCCACGGACGCCGGAGGCCTGGGCTACGGCCTGAAATGGAACATGGGGTGGATGAACGACACCCTGCGCTACCTCGCCGAAGCCCCCATCAACCGCCGCTACCACCACCATGAGGCCACGTTCTCGATGGTCTACGCGTACTCCGAGCGGTTCATCCTGCCGATCAGCCACGACGAGGTCGTGCACGGCAAGGGTTCGCTCCTGCGCAAGATGCCCGGCGACGACTGGCAACAGCTCGCAGGCGTCCGCTCCCTGCTCGCCTACCAGTGGTCGCACCCCGGCAAGCAGCTGCTCTTCATGGGCTGCGAGCTCGGGCAGGGCACGGAGTGGGCCGAGTCCACAGGCCTCGACTGGTACCTCCTCGACCACGAGCCGCACCGTGGCGTCCAGAGTGTCGTCAGGGACCTCAACCG
>NZ_DASUIR010000137.1:0-53874 GCF_036279715.1 Cellulomonas sp. | reverse complement strand
TGCCGGCCCCGAACGCGTCCTCGGCGCCCATGAGGATCGGGAGGCTGAACCGTCCCTCGAGGTCGTTCGTCAGCAGGCCGACGGTGCCGGTCTGACCGGCCAGGATCGCCTGGGCGAGCGTGTTCGGCGTGAAGGAGATGCGCTCCGCGGCTTCCACGACTCGACGTCGCGTGTCCGGGTGCACGTTGGCGCGTCCGTTGAGGGCCTTGGACGCGGTGGCCATGGACACGCCGGCGAGGACGGCGACGTCCCGCAGCGTTGCGGCGCGGGGGCGTGCCGCTGCACCGTTGGTCTTGTTCACTCGTCCCCCGTCGTCTCTCGCACACGCCAGAAAGGCCCGGACCCGCCCGGTGCTTTGACCGCTGCGTTCGCACGATGCTAGCCTACAAAAACCGTTTCGGGACGTTTCGCCTGTGCTGAGTGCAGCCCCGAGTCATCGTCGCCTCGCCACCTGGAGCCTCCCATGCAGACCACCCGAGACCTCACCGGATCCGTCGTCGCCATCACCGGTGCCACGGCGGGCATCGGACGTGAGACTGCGCGCCTCCTGGTCGCGGACGGAGCGCGTGTCGCACTCGGTGGCCGGCGCACGGACCGGCTCGACGAGCTGGTCGCCGAGCTCGGCGCGGAGAACGCCGTCGGGGTGCCCATGGACGTGCGCGTGCCTGCCGACAATGCGCGGCTCGTCGCGGCGGCCGTGGACCGGTGGGGCCGACTGGACTCCGTCATCCCGAATGCCGGCATCGGCATGTACGGCGGGATCCTCGACCAGAGCGACGAGGACCTCACGACGATGATGGACACGAACTACGCGGGCACGGTCTGGACCGTGCGTGCGGCGCTGCCGGCGATGCTGGCCGCAGGGGGTGGCGACGTCGTCATCGTCTCGAGCGTCGCGGGCTTCCGCGGCGGTGCCGACGAGGCGGTCTACGCCGGGACCAAGCACGCGCAGGTCGGGCTGGCGGGGTCGCTCGATCGCGAGCTGCGCGAGAAGGGGGTGCGCGTCACGCTGATCTGCCCGGCCGGGACGTTCACCGAGTTCGCCGTCGGCGCCGGCCGCACCGACGACGACCCCCGTGCGAGCGAGTGGCTGACGCCCGGCGACGTGGCTGCCGCGATCGTGACTACCCTGCACCAGCCGCGCACGATGCGCACGTCCATCTGGACGCTGTGGAGCATGGGTCAGGGCAGCTGACGAACAGCGGGCGTGGGCTCGTCCGGGGAACGTTTCGCACGTCGGACGGGCCCCCGAGGGTCATCATGAACGGGTGAAGGTTCAGCTGCTGTACTTCGATGGATGCCCGAACTGGCGCGAGACCGACGACCGGCTGCGCGTAGCCCTCCAGGCTGTCGGGGGCGCCGATGTGGCGGTCGAGCATGTCGTGGTCTCGACGCCGGAGCAAGCAGTGGAGCTGAGCTTCCACGGCTCGCCGTCGGTGCTGGTGGACGGCGTCGACCCGTTCGCTGCGCCGGACGCTCCCGTCGGCCTTGCGTGCCGCCTGTACCGGACGGCGTCGGGGGTCTCCGGTGCGCCGACCGTTGAGCAGCTGGTCGCTGTTCTCGCGCCGGGATGAGCACGTCCGGGGTGGCAGCGCCCCGGAACCGGAGGGCGTCGCCAGACCGCTACGTCGAGCGGGTCGGGGGATGCTCGACCATCGCCAGCGCGCCCGACGGGCACCGGCCGACGACCTCGCGGGGCTGCTCCGCCAGGTCGGGGGTGCTGGTCTTGCGGGTCATGGTGTGATGCGTCGTTCGAGGACGCTGACGTCGCGCACCGCGCCCTTGTCGGCAGACAGGGCCATCGCCGCATACGCACGCAGCGCGGTCGAGACCACGCGGTCGCGCGAGGTCGGGTGGTAGCCACCGCCGGCCTCGAGCTTGGCGCGGCGATCGGCGAGGTCCTCGTCGGGGACGTCCAGGTGGATCGACCGCTGGGGGATGTCGATGAGGATCGTGTCGCCGTCCTCGACGAGCGCGATGACACCACCGGCCGCCGCCTCGGGGGAGACGTGCCCGATCGACAGCCCGGACGTCCCGCCGGAGAATCGTCCGTCGGTGATGAGCGCGCACTGGGCGCCGAGCCCGAGGCCCTTGAGGTAGGACGTCGGGTAGAGCATCTCCTGCATGCCGGGTCCGCCGCGCGGTCCCTCGTAGCGGATGACGACGACGTCGCCGGCCGTGATGCGGCCGCTGAGGATCGCCTCGACGGCGTCGTCCTGGGACTCGAGCACGACGGCGGGGCCGGAGAACGTGAAGCAGGACTCGTCGACCCCGGCGGTCTTGACGACGCACCCGTCCTCGGAGAGGTTCCCGCGGAGCACCGCGAGCCCGCCGTCGACCGTGTAGGCGTGGGCGACGTCGTGGATGCACCCGGTCGCGGCGTCCAGGTCGAGGCTGTCCCAGCGTGCCGACTGGGAGCCCGCCGTGGCCGAGCGCACGCGGCCCGGTGCGGCGTGGAACAGCTCGATCGCCTCGGGCGTGGCGGCGCCGCCGCGGATGTCCCACGCGTCGAGCCAGGTCTGCAGCGAGTCGGCGTGCACGGAGTGGACGTCGGGGTGGAGCAGGCCGGCGCGGTTCAGCTCGCCGAGGATCGCGGGGATGCCGCCTGCCCGGTGGACGTCCTCCATGAGGTAGCTGCCGTTGGGCGCGACCTTGCACAGGCACGGCACGGCCGAGGAGCGCGCCTCGATGTCGTTGAGCGTGTAGTCGAGCTCGGCCTCGTGGGCGACGGCGAGCAGGTGCAGGATCGTGTTGGTCGAGCCGCCCATCGCGATGTCGAGCGACATCGCGTTGTCGAAGGCCTCCCGGGTCGCGATCGCCCGCGGCAGGACGCTGGCGTCGTCGTCCTCGTAGAAGCGGCGGGTGATCTCCACCGCGGTGCGCCCGGCCTGCTCGTAGAGGTCGCGGCGTGCGGTGTGGGTCGCGAGCGTCGAGCCGTTGCCGGGCAGGGCCAGGCCGAGGGCCTCGACGAGGCAGTTCATCGAGTTGGCGGTGAACATCCCCGAGCACGACCCGCACGTCGGGCACGCGGCCTCTTCGATGAGGTCGATGTCGGCGTCGGACACCGTGTCCGCGACCGCGTCGGCGATCGCAGTGACGAGGTTGAGCCGGGTGCGCGTCGTGCCGTCGGTCAGGACCGCGGTGCCGCCCTCCATCGGGCCGCCCGAGACGAAGACCGTGGGGATGTTGAGTCGCATGGCCGCCATCAGCATGCCGGGCGTGATCTTGTCGCAGTTCGAGATGCACACCAGCGCGTCGGCGCGGTGCGCCTGGACCATGTACTCCACCGAGTCGGCGATCAGGTCGCGCGACGGCAGCGAGTAGAGCATGCCCTCGTGACCCATCGCGATGCCGTCGTCGACGGCGATCGTGTTGAACTCCCGCGGCACCGCCCCGGCCGCCAAGATCGCCGCGGACACGATCCGCCCGACCGGCTGCAGGTGCGTGTGGCCCGGCACGAACTCGGTGAAGCTGTTCGCCACGGCGATGATCGGCTTGCCGATGTCCTCGCGGGCGACCCCGGCTGCGCGCAGCAGAGCGCGGGCGCCGGCCATGTTCCTGCCGTGGGTGACTGTTCGTGAACGCAACGGTGGCATGACGCCATTCCATCACCCGCAGGGGACTGGCGGATCCCGAGGACCGGCAGGCGGACGGCAGCCGGCCGAAAGGTCTCGCGCTGTGTGGGACCAAGGTCCTAGCCTGGACGGCATGAGCGAGGCGATCCGGGCCCAGGGACTCGTGAAGCGGTACGGGAAGGTGACAGCGCTGGACGGCGTCGACATCTCCGTGCCGACCGGCACCGTGCTCGGGCTGCTGGGACCCAACGGGGCCGGCAAGACGACGATCGTGCGCATCCTCGCGACGCTGCTTCGGCCCGACTCGGGTGAGGCCCAGGTCGCCGGCGTGGACGTCCTGACCGACCCGGCGGGCGTGCGACGGAAGATCGGGCTGTCGGGTCAGTACGCCGCCGTGGACGAGTACCTGACGGGGTTCGAGAACCTCGACATGATCGGGCGGCTGTACCACCTCGGTCGTCGGGCGAGCCGAGTGCGGGCGCGCGAGCTGCTCGCCCAGTTCAGCCTGGACGACGCCGCGGACCGCCCGGCCCGCACCTACTCGGGCGGCATGCGACGACGGCTCGACCTTGCGGGGGCTCTGGTGGCGGATCCACCGGTGCTCTTCCTGGACGAGCCGACGACCGGTCTGGACCCGCGCGGCCGGACCGAGATGTGGGAGATCATCCAGTCGCTGGTGTCGGGCGGCACGACGCTGCTGCTCACCACGCAGTATCTCGAGGAGGCCGACCTGCTCGCGGACACGATCGTGGTCATCGACCACGGCACGATCATCGCGAAGGGGACCTCCGACGAGCTGAAGCGGCAGGTCGGCGGTGAGCGCCTCGACGTCACGGTCGCCGACGGCACCCGGCTCGCGGAGGCGCGCGACCTGCTCGAGCCGCTCGGGATCGGCCCGGCGACCCATGATCATCAGCGCCGGACGGTCCTGATCCCGGTGACGGGCGGCGCCGCGGTGCTCACCGAGGCGTTGCGTCGTCTTGACGCAGTCGACCTTCGGCTCGACGACGTCGGCCTGCGCCGCCCCACGCTCGACGACGTCTTCCTCATCCTCACAGGACACGGCGCGGCGGACACCGAGGCCGCCGGCGTCCGGCAACGGGAGGCAGCGCGATGACCTTGACGATCCCGCACGTGATCGCCGACGCGCACGTCGTCGCGAAGCGCAACATCATCAAGATCAAGCGGGTCCCCGACCTGCTGGTCTTCACGACCCTGTCGCCGATCATGTTCGTGCTGCTGTTCTCGTACGTGTTCGGCGGCGCGATCGACCAGGCCGGTGGGGGATCCGCGTACCGGGAGTTCCTCATCGCCGGGATCTTCGCGCAGACGGTCATCTTCGGCGCCACGATCACCGGCGCGGGCCTGGCGGACGACGTCAAGAAGGGCATCATCGACCGCTTCCGATCGCTGCCGATGGCACCGTCCGCCGTCCTGACGGGACGCACGCTGTCCGACGTCGTCAACAACGTGATCGTGCTCGTCGTCATGTCGCTCACGGGGCTCCTGGTCGGGTGGCGCATCCGTAGCTCGCCGATCGAGGCGCTGGCAGGGTTCGGACTGCTGCTGGTCTTCGCGTACGCGGTCTCGTGGGTCATGGCGTGGATCGGCATGCTCGTGCCGAGCCCGGAGGTCGTGAACAACGCCTCGTTCATCGTGATCTTCCCGATCACCTTCGTGGCCAACACGTTCGTCCCGCTGTCCACGCTTCCGGGACCCCTGCGGAGCTTCGCGGAGTGGAACCCCGTCTCGTCCGTCACGCAGGCCGCCCGCGAGCTGTTCGGCAACATCCCCGCGAACACCCCCGAGCCCACCGCGTGGCCGCTGCAGCATGCGGCCGAGTACACGCTCATCTGGACAGTGCTCATCCTGGTGATCGCCATCCCGGTGGCGAACGCGCAGTACCGCGTGTCGACGAGCCGCTGACCTCTCCGGTCGGTGCTCCGGGTCCCTGACCGGAGCCGGGTGCACACGGCGCGCCGTACTGGGACCGCGGTACGCCGATCGCCCGTCGATGGGGGACGACACGTCGGCCCCAGGTTGCGAGAGTGAAGGCATGGTCGCGGACCGACCTGCTGAGGTCGGCGGACCTGCAGCTGACGTCCGAGGAGCTCGCTGCGTTGTCGGCCGCCTCGGCGTGGGCCGTCGGGGCGTCGTCCTGCCCTAGTCCTTACCCTTGTGCTTGCCCGGTCCGGCGTCGGGCTTCGTAGTGGCCGGGGCAGGTGCCGGCGTTGCCTTCGCCGTGGGTGTCGGTGACGATGCTGGTGGCTGTGCCGCAGCGAGTGCTCCGAGATCGCCGCGGACCCGGTCGATCGCCGCCTGGATCTTCGCTCCGCGGTCGGCCCCGACCTGACCGGCGGTGAGCGCCTGGTCGAGCCGTGACTGGAGGGTGTCGAGCAAGGTCACGGCGGCCGCGTAGTGGCCCGCTGCGGCGGCGGTGCCGACATCCTGGACGGCGGCCTGCAGCTCGCTGGAGGTGGTCGCGGCGATGTCTGACGCACCGGACGCGCACCCGGAGAGCAGGGCTACGCCGACGACCGCGGCGGCGAAGCGCCGCACGCCGATCATGGGCTCACGCTCGTCAGGAGAGCCTGCAGGTCGGTGCGCAGCGGTTCGACGAGGGCGGGCACAGTGGGTGCCGTGCTCGGCGTCGGCGCCGGGTGGGCGAGCCGTGGCACCGCGACGACGGCCGCGACGACGACGAGCAGTCCGACCGCAGCCAGGACGAGGGGACGGCGGGTCCGGTGCGTTCGCGTGCCGCCTGTCGACGGCGCGCCACGCGCGTGCCTCTCGCCGTGCCCGCCATCCAGACTTGCGCCCCGCCCGGTCGCATCACCGGCGTCGTGCTCGGCGGCCCGGTTGGCAGCATCGCGGCCGAGCTGTGCGATGACTGCGGCCGGCATGATCGCGGTCGAGCCGCTCGCGTGCGCGTCCATCGGGACCGTCAGCGTGGTCGGTGTGTCGACGCCGACGCTCGCCCCGAGGGCCTCCGTCGCAGGTGATGAGGCGAGGGCGTCCTCGGATGCGGCCGCCTCGCGCTCGAGCGCCCGCGCGGCGACAGCGACGTCGACGGCGGTCGGCCTCGCCTCGGGGTCGCGCGCCGTCATGGCCGACAGGAGTGCGGCCCAGCCGGACCCGACGGAGCCGGGGATCGGCGGATCGCTGACCAGGCGTGCGCCGACGGACTCCATGAGGGCGCCCGGGAACGCGCGTGTCCGCGTCAGCGACTCGAGGAGCACGAGGCCCAACGAGTAGACGTCCGACGCGGGAGCGGGAGCGGCGCCGCGGGCCTGCTCGGGGCTGAGGTAGGCGGCTGTGCCGACCAGACCTCCCGCGGCGGTCAGGCGCGTCGAGTCGATAAGGTGGGCGATCCCGAAGTCGGCGAGCTTCGCGGTGAACTCGTGCGTGGGCAGCGGCGAGGAACCGAGGAGCACGTTGCCCGGCTTGATGTCGCGATGGACGATCCCGCTCGCATGGACGACGTGCAGGGCCTCGGCGAGATCTACCGCCATCCGGCACACATCCGCACGGGCGAGGGGACCTCGCTGGATCCGCGCACCCAGGGTCGGACCGTCGACCAGCTCCATGACGAGGAACGTCCGCACGCTGCCGTCGACCTCGTCGACACCCGCGTCGAACAGGGTGACGAGCGCGTGGTGGTTCAACGATGCGAGGAGCTCGACCTCGGCTCGGGCGCGCCGCACCGCCGAGGCATCAGCGGAGGCTTGTGGGATGACCTTCAGCGCCACCACGCGCCCCAGGATCTCGTCACGGGCGCGGTAGACCGCGGCCGTCCCACCATGGCCGATGACGGCCTCGATGCGATAGCGGTCGCCGACGAGGCTGCCTGCGACCGCGGCGTTCTCTGTGTCGCTCATGGCATCTCCCCTCTAGGCACGCCCACACGGTACGTGGCTCGTGCCGAGCACGCGCGCGCGGTTGCCCTCGGCGGGGCCCGCTGCTCTTGACATCCCCCGGGCTGTCCCTAGTCTGGGTGCTGCCTGATTGACACGAGTCACCAGTGCATTTCACCTCAATGGGGAGGCCTGAATCGCATGAGATCGTTACCCACCCCGACCCTTGGCGCCGGCGCCGAGAGCCATGGCACCTGGCGGCCCGGCCGACGACGTCGTGGCCGCACCCTTGCCCTGGGAGTCGCTCTCGCGACGGCTCTCACCGGCGGCATCGCGACCGCGGCAGGCGCGACGAACCCACCCGCGACGAGCGCCACCGAGCCGGACCTCGGCCCGAACGTCGTCGTCTTCGACCCCAGCATGCCGGTGAGCCAGATCCAGGCGACCGTCGACGCGGTCAACGCCGAGCAGATCGACGCCGAGATGGGGACGGGTCGGCACGCGCTGCTGTTCAAGCCGGGCGTGTACGGCACGGCCACCGCGCCGCTGCAGATCAAGGTCGGCTACTACACCGAGGTGGCCGGCCTCGGCGCGTCCCCGACCGACGTCGTCATCAACGGCAAGATCGAGGTCTACAACCGCTGCCTCGACGACGGCGGCACCAGCAACTGCCTGGCCCTCGTGAACTTCTGGCGCACCCTGTCGAACCTCACGCTCAACATCAACGGCACCGGTCAGGACGGCTGTCGAGCCTCAGCCGACTTCTGGGCCGTGTCTCAAGCCGTCTCCATGCGGCGACTGAACATCACCGGCGGGAACCTCTCGCTGATGGACTACTGCACCGCCGGCCCCCAGTACGCGAGCGGTGGATTCATCGCGGACACCAAGAGCGGCTTCGTCATCAACGGGTCGCAGCAGCAGTGGATCACGCGTAACAGTGACATCGGCGGATGGTCCAACGGCGTCTGGAACGCCGTCTTCGCCGGCGTCGTCGGCGCCCCGACGGATGAGGCGTTCCCGAACCCGCCGTACACGACGCTCGACACGACCCCTGTGAGCCGTGAGAAGCCGTTCCTGTTCGTCGACGGAAGCGGCCGGTACAACGTCTACGTGCCGTCGGCGCAGCAGAACAGCCGTGGGGTCACGTGGGCGAACGGTCAGACCCCGGGACGATCGATCCCGATCTCCAAGTTCTATGTCGTGAAGCCGTCCGACTCGGTGCAGGTCATCAACAACCAGCTCGCCCGCGGCCGCAACCTGCTGCTCACCCCGGGCGTCTACGACGTCTCCAGGTCCATCGCCGTCAAGCGCGCCGACACGGTGGTGCTGGGGCTCGGCCACGCGACCCTGACGGCCGTCGGCGGTGCGACTCCCGTGACGGTGGCCGACGTTCCCGGGGTGATCCTTGCCGGCCTCACGATCGACGCAGGTGATGTCAGCTCGCCCGTCCTGCTGCGCATCGGCACGAATAACGGCCGCGAGGCGACCAGGGCCTCCGACGCGCTCAACCCGACCACGCTCAGTGATGTCTACTTCCGGGTGGGCGGTCCGCACGTCGGCAAGGCGGACGTCAGTCTCGAGGTCAACAGCGACAACGTGCTGATCGACCACCTCTGGGCCTGGCGCGCGGACCACGGCGTCGCCGGCTCGGTCGGTTGGGACGTCAGCACCGGCCGCAACGGCGTCGTCGTCAACGGCGACAACGTGACCGCGACCGGTCTCTTCGTCGAGCACTACCAGCAGTACAACGTCCTGTGGAACGGCGAGAACGGTCGCACGGTGTTCTTCCAGAACGAGCTGCCGTACGACCCGCCGAACCAGGCGGCGTGGCAGCACGACGGCGTCCTGGGCTGGGCAGCGTACAAGGTGGCCGACGACGTCACGACCCACGAGCTGTGGGGCGGCGGCGCGTACATCTTCACGAACGTCGACCCGACGATCCACGCTGCGCGTGGCTTCGAGGTCCCGGTGGCGCCGGGCGTCCGGCTGCACCACGTCCTGACGGTCAACCTGAGTGCCGGGACGATCGACCATGTGGTGAACGACACGGGTGCTCCGGTCGACAACACCACCACCGGGACGCCGAGCTTCGTCACCAGCTTCCCGTGACGGACGACGACGACTGAACGGCGTATCACGGGCCTGGGGGTCGGGGCGAGCTCGCTCCGGCCCCCAGCGCTGTCAACGGGAACGTGCGGCGACGCTCACGTCGAGTCGCGCGCGACGACGTCGAGGACATCGGCGGGGAACGTCGGCGGCAGGGTGTGGCCGTCGATTGCCGCGAGGACCGCCGAGGCGAGATACCGCGCCTGGGCGTCGACGCCCTGAGACACCGTGGTCAACGCGGGAAGCGCGAGCCGCGCGGCCGGGATGTCGTCCACGCCGATGACGGCCACGTCCGCGGGCACGCTCACCCCCTCGGCGCGCAGGCCCGCGAGAACCGCGAGTGCCACCTCGTCGTTGTAGGCGGCCACGGCCGTCACCGGGATGCCTGCCGCGCGCCATCCCCGGACAGCGAGCGCGGCCGACCGCACGTCGAGGTCGACGGGCGCCACGAGCGGCTCCGGGAACCCGCGGTCCGCGCACTCGAGGCGCACACCCGCGAGCCGGCCGTCGGCGAAGTCCGCGAGCCGGGGATCGGTGGGCGTGGCGTACGCGATCACGCGGTGGCCGCGGGTGGCGAGGTGCTGCACCTGGAGGCGGCCGATCGCAGCCTGGGAGACCGAGTGGGCGACGGGGTCGCGGGGGTCCTGCTCGAGCGCCGTGCCGACCACCTGGATGCCTGCCTGGCGCATCGACTGCTCGTCCTCGGGGGCGAAGGTGGTGAAGCCGACGACGGCGCGGGGAGTCACCGCCCGCCACAGCTCGGACAGCGGCCGGTTGCCGCGACCGTGGTGGACGAGCACCGTCAGGCCGCGCTCGGCGAGCTGACGCGCAAGGTGGTCGAGCAACGTGTCGATGACCGGACCGATCGGCCAGTTCGGCAGCACGCAGAGCACGAGGTCGCTCTTGCCCCGACGCAGCGTCCGCGCCGCCGCCGACGGCGAGTAACCGAGCCGGACCGCAGCGGCGCGGACGCGCTGGCGCGTCGCCTCGGAGATCACCACGCCCTCCTTGGCGTTGAGCACATAGCTGACCGTGGTCCGCGAGACCCCGCTCTCTCGAGCGACGTCGGCACTGGTCACGCCCGGCACGGGTACCTCCCTCGGCAGCCACGACTTCCCGGTCCACACCCTAATCTCGTGCCAGTCGCCCGGCAGTCACGCTCTGGTCGCCCGGTTGTCGGCAGGGGTGATTTCTCGCCCCACGACCTGATCAGCCCACGCGCGGTGAGGACTGGGTCCCTTAGCGTGACGACTTGTGACGATCTTCCAGGCCGGGCGCCCGTGAGCGAGGCGCCGGCCCACGCTGCGTTGCTGGACGCCATGAGCGACGGCATGTACGTCGTCGAGCCGTCCAGGCGCATCACCTACTGGAACCGCGCCGCGGAGGCGATCTCGGGCTTCTCCGCCGACCAGATGGTGGGCGGGTGGTGCGGGGACGGCCGTCTCAACCATGTCAACGAACGCGGCGTCGAGCTGTGCGGTGCGGGCTGCCCTCTGGTCGCGACGATGACGGACGGACGCACCCGGTCGGTCAGGGTCTTCCTGCACCACCGTGAGGGGCACGTCCGACCCGTCCACGTGACCGCCGTCGCACTCCGCGCCGAGGACGGCACGATCAGCGGCGCGGTCGAGACCTTCCGGGACGACTCCGACCACAGGGAGCTGGAGCAGGACCTGCGCGACGCCGAGCACCTCGCGCTGATCGATCCACTCACAGGTGTCGGCAACCGTCGATCCCTCGACCGGTGCCTGAGCCTTCGGCTCTCCGAGTGGCGACGTGACGGCGCGCGCTTCGCCGCGCTGGTGATCGACGTCGACCGGTTCAAGCAGACCAACGACACCCTTGGGCACGACGCGGGCGACGCCGTGCTCACCGTGCTCGCCCGCAGCCTCGTCCATACCGTCAGAGCCGGTGACCAGGTCGTGCGGACGGGTGGCGACGAGTTCGCGGTGATCACGGGTCCGATCACCGACGACGAGCTGCGCTCGCTCACGGAGCGTCTTCATGTCGTGGCCGCGAACAGCCGCTACGGCGACGTCTCACCCCTGCGGATCACGGTGTCGATCGGCGCTGCCATGGTCGGCGTCGACGATGACGCCGCAGCGCTCATGCGCCACGCGGACCGCCAGCTGCTCAGGGCGAAGCGCGCGGGCCGCAAGCGAGGCGTCGCCGAGGACGACGCCTCGACGGCCTGATCGCTGCTCACCGCACACTCACGCCGGGGGTGGGGCAGACCCGTCGGGCTCGGCGGGCGACGACAGCCGGCCGACGTCCGACGTGTGGCTCGCGCCGACGCGCTGGCTCGGTGTGCGGCCGAGCCGACAGGTGCCGGTCCAGACCACGAGCACGACGCCGACCGCGATGAGCACGTCGCCCACGCTGAAGGTGTTCGCGAGCGGCAGCGGCGCCGGCCACGCGAACACGTCGCCCAGCCAGGGCAGGACCGGGTGCGCGACGACGGCGGAGTTGGCGAACGCCATGTGGTTGTCGAGCGCGGCCGCGGAGACGGCGCCCGCGGAGGCCGGCAGCACCCCGCCGTTGAGCGCGATCGTGAGGCCGTTCGACGCTGCCCCCGCCGCGACGACCGCGATGTGGGGGAGCGTGCGGTTCACCCAGAGGAAGCCGACGACGACGACGTAGGTCAGCACGTGCAGCACCGGCGCGACCACCCCAGGCAGCGGGACCTCGACGGCGACCACCTGCAGTCCCAGGGTCACCCAGACCAGGAGCGGCCAACGCCACGCGTGCAGCAGCAGCCCGGCGGGCCACCGACCGACGAGCAGGGGCGAGACGAGTCCGAGGACGCAGACGGCGAGCAGCAGCACGGTCAGAGTGTCGCCGCGGGGCGAGAGGCCGCCAGCGATCGTTCGTCGTCGAGGCGCAGGAGGATCTGGTCGGGCGTGGTCGGGCGACCCAGGTGGTAGCCCTGACCCACGCCGCAGCCGAGGGCGCGCAGGGCGACGGCCGTCTCCTCGTCCTCGATTCCTTCGGCGATCACCCGCAGGCCGAGGTCCAGGGCAAGGGCGATCGTCGACCGGACGATGATGAAGTCGTGGGTGTCGCGGCCCATGTCGACGACGAACGACTTGTCGATCTTGAGCTCGTCGACCTCGAGAGTCTTGAGATAGCTGAGCGAGGCATGGCCCGTTCCGTAGTCGTCGACCGCGATCGCGACCCCGAGCTCGCGGAGCGTGCCGATGACCGCGTCGACCCGCGCCGGGTCCGCAAGGATGCCGGTCTCCGTCACCTCGAGCACCAGCATCGCGGGAGGGATCCCGTGCCGCGTGAGCGCCTCGGCGACCTGCCGTGGCAGTGCAAGGTCGGACAGGTGCCGGGCGGAGAGGTTGACGGCCATGCGCAGCTCGTGGCCCGCTGTGCGCAGCGCGGCCAGCTGGCCCAGCGCCGCGTCGAGCACGAAGGCTGTCAGCTCGGCGATCATGCCGGAGTTCTCCGCGAGAGGGATGAAGCTCTCCGGCGGGACGGCCCCGCGGGTCGGGTGCTGCCAGCGGATGAGCGCTTCGAGGCCGACCATCCGCCTGCTGATCAGGCTCACCTGAGGCTGGTACGCGACGTCGAGCTGGCCGGTGTCGAGGGCGGTACGCAGGTCGGCCAGCAGCTGCAGACGCTCGAGCGTGTTGACGTCGTACTCGGGCGAGTAGGTGCTGATGCGGTCCCGGTCGAGCTTCGCCTGGTAGAGCGCGATGTCCGCGTTCTTCATCAACGCCTCGGCGTCGTCGCCGTGCTCCGGGGCGACCGCGACGCCGGCGCTCGCCCGCACGAGCAGCTCGACCTCGCCCACCCGCATCGGTGCCTCGAGCGAGGCGAGCAGCGCTTGCGCGACCGTCTGGGTGGCCGCCAGGTCGCCGTCGACCACGACGGCGAACTCGTCGCCACCGAGCCGACTGGCGAGGTCGTCATCGCCGAGCGCGAGCACGAGGCGCTCTGCCACCTGCTGCAGGAGCCTGTCGCCGACAGGGTGACCCAAGGTGTCGTTGATGTCCTTGAAGTGGTCGAGGTCGAGCAGGACGAGGCCCGGACCGCTCGACGCCGTGCGGTGGGCGGCTGCGAAGGTGTGCTCGAGCTGGGTGTAGAGCCGGTCCCGGTTGCTCAGGCCGGTCAGCGAGTCGTGCGACGCCTCGTGTCCGTGGCGGATCGCCGCGGCCGTGGTCCAGTGGACGACGACGACGGGCGCACACAGGAGCGCAAGAACGGCCACCCCGTCCTTGGCGACGGTAGCCGCGACCGCGCCGATGCACAGCAGCACCACCTGCGTCGCGGCGTGAAAGCGTGCGTCCTCGCGAACGACGGTGAGCAGCGGCTGGGGCGTCGCGATCGCGACCACGATGGCCACGAGGAACAGGTTGACGACGACCATCGCAAGCCCGCCTGCCAACAACGGGCCGACGTCGCGCGCCTCGACCGTCGAAGGACCACCGAAGAACGGGCGATGCGCCAGGCCCGAGTAGACGGCTCGGGCGGCGACGAGACTGAGGACGTACTGAGCGGAGTTGAAGGCCGACTTCTTCGGCGTGCGACGGTTGATGAGGTCGTCAGCCAGGCTTGCGACGGCCTGAGCCAGGACGGCTACCCCGACGCCCGCGACTGCGACGAGGGCGAGGACGAACGGACCCGACGTGGACACGGTGCCGGACGACCTGCCGCTCCGCGAGATGAGGAGCGGCTTCGTCTCGCCTACGACAGTGGCAACTGCCAGGAAGCCGATCGGCCACCAGGCGCCCTGCGCGACCGCCGACCACGGTGTCTGTGCGACCACGCCGACCAAGGCCGCCAGACCCAGACCGCACACCGCTGCGACGTAGGCGCCGAGCAGCGAAGGCGGGGCCGCGGGCGTGCCCGCAGCCCCGCCTTCGCGAGGCTGAGCAGTTACCACTTAAACCCGGCGCCGGCCAGCGCGGCGACGGCGACGATCGTGCCGGCGGAGGCTGCGATGCGGATGATCGTGCTGTTCTTCGCGATGCGCCACTTGTCCATGATGGTTCTCTCTCTCTGGTTGCCGGGCGGCGGTCGCGGCGGATGCCGCCCCTGCCACTCTCCACGAACCCGAACCCACGGGGCACCTGCGAGTGCGCTCGCCATTCACTGATGTGATCGGCCGACAGGGGCGCGGCCTTGAGTCATCGTTTCGTGTCGAGGGGGTCCGGGTCTACGGGCCGCGCCGAACACGTTGTCCTGAATGTGCTGTTCACGAGGCCTCGACGGGCTGGCGGCCGACAGCCGATCACACGGCACAATGGTGGTGATGACCTCCTCCGAGCCACCGCAGCGACCCGAGGTGGAGCTGCGTGAGGTTGCCCGCGGGGTCTATGCCCCGGCCCTGGTCTTCGAGATCGGCGTCGGCGCGATCATGCCGATCATCCCGCTCTCGGCGGTCGCTCTCGGTGCGAACCTCGCGGCTGCTGGACTGCTGGTGGCACTGCTGGGTGTCGGGCAGATCGTGGGGGACGTGCCAGCCGGGGTCCTTGCGGCCCGCATCGGCGACCGGCGGGCCATGCTCGTCGCCGCGGCACTCTCCGTGCTCGCGCTCACCGGCTGCGCGCTCGCGCCCAACATGTGGGTGCTCGGCGCGGGCGTGGTCTGCGTCGGAGCGACCAACGCCGTCTTCACGCTGGCCCGCCAGTCGTATCTCACCGAGGTCATCCCGGTCCTGAAGCGCGCCCGGGCGCTCTCGACGCTCGGCGGCGTCCAGCGCATCGGCGCCTTCATCGGGCCGTTCATCGGCGCGGGTGTCGTGCACCTGGTGGCCCTGAACGGCGTCTACTGGCTCGCAGTCCTCACGAGCCTCGTCGCCGGGCTCGTCGTGCTCGTGGTCCCCGACGTCGCCGGGGCCGAGGCGGTCCGACGTCGCCACGCTGCCGTCACCGTGCCGATGCGCACCGTGCTGCGCCAGAACGCCCGGGTCTTCCTGACCCTCGGGTTCGCGGTCATGGCAGTCGGCGCCGTCCGGGCCAGCCGCCAGGTCGTGCTGCCCCTGTGGTCGGAACAGCTCGGATTCAGTCCTGCCACGACCAGCATCGTCTTCGGCATCTCCGGAGCGGTGGACATGCTGCTGTTCTACCCGGCCGGCAGGGTCATGGACCGTCGCGGCCGGCTCTGGGTCGCGATCCCGTCGATGGTGGTTCTCGGCTGCGCGATCCTCGCGCTGCCCATGACCACCACCCTCGCCGGTGTGACGGTCGCGGCGATGGTCATGGGGCTCGGCAACGGCATCGGTGCGGGGATCCTCATGACGCTGGGCGCCGACGTCGCCCCCGCTGCGGTGCGGCCGCAGTTCCTCGGGATCTGGCGCTTGTTCTCCGACGCAGGAGTGGCGGGCGGCCCGCTCGTGGTCGCCGCCGGAGCCGCGCTGGGGAGCCTTGCGGCGGGGATCGCCGCCATGGGTGCGGTCGGGCTGCTGGCGGCAGGAGGCCTCGCTCGGTGGGTGCCGCGGTGGTCCGACCACGCCAATGCGACAACCCGCCGACGCGCAGCCGAGCGGGAGTCGTAGCCTGCTGTCGTGTCGCAAGGGATGACTGTCGTCGAGCGGGTTGCCGGGTGCTGCGGGGAGCTCGTGCTGCTCCGAGGTGAGGGGCACCACGAGATCGTGGCGAACGGTGTCTTCTTGATGGACACCCGCGGTGGCGCCTCCGAGCGTCTCCATGTGACCGCAGCAGCCGACCGGATGCCACAGCCGGGTCGGATGCTCATCGGCGGGCTGGGTGTGGGCTTCTCGCTCGCTGCGGCGCTCGCCCACCCGGGCGTCGGCGAGGTGCACGTCGTCGAACGGGAGGCCGCAGTGCTGCGGTGGAACCGCGGCCCGCTCGCCTCGGTGAACGGAGACGCGCTGCGTGACCCACGCGTGCACGCGTACGAGGCCGACGTGGTCCCGTGGCTGGTCGGGGCGCCTGCGGGCTCGCTCGATGCGATCTGTCTCGACGTCGACAACGGGCCCGAGTGGCTCGTGACGCCGGGCAACGGGTGGCTGTACGCGGACGACGGCCTGCGCACCGCCACGCGCGTGCTGTCTCCTGGCGGGGTCCTGGCGATCTGGAGCGCAGCGCCCGTGCCTGCCTTCGTCGCGCGGATGAGGGAGCACTTCACCGACGTGGCGGTCGCCGAGGTCTCTGCCGCGAGGGGCGAGCCGGATGTCGTCGTCGTAGGTCGTTCGCCGTCCCGTTGACCTTCCGGCAGGGTCGGACTTAGGTTACCCTTGCCGACCAGTCGATGGTCGCCTGGTCCGCAGTGGAGGAGCCATGCTCTCCGAGTTCACACCGGTGCCCACCCTCGCGGTCCGGGACCTCGAGAAGGCACGTACCTTCTACGAGGACGTCCTCGGATTCACACAGGTCGGTGATGCGCCCGACGGGGTCATGTACCGAGCCGGTTCGAGCCACATCCTCGTCTACCCCTCGGCCTACGCCGGCACCAACAAGGGGACGGCTGTGTCGTTCGAGGTCCCCGGGGGCCAGTTCGACGCCGAGGTCGCGGCGCTGCGAGCGAGCGGCCTGGAGTTCCAGACGTTCGAGCTCCCCGGCGCGTCGTGGGTGGACGGCGTCGCGACGTCCGACGGGATGAAGGCCGTGTGGTTCGCCGACCCTGACGGGAACATCCTCAACGTCGAGACGTCACTCGAGGCCGCGCCGGTCTGACGCGCCTCGGGTTCCGGCCCGACGAGGTACATCTCAGCAGCAGGCGGCGCCGCCCCCGGAGGTGAGGGAGCGGCGCCGTCCTGCGCGATAGGGCGGCTCAGGCCGTGGCCCATCCGCCGTCGGCACTGACGACCGCGCCGTTGACGTTGGACGCCTCGTCGGACGCGAGCCAGGAGATGACCGTCGCGATCTCGTCGGGGTCGGCCATGCGCGACATCGTCGCCATGGACAGCTGGGCGCGCTCCATGGCCCACGGCACGAGCGGGTTGGAGGTGGCGCCGATCGCGGTCATCACGCCGCCGGGGAGGACGGCGTTGGACCGGATCCCCTTGCCCCCGTAGTAGTACGCGACGCTTTTAACGAGGCCGATGACCGCGTGCTTGGAGGTCGTGTACGCCACCCCGGACGCACCGGCTCCGAGCGACGCCTTCGACGCGACCGTGACGATCGCGCCGTGACCTGCAGCCTCCATGGCCGGGATGACCGCTCGCGTCAGGCGCATCACACCGGTGACGTTGACGCCCATCACACGCTCCCAGAGCGCATCCTCGAGCTCGCCGAGCGGCACGAAGTGGTCCATGATCCCGGCGACGTTCGCCAGGATGTCGACCCGCGGACCGGCCGCCGCGACGACGCGGTCGACGTCGTCCTGGCGGCTGACGTCGGCGACGACGAGCTGCGCCGTCTTGCCGGCCTCGGCCAGCAGCTGCTCGGTCTCGCTCAGAGCCGCGGCGTTGACGTCGCAGCCGATGATGGTGGCGCCCTCCTGTGCGAGTCGCAGGACGGTGGCGCGGCCGATGCCGTTCGCCGCTCCGGTGACGATGGCGACCTTGCCCTGGTGACGGGTTGTGTCCATAACTGATCTCTCCGTCGAGTGCAGTGGACGTGCTGTCTCTCGGACGATACGCGCTGGTGAGGAGCAGGATCTCTGGCCGAAGGTCCCGAGCGCGTCGTCGCGCTGCCGGAGTGGGTCGCGGCCTCGTCGGCAGGTCCGGGCGGCGTAGAGTGACGCCGCCCAAGAGTGCCGGTGCGGCTGGAGACGTGCGATGAACAGATCACGGCTGCACGGCCGGCATGGCGGCGTCAGGCCACGCAGGAGCGGGGGATGAGGCCCGCCCACCACCTGAACCCCCGGCTCGTCGCGCTCGTTGCGCTCGGTGGCATGGTCGGCACGACCGGCCGTTACCTGCTGAGCGAGGCGCTGCCCAGCCACGGCGGCTGGCCGGTCGCGACGTTCGTCGCCAACGTGGTCGGCTCCTTCCTGCTCGGCGCCCTGCTTGAGGCGCTCCTGCGGCGCGGAACCGAGAACCCGCGGCGTCGCGCGGTGCGCCTCGGCCTCGGCACCGGCGTCTTGGGTGGCTTCACGACCTTCAGCAGCCTCGCGATCGAGCTCGAACGCTTGCTCTCTCACGACGCGCTGCTCACCGCGGCGACGTACGCGGTGTCGACCCTGACGTGCGGGCTGCTCGCGTGCCTGCTCGGCGTCGTGGTGTCGGCACGGCACGACCGGCGACGTCGGGCATGCGGCCCCGACGGTGCCGTCCGACCGGCGTCCGGGGGCACGGACCGATGACCCTCCTGCTCGTGGCGCTGCTCGGCGGGCTCGGTGCGGCGACCCGGTTCATCGTCGACGGGCTGATCCGTGGGCGTTGGAGCCGGGTCTTCCCGCTCGCGACCGTCCTGATCAACGTCTCGGGGTCGGCACTCCTCGGGCTCCTGGCGGGCGCTCTGGCGTACCACTCCCTGTCGACGACCGTCTACCTGGTGGCAGCCGTCGGGTTCTGCGGCGGCTACACGACCTTCTCGACCGCGATGGTCGAGACGGTCCGCTTGGCGCAGTCGGGGGACTACCGCCGGGCCGTCGCCAATGCGCTGGGGACGCTGCTCCTGGCGGTGGCCGCCGCCGCGCTGGGGGTGCTCGTCATGTGGCTGCTCGCATGACGGCCCGGTCCGGGGCCCTCGTCGTCGTGCGCCACGGAGAGAGCACGCTGAACGCAGCCCGACGTTTCACCGGCCGGATGGACGTGGACCTCTCGGTCGCGGGGGTCGACCAGGCGCGCGCAGC
The DNA here is from genome assembly GCF_036279715.1 of Cellulomonas sp. Taxonomy (GTDB): domain Bacteria; phylum Actinomycetota; class Actinomycetes; order Actinomycetales; family Cellulomonadaceae; genus Cellulomonas_A. The sequence goes on along the minus strand of NZ_DASUIR010000137.1, from coordinate 34,628 downwards.
AGCAGCCCTGATGCGGGACACCGACGTGGTGCCCGACGTGCTGATCAGCTCGCCGATGCTCCGCGCACGACGGACCGCCGAGGTGATCCGCGCCGAGCTCGGGCTGACGGCCGTGCCGCTGGAGCTGTCGTGGCGCCTCGTTGAGCGCGACTACGGGTGCCTGACGGGCATGGCCAAGCACCACGCGCGTGAGCTGCTCGGCCCCGAGGGCTTCATGAGCATGCGTCGGACCTTGCACGGCACCCCGCCGCCCGCCGCGCCCGGCACGGTCGTGACGTCGGACTGTTACGCGGAGCCGGGGGCCGAGCTCTCGCCGGCCGGGGCGGGGGAGTCGCTGCACGACGTCATCGCCCGGGTCGCGCCGTGGTGGGCCGACACCCTCCCTGCGCTTCGTCGCGGCGGCACGGTCCTCGTCGTCGCGCACGGCAACAGCCTGCGGGCCCTGTGCGCGCTGATCGACGACCTCGACGAGCACGAGGTCCAGGACCTCAACCTCCCGCCGGGGCACCCCCTCGTGTACGACGTCGCGCCCGACGGTCAGGCCACCCCGCGCGGCGGACGGTACCTCGACCCGCCGAGCGCACGTCGGGCTGCCGAGGAGATCGCCGGCGAGGGCGGGACGTGACGAGCGTGGCTAGCCGACCATCGCGGCGCTGCGGTCCCACAGCTCGCGCGCGAGGTCGACGTCGTACGCCTGCGTGTTCGCTTTCGCGACCTTGCGCTTGACGTAGTACTCCCCGGAGACCCAGTCCGCGCCCGGCTCCGTCGACGCGAGCCAGACCAACGTGTCGGCGCCCTTCTCCGGGGAGATCAGGACGCGCCGCAGCACCGTGGTGTAGACGATCCGCATCGGGCTGGTCGAGTCGGCCGCGAAGTTGGTCGCGACCCCGCCGGGGTGGAACGACGCCGTGGCGAGGCCGTGCGCCGCGTAGCGCGTGTGCAGCTCCCTCGTGAACAGGATGTTCGCGAGCTTCGAGTCGCCGTACGCCTTGTTCGGCGAGTACTTCCCTCGGGCGTCGAGATCGTCGATCTCGAGGTGGCCGAACGCCGAGTTGGCCACGCTCGACGTGGTGATGACGCGGGCGTTCGACTCGATCAGCCGGTCGAGGAGGAGCGTGGTCAGCAGGAACGGTGCGAGGTGGTTGACCTGAAAGGTCTTCTCGTGCCCGTCGACGGTGTCCGTGCGCTCGCCCATGATGCCGCCGGCGTTGTTGGCGAGGACGTCGATCCGGGGGTACGCCTCGAGCAGTCTGTCGGCCAGCTCGCGCACGTCGTCGAGCCGGGCGAAATCGGCGAGGAACGTCTCGGCGCCGAGCTCGGCCGCGACAGCCCGGGTCTTCTCAGCCGAGCGCCCGACGACGACGACCCGGCCGCCGCTGCGGGCCAGCTCGCGTGCCGCGGCTGCCCCGATCCCGTCGCTCGCGCCGGTGATGACGATGGTGCGTTCGGACATCGGTGTTCTCCCCGCGTCGAGCCGGGCCCCGCGAGCACGGCGGGGCCATGGAGAGGGTATGCCCGGCACCCGTGGACGCCGCGTACGTCCGGTCAGCTGCCGGTGATGGTCAGCCAGAGGCCGACAACACCGGCGACCAGCATGATCGCTGTCGTCCTCCAGCCGAGTGTTGCCGCGAGCTTGCCGTTGCGGTACCGGCCCATGAGCTGCCGGTCCCGCGAGATGAGAGCGGGAGCGTGACCGGCGCGGTCCAGAGCATGCCGGTGCCGAACGTGGCCCCCGCCTGCGCGTAGGTCGCCACGCCCGACGGGTCGTCGTCCGACGCCCCGGTGACCAGGCCCGGTCCGAGCACGTCGAGGAACCGGCGGACAGGCGAGCGGTGGACCTCGTCGGTGGACGGGCCGGAGGTCGTCGCGGTCACGGGACTCCTTCGATCGTTGCCGACATCTCGCTGCGTCGGGACGCTACAAGCGGTGCAGACGGCTCGCGAGTCGAGGGCGTGAGCGCGGACGGCCGACATGCGGGCACGCGACGGACCGGACTAGCGTGCTGACGTCCGCGCGTCGTCCACGAAGGGGTCGTCATGACATCGGCTGAGCTACTGGTAGACGCGTTCGGTCGCATCCGTGAGGTGGTGGAGGCGGCGGTCGACGGGCTGTCGCCCGAGCAGCTCGCGGAGCGCCCCGAGGGTCGCGGCAACTCGGTCGCGTGGCTCGTGTGGCACCTCACGCGCGTGCAGGACGACCACGTCGCGGACGCGTTCGGCACCGAGCAGATCTGGACGACCGCAGGGTGGCACGAGCGGCTCGCGCTGCCGTTCGGCCCGGCGGAGACCGGCTACCGGCACACCTCCGACAAGGTCGCAGCGGTGCGCGTCCCCGCCGAGCTTCTGACCGGCTACCACCGGGCGGTTCACGAGCGGACCGTCGCCCTGGTGGGACAGGTCGTGGACGCGGACCTCGGACGCATCGTCGATGTGCGGTGGGACCCGCCCGTGACACTCGGTGTCCGGCTCGTCAGCGTGATCGCCGACGACCTGCAGCATGCGGGTCAGGCCGCGTACGTGCGCGGGCTCCTCACGGGGTCGACAGCCCGCTGACCTCGAGCCGCGCCGACATCGTGTGGCTCTGGTCGGGCTCGAGCAGCACGCTGTCGTCGCGCACGTTGCACGTCTCGACGCAGACCATCCCGGTCCACTCGTCGTCGCCGAAGTCGGCCATCGCCCGGGCGTTGTCGAGCCACGGGTTCCAGACCACGGTCGTGGCCGACCCGTCCTTGGCGATGGCGATGGCGCGCGCGCCGGCCTCGTCGCGCACGGTGGTCGGCGCGGTGGTCGCGAGGTAGATGCGGTCGGTGGGGCCCGTGAAGCGCACCGGTCCGGGCTCGCCGGGCAGGGGGTCGGGGCCGGACGGCCGGTCGACGTAGTCCGTCCCCTCGAGCCCGGTGACCTCGGTCGAACGGACGTCGCCGACGGCGAGGTACGTGTGGAGAGCCTCCTCGAAGGCGAACTCCGTGGTGTCGCGGTTCACGACCTCCAGCGTCATCGACAGCCGCACGCCGACGACGACGGTGAACGTCGCCTCGAACAGGTAGGGCCAGGCCGACGCCCGCGTCGCCTCGCTGTCGGTGAGGCGGAGCCGGACGACGACCTCGTCGCCCTGCTCCTCGGCGTCGACGAGCTCCCAGTCGGACAGGCGGGCGAAGCCGTGCTGCGGGGCCTCGGGGTGGCCGGCGCGTGCGCCGAACCACGGGAAGCAGATCGGCACGCCGCCACGGATGGCCGAGCCCTCGTCGAAACGGCTCTCGGCGCTCAGCCACACGACGGGCTGCTGCCCCTGCGGCACCCAGCTGGTCACGTGGGCGCCGTGGAGGTAGATCTCCGCGGTCGATGCGGGTGCGGTCACGCGCACGAGGGGCAGCCCGCCCTGTCCGGTCTCGAGGCGCACGCTGGGGGGCAGGGTCGACATGTCGTCTCCGTCGGTCATTCGGTGGTCGTCTTCGGTCGCGGTCACCCTGGGTCGGGCGCAGGCTCCAGGTTCCTCTTCCGGCGGCCGCGGCGCACGTCGCCGCCAGGGCGGTCACTCGTGCATGCGCGAGGCGGCACACTTCAGGTGTGGCCGACGACGCGATCCGCACACTGCTGGCCGCCCCGCCGGACCTCCCGGTGGTCGCCGGGCTGCCCGCGCTCACCGCCGCCGTCGCTTCCCGGGGACTCACGGTCGTGCAGGCTCCGCCGGGAACCGGGAAGACGACGATGGTGCCGCCTGCCCTCGCGGCGCTCGTCGAGGGGCGCGTCGTCGTGACCCAGCCGCGGCGCATCGCGGTCCGCGCGGCCGCGCGCAGGCTCGCGCAGCTGCTCGGCGAGCCGGTCGGGGCAAGCGTGGGGTACGCCGTCCGGGGCGAGCACCGCAGCAGCCGAGCCACCCGGATCGAGTTCGTCACGACAGGCGTCCTGCTGCGTCGGTTGCAGCGTGACGCCGACCTGCCCGGCGTCGACACCGTCGTGCTCGACGAGTGCCACGAGCGCGCGCTCGACGGCGACCTGGCGCTCGCGCTGCTGGTGGACGTGCGCACCCACCTGCGTCCCGACCTGACGCTGGTCGCGATGTCCGCGACGGTCGAGGCGGCACGGACAGCGGACCTGCTCGGGGGCGCCGAACCGGCTCCCGTGGTCGCGGTGACGAGCGCCCTGCACCCCGTGGCTCTGCTGTGGTGCCCGCCGCCCGGACGGGTCGCGCGGACCGACGAGCGCGGGGTCACCCCCGGGTTCCTCGACCACGTGGCGGCCTGCACGCGCCGGGCGCTCGCCGAGTGCTCAGGGGACGTCCTGGTGTTCGTGCCGGGCGCGGGTGAGGTCAACGGCGTCGCGCGCCGACTCGCCGGGATCGATGCCGACGTCCGCCCGCTGCACGGACGACTGTCGCACCGGGACCAGGACCTGGCGCTGACGGCGGGTCCACGCCGCCGGGTCGTCGTCTCGACCGCCGTGGCCGAGTCGTCGTTGACGGTGCCCGGGGTGCGGGTCGTCGTGGATGCCGGCTTCTCACGGGAGCCGCGCACCGACCATCGACGCGGTCTTGCCGGGCTCGTCACCGTCGGGGTGAGCCGGGCGGCCGCCGAGCAGCGTGCGGGCCGTGCGGGCCGCGAAGGTCCCGGAGCGGTCTACCGGTGCTGGTCGCCGGCCGAGCATGCGCGGCTGCGCGAGCACCCCGAGCCTGAGATCAAGACGGCTGACCTCACGGCCTTCGCGCTCGACCTCGCGTGCTGGGGGAGCCCCGACGGCGCGGGCCTCGCGCTCATGGACCCGCCGCCCGAGGCCGCGCTCGCCGCAGCGCGCAGCACCCTGGTCGGGCTCGGCGCGGTGGACGCGGACGGTCGGGTCACCGAGCGCGGGCGGCGGATCGCGGGGATCGCGGCCGACCCGAGGCTCGCACGCGCGCTCCTGGACGCGTCGGAGGTCGTCGGACCGGACCGCGCCGCGGAGGTCGTCGCCCTGCTCGCGGACGACGTGCGCGCTCCCGGCGGGGACCTCGTCGCGGCGTTGCGGGCCCTGCGGCGAGGCAGCTCCGACACCGCGGCCTGGGTCGCCCAGACGCAGCGGCTACGGGCCGCCCTGCCGCCCGGCGCCCGGGCGCCCGCGGGTGGCGGTCACCTGACCGACGACCTCGCCGTCGGGCTCGTCGTGGCGTTGGCCCACCCCGACCGCATCGCACGCCGGCGTCCGAACGGCTCGACCTACCTGATGGCGTCGGGGACCGGCGCGTCCCTCCCAGCGGAGGCGTCGCCGTTGGCCGGTTTCACCTGGCTGGCGATCGCGGATGCGGACCGCGGGGCTGGACGACGCGACGCGACGGTCCGCTCCGCAGCACCGCTCGACGAGTCGCTCGCGATCGAGGCGGCCCCGTCGTTGCTCACGGACGAGGACAGCGTCTCCTGGGTCGACGGGCAGGTCGTCGCGCGGCGCACCCGGCGTCTCGGCGCGATCGAGCTGTCGTCCGCAGCGATCACCGACCCGTCGCGCGCGCTCGTGGCCGCCGCGGTCCGTGCGGGCCTTGCCCGTGACGGCCTCGCGCTGCTGCCGTGGTCGGCCACGGCGACGAGCCTGCGGCGCCGGATGGCGTTCCTCCGTGCGACGTTCGGCCCGCCGTGGCCCGACGTGTCGGACGACGCGTTGCTGTCCGACGTCGACGGCTGGCTCGGCCCGGACCTCGCGCGGATCCGCGGTGCGCGTGACCTGCAGCGCGTCGACGTCACGTCGGCCCTGCGCCGGATGCTGCCGTGGCCGCAGGCGGGGCGCCTCGACGAGCTCGCACCCGAGCGGGTCGTGGTCCCGAGCGGCGCGGGCGTGCACGTCGACTACGAACCGGACCAGCCCGTGCTCGCGGTGCGGGTCCAGGAGGTGTTCGGCTGGCGGGCGACGCCCCGGATCGCGGACGGTCGCGTCCCGCTGCTGCTGCACCTCCTCTCGCCGGCTCGGCGTCCCGTCGCGGTGACCGCCGACCTGGCGTCGTTCTGGCGCACGGGCTACCCGCAGGTGCGGGGCGAGCTGAGCCGCCGCTACCCACGGCATGCGTGGCCGGACGACCCGCTGACCGCGATCGCGGTCCGGGGCGCTCGGCGGCCGCGCGACGCGTGACATGCGCGTGCCGTTCGACGGCGCCGCACTCGTGCCGTCAGCGCTCGAGCCGACGCGCCGCCCGAGCGATGCGCCGCCAGGCGGCTCTCGTCGTCGCGGTGTCGGTGCGAGCAGCCGCCTGCTCGCGTGCGTGCAGGAGACCCACGGTGAACGTGTCCTCTCCGGCGGCGCGCTGCGCGTTCGCGAGCCGGATCAGGTACTGGCGTGCGACGACGCTGTCCTGATGCTCGCCGAGCAGGTCCTGGACGCCGTGCGCCGCCTCGGCAAGCTCGTCCGCGGGGCGACCGAGGACTTCTGCAGCCGACTCCGCCGCGTAGTGGAGCCGTTTGGCCTTCTTGCGCGCCTCGTGGAGGGCGACGTCCTGGTCCGGCGCCGACATGTCCGCCCGGGTGGCACGCACCGCGCGACGCGCGAGCCGCACGTCCGCGCGCAGGGCACGCCGAACGGATCGCGCGGCACTGCGCTCGGGAGTGTCCGACGGTGTGCCGACTGTCGTGAGCGCGTCGAGGTCGCGGAGCAGGTGCGAGTAACGGGCTGAGCTGAGCGCCTCGGCCGCGGCTTCCTGCCCGCGGCGCGCATCGGCGTCGAGCGCGGAACGGATGCGGTCACCGACGGGCCCGACGACGAGATCGTCCGGGGTGTCGGCGAGCTCCCCGAGGAGGCGGGCGCGCATCACCTGCGCGTCGCGCGCCGGGCTGAGCGCGGACCCGAGCCACCGCAGCTCCTCGGTGAGCCCGCGAGCCTCCGTGGGAGGCAGAAGCCTGCGGTAGGACGTCAGCGTGGAGCGCAGCCGACGCGCAGCGATGCGGACGTCGTGGATCGCGTCGGGCTCGCCCGCGCGGACATCGGCGTCGGCCGCCCGGAGCTCGTCGATCTGGCGCCGCAGCAGCGTCGCCGCGAACATGGACGAGCCCGGGCGCGCGGAGACCGACATGGGACCATCATGGGCACCTGACAGCGGCGCGCCAACCACGAGGGGCTCTTGACGTGAGCGAACCCATCGCCGACGCCGATCTCGAGCGGATCTACCACCGGTCCGCGGCCGCAGCAGCGGAGCGGACCCTCAGCGACATCCTCCACGCGACAGCCCGCGGGAACGGTGACGCGCTCGCGATCGACGACGGCTCGGTCGCGCTCACGTACGCCGAGCTGGCCGCGGCGGTCACCGCGAAGGCCGCCGAGCTGGCCGCAGTCGGGATTCGACGAGGCGATCGGGTGGGCATCCGCATCCCGTCCGGCACGGTCGAGCTCTACGTGGCGATCCTGGGCGTGCTCGAGGCGGGCGCGGCCTACGTCCCGGTCGATGCCGACGACCCTGACGAACGCGCCCGGACGGTGTTCGCCGAGGCGGACGTCGTGGCAATCCTCATCGGCGAGGGAGAGATCGTCCATCGCCGACCCGTCGTCCAGACCGCCGGGCGTCGGCTGGTGAGACGGCCCACGCCCGAGGACGACGCGTGGGTCATCTTCACGTCGGGCTCGACCGGGATGCCCAAGGGGGTCGCGGTGAGTCACCGGTCGGCGGCTGCATTCGTCGATGCTGAGTCCCGGCTGTTCCTGACCGGGCGACCGCTCGGACCGGGCGACCGGGTCCTCGCCGGGCTCTCGGTCGCGTTCGATGCGTCGTGCGAGGAGATGTGGCTCGCGTGGGCGCACGGCGCGTGCCTCGTCCCGGCGCCCCGAGCGCTCGTACGGACCGGGATGGACCTCGGACCGTGGCTCGCGGTGCAGGGGATCACGGTGATCTCGACCGTGCCCACCCTGGCGGGGCTGTGGCGCCCGGAGGACCTCACGGGCGTCCGGCTCCTCGTCTTCGGCGGCGAGGCGTGCCCCCCTGAGCTGGCCGCACGGCTCGCGATGCCGGGCCGCGAGGTCTGGAACACCTACGGGCCGACCGAGACCACGGTCGTGGCGTGCGCGACGCGGCTGACGGGCGAGGCCCCGGTGCGCATCGGCGTGCCACTCGACGGCTGGGACCTGACGGTCGTCGACGGCGCCGGCCGCGTCGTCGAGGCGGGCGAGATCGGCGAGCTCGTCATCGGCGGGGTTGGTGTGGCCCGCTACCTCGACCCGCTGCGGGACGCGGAGAAGTTCGCGGCGCTCCCGGCGCTCGGGTGGCAGCGCGCGTACCGCACCGGTGACCTGGTCCGGTACGACGCGGCGGGACTGGTCTTCGTCGGCCGAGCCGACGACCAGGTCAAGCTCGGCGGACGACGTATCGAGCTGGGCGAGGTCGACGCGGCCCTGCTGGCCCTGCCGGGCATCGCCGGTGCCGCGGCCGCCGTCCGTTCCACTGCGGCCGGCCATCAGGTGCTCGTGGGCTACCTCGCGCCGGCCCAGGACGTCGAGCTCGACCTGGCGGCGCTCCGGACCCTGCTGCAGGAGCGCCTCCCCGCGCCGCTCGTGCCGCTGCTCGCGCCCGTCGGGTCGATCCCGACACGGGGTTCCGGCAAGGTCGACCGCGACGCGCTGCCCTGGCCGCTCGAACGCCTCGAGAGCGAGGACCTTGCCCCGGCTGCCCTCGTCGGTGCAGCGGGCTGGCTGGCCGAGCAGTGGACCCGCACGCTGGGCGTCGCTGTCCAGGGCCCCGACGCCGACTTCTTCGCCGACGGTGGGGGGAGCCTGTCGGCCGCCCAGCTCGTGTCTGCTCTGCGTGAGCGCTACCCGAACGTCACTGTCGCGGACGTCTACGAGAACCCGAACCTCGGCGCGCTGGCCCAGCGGCTCGAGGAGCTCGAGCCGACGACGTCGGGCGAGTCGCGCAGCGTCATGCCGACGCCGCGTCGGGCCCAGGTCGTCCAGTCACTCGCGGCGGTGCCGCTGCACGCCGTGATCGGCCTGCGCTGGCTCACCTGGCTCGCCGTGGTCGACAACGTGCTCGCGGCAACCGGGAGCGTCCCCTGGGTCTCGCCCGTGTCATGGTGGTGGGTGCTGGCCGGCTGGCTCGTCCTCGTCACGCCGCTCGGCCGCATGGGGATGACGATCCTGGTCGCCCGCACCCTGCTCCGGACGGTGAAGCCGGGTCGGTACCCCCGCGGCGGCAGCATGCACCTGCGTCTGTGGTTCACCGAGAGCTTCGCCGCGGCGGCGGGCGCCGACAACCTCGCCGGTGCCCCGTGGGTCAGCACGTACGCGCGCGCGCTCGGAGCAAAGATCGGTCGGCACGTCGACCTCCACTCGTTGCCACCCGTGACGGGACTTCTCACGCTCGGCAAGGGCTGCTCGATCGAGCCCGAGGTCGATCTGACGGGTCACTGGCTCGACGGCGACGTGCTGCACATCGGCAAGGTCCGGGTCGATGCGCGCGCGACGGTGGGGTCGCGCAGCGTTCTCGCGCCCGGGATCCGCGTCGGCCAGGGCGCCGAGATCCCCGCCGGGTCGGCCGTGCTCGTCTCGGTGCCGCCGGGGGAGCGGTGGACCGGGTCGCCCGCGACCTTCGCCGGGCCCGCACGGCACGACTGGCCGCACCGCCGCGCGCCCCGCGCGCCCGGATGGGTGGCCGTCTACGGTCTGACCGCGGTCGTGCTCGGCGCTCTTCCTCTGGTCGCAGGTGCGTGCGGCCTGGCCGTCGTCGGTCTGGGGGTGCGCGGCTCGGCAACACTCGGCGGAGCGGCCCGCGGCGCGTTGGCGTGGGTGCCGGCCGGGGCCGTGGTGATGTTCGTCGTCCTGGCCGTGCTCACGCTCGTCTGCGTGCGCCTTCTCGGAATCCGGCTGAGCGAGGGCCATCACCCTGTCCGCAGCCGGGTGGGATGGCAGGTCTGGGCGACCGAACGCCTCATGGACGACGCCCGCACCTGGTTGTTCCCGCTCTACTCGAGCCTCGCGACCCCCACCTGGCTGCGCTCGCTCGGTGCCACCGTCGGGCGCGGCGTCGAGGCGTCGACGGTACTGCTGCTCCCGCGGATGACCACGATCGGCGACGGTGCGTTCCTCGCCGACGACACGCTCATCGGGTCCTACGAGCTCGGCCGCGGCTGGCTGCGGATCGACCGGGCGAAGGTCGGCAAGCGGGCGTTCCTCGGCAACTCGGGGATGACCGCGGCGGGTCGGGCGGTTCCGAAGCGCGGCCTCGTCGCGGTCCTCTCGGCGACACCGGAACATGCCAAGTCCGGAACGTCGTGGCTCGGGTCGCCGCCCGTTCGGCTGCGCCGCGCGCCGACGACGTCGGACGAACGGCTGACGTTCGCGCCGTCGGTGCGGCTGCGGGTCGCGCGTGCGGTGGTCGAGGCGCTACGCGTGATCCCGGTGGTGACCACGGTGGGCATCGGCGTGGCGCTGCTCGGATCGTTGCAGGCCGTGCTCGATGCGTGGGGCGGGCTCGCAGCAGGCCTGCTCGCCGGCCCGCTCGCGATCGCAGCGGCAGCGCTGGGGTGCACCCTGGCGACACTCGCCAAATGGGTCCTCGTCGGGCGCGTCCGGGTGGGGGAGCACCCGTTGTGGAGCTCGTTCGTGTGGCGCAACGAGCTCGCTGACACCTTCGTGGAGACCGTGGCGGTGCCATGGTTCGCGCGCACGGCTCTCGGCACCCCGGCTCTCACTCTGTGGCTGCGGAGCCTCGGGGCCCGGATCGGCCGCGGCGTGTGGTGCGAGACGATCTGGCTTCCCGAGGCGGACCTCGTCGCACTGGGGGACGGCGCGACCGTCAACCGCGGGTGCGTGCTGCAGACGCACCTCTTCCATGATCGGATCATGAGCATGGACACCGTGACGCTGGCAGCGGGCGCCACGCTCGGACCGCACGGTGTCATCCTGCCGGCCGCGTCGATCGGCGCCGGAGCGACCGTGGGGCCGGCCGCCCTGGTCCTGCGCGGCGACGAGCTTCCCGCGGGCAGCCGGTGGACGGGCAACCCGGTCGCGCCATGGCCTGCGCCCGTTCGGCGTTCGCGATGACGGTCGACCCCTACGTGCCGGGGCACGGCAACCCGGGCTTCGCGGTGAGCCGCTACGAGCTCGACCTGGACTACCGCGTCGCGAGCAACCGCCTCGTCGCCACGGCGCGGCTGCACGTCACGGCGACGGAGCCGCTCACCCGGTTCAGCCTCGACCTGGCCGGGCTGCGCGTGAACAAGGTCATGGTCAACGGCCGTCGGCCGAGCCGGTACGTCCACCGCACCGGGAAGCTGCAGATCGTGCTCGAGGCGGCCGTCGGCGCCGGCACCGGCCTGGTCGTCGATGTGGACTACTCCGGACAGCCGCTGCCGATCGTCGGGCTCTGGGGTGAGGTGGGCTGGGAGGAGCTTGCGGACGGTGTGATCGTCGCCGGTCAGCCCGATGGTGCACCGTCGTGGTTCCCGTGCGACGACCACCCAGGCGACAAGGCGAGCTTCCGGACGACCGTCACCACGGACGTCGGCTACACGGTCGTCGCGAACGGCACGCAGACCTCGCGAACCGCGCTGGCGAGCCGGGTCCGGTGGGTGTTCGACCAGCCCGAACCCACCGCGACGTACCTGGCGACGGTGCAGATCGGTCGCTACGAGCCGGTGCGGATGAGCGGTGGCCCGGTCCGCCAACGGGCGTTCGTGCCGGCTCAGCTGGCGCAGAGGTTCCGCCACGACTTCGGCCGCCAGAAGGAGATGCTGGCGCTCTTCGTCGAGATGTTCGGTCCGTACCCGTTCGCCGAGTACACGGTCGTCGTCACTGCGGACGACCTCGAGATCCCGCTCGAAGCCCAGGGGATGTCCGTCTTCGGCGCGAACCACCTCGACGGCCGCCGTGGGCAGGAACGGCTCGTCGCCCATGAGCTCGCGCACCAGTGGTTCGGCAACAGCGTGACGGTCGGGCGCTGGCAGGACATCTGGCTGCACGAGGGTTTCGCGTGCTACGCCGAGTGGCTCTGGTCCGAGCGCACCGGGGGGCCCACTGCCTCGGCGATGGCGCGCAAGGCGTGGTGGGACCTCCGTGGGCAACCGCAGGACATCCTTGTGGGCGACCCCGGTCCGGACCGCATGTTCGACGACCGCATCTACCGGCGCGGTGCGCTGACGCTGCACTCGATCCGGACCGTGGTCGGCGACGTCGCCTTCTTCGACACGCTACGGTCCTGGACCCGGACGCACGCCCACGGCACCGTGAGCACGCAGGACTTCGTCGACTGCGCGGCACGCTTCACGGCCGAGCCGCTGCATCACCTGTTCGACGGGTGGCTGTTCCGAACCGAGCTGCCACCGCTGGTCAGCGAGCGCACGTCGAGCTCGACAACGTGAACCTCGAGGGGCCCGCCCGAGCCCGTCCGGACGGCGACCGCGCACGCGAGGCCCGCTGCGAGCTCGACGTCCGCGAGCTGCCAGCTGCCTGCGTCGTCACCCGATGAGGGGTCGAGGACGCGTGGCGGCTCGTGCGGCGCGCTGACCACGACGCAGCGAGGATCGACGGCGAGGCCGAGGCCCGTGGCCTTCAGCACCGCCTCCTTGCGCACCCACGTCCGCGCGCGTGCGCCCGGATCGTGCCCCGCGTGGGCGGCCATCTCGGCATCCGACAGCGTCACAGCCTCGAACCCGTCGAACCGGGCGGCTCCCGCAGGCTCGACATCCACGCCGACCGGTCCGGCCGCCGTGACCGCGACCACGACGACGTCGTCCGCATGGGCCACGCTGACGTGGGGCGGCGCCGGGGTTGCGGGCGTCGACGCGACGAACGGCTTGCCGTGATCCGTCGCTCCGCACAGGGCGCACGCGCGGCGGACGACGACGTCGTCGGCGGCCGCGCCGGTCCAGGTGCTGACGGCCGCCCGGAGCAGCACGCTCGCCGACGCGGAGCGGTCACGGTCCCCGCTGCGGCGCAGACGGCCGAGCCGTGCGTGATCGTCAGCCGGCAGGGCGAGAAGCTCGGCCGCCACCGTTCGAGCCCAGGTGATCGCCACCAGCTGCGAGGGTCGGCTCGGGATCGAGTCGTGCCCCGACCCCAGCGGTCGCGTCACGGGTTCACCAGGCCGAGCGGGCGTAGTCCTTCAGGAAGCAGCCGAACAGGTCCTCGCCGGCCTCGCCGCGCACGATCGGGTCGTACACCCGCGCGGCGCCGTCGACGAGGTCGAGGGGCGCGTGGAACCCCTCCTCGGCGAGCCGGACCTTCGTCGGGTGCGGCCGCTCGTCGGTGATCCAGCCGGTGTCGACGCTGGTCATGAGGATGCCGTGCTCGGCGAGCTCGGTCGCGCTCGTCCGGGTGAGCATGTTGAGCGCAGCCTTCGCCATGTTCGTGTGCGGGTGCCCGGGACCCTTGTAGCCGCGGCCGAAGACCCCCTCCATCGCCGAGACGTTGACGATGTACGCCCGCCGCCCGCTCGACGCGGCCATGGCCCGGCGCAGCCGGCTGACCAGGATGAACGGCGCCGTCTGGTTGCACAGCTGCACCTCGAGCAGCTCCATCGCGTCGACCTGCTCGACAGTCGCGACCCAGCTGTTGGACTCGGCCGTGTCAGGGACGAGGCCGCCGGCGTCGATCGACGTGCCCGCGAGCAGCCGCTCGAGCGAAGCCGACTCGGCCGTGAGCGCGAGCTGGGAGACGTCGGCGCCCGGCCCGAACGTGGGGCTCGTCAGCGCCGAGACCGAACCGGCGAGCGCCCTCGGGTGGGCATCGGACGAGTGGCCGAGCGTGAGGACCTTCGGCAGCGGACCGGCCGGCAGGGGCTGCTGCTCGGCGTCGACCAGCGGGGCGTACGAGCCCGGGGAGCGGCGCACGGTCTGCGCCGCGTTGTTGATCAGGATGTCGAGCGGGCCAGCCGCGGCCACCGCGTCGGCGAGCGCGACGACCTGGGCCGGGTCCCGCAGGTCGATCCCGACGATGGTCAGCCGGTCGAGCCACTGCTCGGAGTCGGGCATCGCGGCGAACCGGCGGGCGGCGTCGCGGGGGAACCTCGTGGTGATCGTCGTGTGCGCACCGTCTCGGAGCAGCCGCAGCGCGATGTACATGCCGATCTTGGCTCGGCCGCCGGTCAGCAGCGCGCGCTTGCCGGTCAGGTCGGTGCGGGCGTCCCGCTTCGCGCGGTTGAGCGCCGCGCACGACGGGCAGAGCTGGTGGTAGAACGCGTCGACGTGGGTGTACAGCTCCTTGCAGATGTAGCACGGCCGCGGCTTGAGCAGGGTGCCCGCGGTGGCGCCCGGCACGCTGGCGACGAGGGTGATGCCCTGCGTCTCGTCGTCGATCCGGCCGGGACTGCCGGTCGCCGTGGCGTGCACGACGGCGCGGTCGGCCGTGCTGATCGCGTCGCGACGTTCGGTCCGGCGCTGCTTCTTCGCGGACTTGAACAGCTGCGACGTGGCACGGCGCGCCACCGCGAGCTGGGGGTGGTCCGACGGGAGCTGTCCGACCTCGTCGATCACCCGGAGGAAGACCGCGAGGTCCGCGGGGTCGACACCATCGCCGGGATCCGTCGCCTGAGCGTCGTCGGTCTGGGTTGCCGTCATGAGTGCTGCCGTCCTGCCGTGATGCCGCCGCGGTCCGGTCGGTGACCCCGATCTCCCGCGTGATTGCCACGTCAACTGTACGTGGCCCCCGGGGAGGGCCAGGCGAGCGCCCGAGCCGAAGGGCTCAGGCGAGGTTGGCCGCCGCGCGGCGCCGCTCCCGCTGCTCGGCCGGATCGGGCACCGGAACTGCCGCGAGGAGAGCGCGGGTGTAGGGGTGCGCAGGCGCACGCAGCACCTCGGCGGTCGAGCCGATCTCGACCAGCTTGCCCCCGCTCATCACCGCGACGTCGTCGGCGACCAGGTCGATCACGGCCAGGTCGTGGCTGATGAACAGGCACGCGAAACCCATCTCGGCCTGCAGTCGCTGGAAGAGCGCGAGCACGGTGGCCTGGACCGACACGTCGAGCGCACTCGTCGGCTCGTCGGCGATGAGCAGGTCCGGCGCGAGCACGAGAGCCCGGGCGAGGCTGACCCGCTGGCGCTGACCGCCGGACAGCTCGTGGGGGTAGCGCGTCGCATACGCCGCGGGCAGCTCGACGGCCTCGAGCAGCTCGGCCACGCGACGGTGCCGGGAGGCGTCGTTCCCGACGGCGTGGACCGACAACGGTTCGGAGATGCACGCACCGACGCTCGCGCGGGGGTTGAGCGACGCCGCCGGGTCCTGGAACACGAAGCCGAACCGCCGGCGCAGCGCGCGCAGCGTGGCGGGCGAGGCCGTCCGCAGGTCGGTCCCGAAGACCTCGATGCTGCCGACGGCAGCGGGCACGAGACCGACGACCGCGCGGCCGACCGTCGTCTTGCCCGAACCGGACTCGCCGACCAGGCCGAGCACCCGCCCCGGCTCGATCGTCAGGGAAACGCCGTCGACCGCGCGCACCCGCGGGCTCCCGAGCCGTCCCGGGAACTCGACCACGAGGTCCTTGACCGCCAGCGCGGGCGTCGAGGTGCCCGCGCGGGGGGCCGGCGCCTGGGCGTCGACGTGCGACCGTCCTTGTCCCAGGTGCGGGACCGCAGCAAGCAGCCGCTGCGTGTACGGGTGGGCCGGTGCCGCGAAGATCTGTGCGGCCGTCCCCTGCTCGACGACCTGTCCCCGATACATCACGACAACCCGGTCGGCCAGGTCGGCGACGACGCCCATGTTGTGCGTGATCAGGACGATCGCCGTGCCGAGCCGGTCCCGTAGGTCCCGGAGCAGCTCGAGGATCGCCGCCTGCACCGTGACGTCGAGGGCCGTGGTCGGCTCGTCGGCGATGATCACCTCAGGCTCGCACGCGATCGCGATGGCGATCATGACGCGCTGCTTCTGCCCGCCGGACAGCTGGTGCGGGTACGAGTGGGCGCGGCGGGCCGGGTCGGGGATCCCGACGAGGTCGAGGAGCTCGACGGCGCGAGCCCGGGCTGCCCGGCGCGACAGGGGTCGGTGCGAGCGCAGCGCCTCGACGACCTGCCAGCCGACCGTCCGGACCGGGTCGAGCGACGTCGCCGGCTCCTGGAAGATCATGGCGATCCGGTCGCCGCGGATCCGCCGCATCGGCTCGCCCCGCAGCCCGGTGAGCTCGGTCCCGTCGAGCTGGGCCGATCCCTGGACCGTCGCGGTGCCGGGCAGCAGGCCCAGGAGCGCGCGCGAGCTCACGGACTTGCCGGACCCCGACTCGCCGACGACCGCGACGATCTCGCCGGGTGCGACCTCGAAGCTCACCTCGCGGACCGCGCGGACGGGGTCGGCATCGGTCTGGAACGTGACGCTCAACCGGTCGAGCCTCAGCATCGGAGGCGTCGGGACGCTCATCGGTCGTCCTCTGTCGTGGGTATGGCGGCGGCGGGGGAGGCGGACTCGCCCGCGACCGGGTCGAGGTCCCCGGCTCTCGCTATCTCGTCCTCGTCCGCGGTCGACGTCCCACCGCCGCGCGTGCGCAGCATCGGGTTCAGGACATCGTTGAGGCTCTCGCCGACGAGGGTGACCCCGGCGACGACGAGCACGATCGCAAGACCCGGGTAGACGCCCGTCCACCAGATGCCGTTGGTCGCGTCGGCCAGCGCCTTGTTGAGGTCGTAACCCCACTCGGCAGCGGCAGACGGCTCGATGCCGAAGCCGAGGAAGCCGAGACCGGCGAGCGTCAGGATCGCCTCGGACGCGTTGAGCGTCGCCAGGACCGGCAGGGTCTGGGACACGTTGGGCAGCACGTGACGGAACATGATCCTGCTCGAGCGAGCCCCGGTGATCCGGGCGGACTCCACGAAGGGCTCGTTCTTCACGGAGACGGTCAGGTTGCGGACCACCCGGAAGTACTGCGGGACGTACACCACGGTGATCGAGATCGCGGCGGCGAGGATCCCGCCGAACGGCGTCGATCGACCGCCCGAGATCATGATCGAGACCACGATGGCGAGCAGGAGGGACGGGAACGCGTAGAGCGCGTCGGTGACGAGCACGAGGACCCGGTCGAGCACGCCGCCGAAGTAGCCGGAGACCAGCCCGAGCGGGACACCGACCAGCAGCGAGATCGCGACGGCGAGCACGATGACGGTCAGCGCCGTGCGGGCCCCGAACAGCACGCGGGAGAGCACGTCCTGGCCGCCGACGGTCGTGCCGAACAGGTGTGCGGCGCTCGGCGGCTGCTGCGTCCCGAAGATCACACCGCCGGCCCGGTCGGCGTTGAAGCCGTAGGGCGCCAGGAGCGGAGCGAGCACTGCTGCGGCGATGAACAGGGTGATCACGGCGATGCCGCCGAGGAGCATCCCGCGCTGCAGGCCGTGCGTGGACCGGAGCAGCGCGACCCCGGGGAGGCCCTTGCGCGGCGGCGGTCCCGCGAGCCCTTCGGTCTCGATGGTGACGATGGCGCTCATCAGTACCTCACTCTCGGGTCGACGAGAGCGTTGATGACGTCGATGAGGAAGCTCGCCAGGGCCACGACGACCGCGATGGCCGTCACCAGTCCCTGCACGGCGACGAAGTCGCGGGCGAGCAGGTAGCGCGACAGCACGTAGCCGAGCCCCTGCCACTCGAACGTGGTCTCGGTGAGGATCGCCCCTCCGAGCAGCATGGCGATCTGCATGCCCATGACCGTCACGACCGGGACGAGCGCGTTGCGGAACGCGTGCTTGCGCACGACGAGCCGCTCCGGGACGCCGCGGGCGCGCGCCGCCGTGACGTAGTCGGTGCGCATCGTCTCGATCAGGTTGATCCGGATCAGGCGGATGAACACCCCGGCGGTGAGCAGCCCGAGGGCCAGCGCGGGCAGGATCGCATGGCGCAGCACGTCGAGGACGTAGCCGGTGTCGCCGTACAGGATGGCGTCGACCACCATGATGTTGGTCTTCGGGTTCACGTTGGTGAGCGCGACCTCGACCCCCGCGGACGCTCGGCCGGAGGCGGGTAGCCAGCCGAGCGTCGCGGAGAAGAGCAGCTTGAGGAGCAGCCCGACGAAGAACACCGGTGCGGCGTACACGAGCACCGCGAACATCCGGATGCTCACGTCCGGGAGCCGGTCGCGGTAGCGCGCGGCGAGCCGCCCCAGCGGGACCCCGACGAGGAACGCGATGAGGAGCGCCCACACGCTCAGCTCGAGCGTCGCGGCCCCGTTGGTGATGAGCACCTCGCGGATCGCACGGTGGTCGGTCAGCGCGGTGCCGAAGTCACCGTGCAGAAGACCCGCGAGGTACTCGCCGTACTGGGTGAGGATCGGTCGGTCGAAGCCTGCCGCAGCCCGACGTTCCGCCAGCTGGGTGGCCGACAACCGCCCCCCCTGGGAGGCGGTGATCGGGTCGCCGATGACGCGCATGAAGAAGAACACGACCGTGACCAGGATCAGCACGGTAGGGACGATCAGTGCGAGTCGGACCAGCAGGTAACGAACGAGAGGGCTACGCGGGATGAGCCGCCGAGGAATGGTTGCGGCGAGCGAAGACGTCGGTCAGCCCTTCGTCAGCACGGCGTAGCGGAACTGGAACGACGCGTTGAGCGTGTCCTTGACCCCGCTGACGCCATCGCGAGCGACGGCGACCTGCGAGCCCTGGAGCAGCGGGATCGTGGACAGGTACTTCTCGGCCATGACCTGCTGGATCTTCGTGATGGTCGCGAGACGGCTGGTCGTGTCCTTGTCCGTCCGCTCCGACGCGAGCAGGGTCGAGATCTCGTCGTTCTCGAAGTGGTTGCCGAGGAAGTTGCCCTTGTCGAAGAACGGCGTCAGGTAGTTGTCGGCGTCCGAGAAGTCCGGGAACCAGCCGAGCTGGTAGGCCGGGTAGGCGTCGGCGGTGCGCTCCTTGGCGTACGTGACCCACTCGGTCGACTGGAGCTGCACCGAGAAGAGCTTGGTCGCCTCGAGCTGGCGCTTGACGGCGTTGTACTCCTGGTCGGAGCTCGGCCCGTAGTGGTCGGGGTTGTACTGCAGCTGGAGGGTGACCGGGGTCGTCACGCCGGCGTCGGCGAGCGCCTTGGTGGCCGCGGCGACGTCGGGCTTGGTGCCGTAGAGGTCCTTGAACGGCGTCGCGGCACCCGGCAGGCCCTCAGGCACGTAGGAGTACAGCGGGGTGTATGTGTCCTTGTAGACCTGCGTCGCAATCTCCTGGCGGTCGAGCGAGTAAGCGAAGGCCTTGCGGATCGCGAGCTTCTGCTCGGGGGTGTCGCCCGGCATCGTGTTCATGTTGAACACGACGTAACGGATCTCACCGCCGGGACCGGTCACGACGCTGACGCCCTTGGTGGTCTTCAGGCTGTCGATGTCGGTCGCCGTGAGGCTGCGGGTCGCGACGTCGATCGCGCCGCTGGCGATGTCGAGCTTGAGGTTGTTGGCGTCGGCGTAGTACTTCAACGTGACGCTGTCGTTCTTCGGGGCGCCCTGGATGCCCGAGTAGTCGGCGTTCTTGGCGAGCACGACGAGCTCGTTCTTCTTGTACGAGGAGATCGTGTACGGGCCCGCGAAGGCCTTCGCCGTGGCGATGGCGGAGTCGTCGAGCAGCGCGTCGGCAGGGAAGGTCTTCTCGTCGACGATCGGGCCGGCGGGTGAGGCCAGGACCTGGGCGAACGTCTGGTCGTTGGCCGACTTGAGCGTGAAGGCCACGGTCTTGTCGTCGGGGGCGGCGATCGACTCGACGTTGCCGAGCAGCGACGACGGCCCGTTGGCGTCGGCGATCTTGATCTGGCGGTCGAAGCTGTACTTCACCGTCGAGGCGTTGATCGGGTTCCCGTTCGCGAACTTCAGACCGTCCCGCAGGATGCAGGTGTAGACCGTGTCGGACGTGAACTCGCAGCTCTTGGCCGCGTCAGGCGCCAGCTCGGCACCGCCCGGCTTGAAGCTCATGAGGAACGGGTAGACCTGGACCTCGATGTTGAACGAACCGTTGTCGTACGAGCCGGCCGGGTCGATCGCCGTCACCTTGTCCGTCGTCCCGACGAGGATCCCTGCCCCAGCCGCCGCACCCGCGGTGCTCGTCGCGCCGCCGTCGGTGCGACCCGCGCCGCACGCGGTCAACGCAAGGAGGGTCACGGCTGCTGCCGCGACCGCTGCGACACGGCGGTTGATGCTCGTCTTCACGGTGGTCCTCTCGGAGGTGGATCTGGGGTTCGTCGGGGCTGTCCCGGCGCGCTGCTGACAACGCAGGCGCGTCTCGGATACCGCACCGAGAGTTTCCCACCGCTGTGTTAACCCAAGGTATCCCCCCAGGTTACGTCTCGGTAACAGTTAGGTCACCCGACTCTGATCGCCGTACCGTGCCGCGGGTCAGACTCGGGGTGGCGCGACGCCGCACGGCATCGACCGCGGCGATCGCCTCCTTGAGCGCGAGCCCTTCCGGCGGGTACGCAGCGTCGTCGTCATGCTGTAGAGCGGCAGGTCCCGGATCTGGATCTCGACGAGCTCCAGGCATGGCGGGGCCAGGCGGATCAGGGCCTTGGCGAGCGTGCGGTTGATCGACGCCTGCGCGAGGCGGGTGCTGTCACCGTGGCGGGACCGCGCGACCGATGGCCTGGGGCAGGGGTCCGTTCCCGCCGCCGACGCGCACTGCCACGACCGCGACGATGAACGCCACGAACGCCCCCGCGGCGTCGAGGACGAAATGGTTGCCGGTGACGACGACGACGAGGAGGGTGACGGCGGGGTACAGCATGCCGAGCGCCTGGACGGCCGGCCGGCGCACGTGCCTGGCGATGATCACACCGCACCACAGAGACCACCCGACATGCATCGACGGCATCGCCGCGTACTGGTTCGACGCGCTCGTCACCGGCTCGGAGGCGGCGACCCCCCAGGTTCCCCAGGCGCGCACGGTGTCGACGAACCCGCCGCCCGCCATGAGCCGCGGCGGCGCGAGCGGGTAGAGCCAGTAGCCGACGAGCGCGATCAGGGTCATCACGAGCAGGACGCCTCGGGCCGCGCGATAGGCCTGCGGTCGCCGCCTGTAGAGCCACACGAGGAGGGTCAGCGTCACGGCGAAATGCATCGTCGCGTAGTAGTAGTTGGCCGGGACGGCGAGCCATTCGACGCGGCCGAACCGAAGGTTCAGTCCCTGCTCGACGTCGAGGCCGAGTACGCCTTCGAGGTCGAGGATCGCCGTCGCATTGTTCTGGGCGCGCCCGACCTGGGCCGGTGCGGCGTTGCGGATCACCGAGTACAGCAGGTAGACGAGGCCGAGGAACACCAGCTCACGCCACCATCGGAGCCTCGTGAGCCCCTCGTGTGCGCGCGTGGCCGCGGCATCGGCGGACCGCGAGTCCGCGGGGCCAGCGAGGACATTCGGCACACCAGGAGTCTTACCATTCCCCGGTTCGCCCAGCGCCGGCTTTCTGGAAGAGATCTCGGCTGCTGTCGGCGATTGTGGCTGGAGGCGCCGAATGCGGCCGACTCGATGGTGCCGGCCGGTGCGGGGAGCCAGGCAGCTCCCCGCACCGGCCGTGGTTCAGATGAAGAGCAGCTGAGCACCCTCGGTCATCTCGATGAAGTCGCTCGCGCTGATGATCCCCTCGACCTCGTCGTAGAGGTCCGCCTCGGTCAGGTTGTTCATGTCCGCGGACATCCGGCAGGCCCACAGGTGGCCGCCGGAGGCGACGATCTGCTCGAGGAACTCGGGCACCTCGGGGACGTCGAGGTCGGCGATCGACTTCTTGAACTTCGACGTCGCCATGCCGGTCATGCCGGGAAGGCCGCCCAGGCCCTGGGGCATGTGGGTCGCGGTGTTGCCCAGCATGGTGAACTTCAGGTCGCCCATGGTCTTCTTGTTGATCATGTCGAAGCCCCAGAACGTGAAGAACATGTGGACCTCGACGCCTTCGCCGAGCGCGGCGTTGGCAAGGATCAGCCCGGGGTAGGCCATGTCCAGGTTTCCCTTGGAGCAAATGAAGGCGATCTTGCGACCGGCTCCGGCGTCCACGTCGAAGTTGGGGATGACGGCGGGGGTCGTGTCGGGGGTCGTGCTCATGGTGGGTTCCTCAGGTCTCGTCGGGACGGTCAGACGCAGCCGTGCGGCTTGGGCAAGCCGGCGACGTACGCGATCTTCTTCGCGGGCTTCTGCGGGAACAGCGCGAAGAGCTGCTTGACCGGGATGCCGCCGACGGTCGCGATGCGCCGCAGGGTCGCGGTCTCGCCCTGAGTGGCGAAGTCGGCGCGCAGGAACCGGATCGCCGCCCAGTGGTCGTCGGTGAGGGTCAGGCCGATCTGCTCGGCGAGCACGCGAGCGAGCTCCTCGTCCCACTCGGCGGGGTCGGTGAGGAAGCCCTCGGCGTCGACGTGGATCTGGTGACCGGCGAGCGTGGTGACGGGCATGGTGATCTCCTTCTAGTCGGTGGACGACGTCGTGGTCGGCACGGTCTTGCCGGCCATCGACATGAGGGTGGGCACGGGCATCCGGCGGCCCGGCAGCAGGATGTTCCAGTAGATCCAGCGGAACGCCAGCTTGCCGAGGTGGTTGGCGCGGGTCTCCTTGAGCAGCTTCATCGGGCCGATGTACGGCACGGGGTACGAGCCGGGCAGCGGCTCGGTGTCGTAGTTGAAGTCGATGAGCAGGCCCTTGCCGTCCCCGGACTCGATGAAGCAGTTGGCGTGACCGTCGAACGCTCTGGTCATCGGCTTCCCGGCGATGTGCTCGAGGAAGTTGTCGACGAAGATGTCGACCGCGAAATGGGCGACCGACCCGGCCTTCGAGGCCGGGATGTCGCTCGCGTCGCCGACCGCGAAGATGTTCGGCCAGACCTTCGACAGCAGGGTGTGCTTGTCGACCGCGACGTAGTTGAGCTCGTCGCCGAGCCCCGACCTCGCTACGAAGTCGGCACCCATGTTGATCGGGATCGTGACGAGCAGGTCGAACGGGATCTCGCGCTCGTCGTAGGACACGAGGGTCTTGGCCTCGGGGTCGATGTGCTCGACGAGGAAGTCGGCCTCGACGACGATCTTGCGGTCGTCGAGCATCGAGCCGAGGCGCTCGGATGCGATCGGCTTGGTGAACGCGCCCGGCAACGGCGTGACGTAGACGAGCTCGACGCGGTCGCGCAGGCCCTGCTTGCGCAGCCAGGCGTCGGCAAGGAACGTGAACTCGAGCGGCGCGACCGGGCACTTGATGGGCATGTCGGCGATGTGGACGACGAGCCGGCCGTGGTCGAAGTGCCGCAGCGCCTCGGCCAGCGCGAGCGAGCCGTCGAGCGTGAAGAAGTCGAAGATGCTGCGGCGCCACTCGGAGCCGAGCATCCCGGGTGTCTGGTCAGGTCGCGGCGACGTTCCGGACGCGATGACCAGGTAGTCGTAGCGGATCTCCCGTCCGCCGGTGAGCGTGACGGTGCTGCTCCCGGGGTCGATCACGTCGACCTCGCCGATCACGAAGTCCACGTGGTCCGACAGGAACTTGTGCCGTGAACGCGTGACCTGCTTGGGGGAGTAGGTCCCGAACGGGAGGAAGAGGTAGCCGGGTTGGTACGGATGGACGTCGTCGCGGTCGACGACCGTGATGTCCCACGTGCCGACGTCGAGTCGGCGTCGCAGCTTGTTGACGATCATCGTCCCGGCCGTGCCGGCGCCGAGCACCAGCAGTTGCTTCTTCACGGCTCACTCCTTCGTGCGGGGTGTGTCCCCTTGCCTCTCATCACGGTACGGAGCGGTGGCGACGGATCATGTGACCAAGGTCCCGCGTACCCCATGGGGTATCTCTCATGACCTGATCGACCAGACTGGCGGGGTGCGCTTCCAGCCGATGTCCACGGACGCTCTCGTCGAGCACGTCGTCGCACTCGTGCTGCAGCGCGCCGCCGATCGGCGGTGGCGGCTCGCGGTCGACGGTCCGCCCGTGACCCGACCGCGGGACCTCGCCGATGCGCTCGTGGCTCCGCTGCGTGCGCACGGCCGACCCGTCGTCCGGGCGCACGCAGACGACTTCCTCCGACCCGCGTCGCTGCGCTGGGAGCACGGTCGTCGAGATGTCGACGCGTTCTACTCCGATCGACTCGACCTCGGCGCGATGTCGCGCGAGCTGCTTGATCCCCTCGGCCCGGACGGCACCGGGCGGTACGTGCCGTCCTTCTGGGATGCGGCGCTCGAGCGCGCGACCCGCGCACCGCACGAGCAGGCGGCGCCGGGCGCGATCCTCGTGCTCGACGGAAGCCTGCTGCTCGGACGAGGACTCGCGCTCGACCTGGTGGTCCACCTGTCGGTGCGCCCCGAGACGCTCGCTCGCAAGACGCCGCCCGACGCGCGGTGGACGCTCCCCGCGTTCACGCGGTACGCAGAGGAGGCGGCACCTGAGGTCGTCGCCGACGTCGTGGTCCGCGTCGACGACCCGCGGCATCCCGCTGTTCGGTTCGATCCGTGAGGACGCGACCCGGCGTCGCGGACCTGCGCGACGTCAGCCCGCGATCGCGTTCACGACCCGGCCGAACACGGCGGGTGCGCGGTGGGCCACCGGCACGATCGCGCTGCGGGCCGGCGACGAGGCCCAGGCCAGCAGACCGGTCGTCAGGAGCCAGTAGTCCCGGGTGACGTGCGCCCAGGCGCGCTCGTAGCCGGCCGGGTCGTCGAGGTACTCGATCGCTGCGGCCGCCTGGGCGAACCCGACCCGGAGGCCCTCACCTGTCAGGGCGTCGACATAGCCGGACGCGTCGCCGACCAGGCGCACGTTGCCGATCGTGCGCCGCACGCTGCGTTGCCGCAACGGGCCGGCACCGCGCACCGGCCCTGCGGCCCGGGCGCCGGCGAGGTGCTCGACGAGCTCGGGGAACTCCGTCAGCGCGGCGTCGTAGTCCACCGACCTCGGCCCGAGCAGCGCGATCCCGACCAGGTCCTCGGCCACCGGTGTGACGTACGCCTCGGCACGCCGACCCCAGTAGACCTCGACGAAGTCGCTCCACGGCCGGACGGCGAAGTGGCGGCGCAACCCGTAGCGGGACGGCACCTGCAGGCGTCCGGGGCGCTCTGCGGGCACCTGCAGCCCGGTGCGGCGGCGGACGGTCGAGTGCAGCCCGTCGCACGCCAGGAGCCAGCGCGCGCGAACCCCGGCGGCCTCGACCATGCCCGGACCGTCCGTCACGGCGCCGAGACGACCCGTCACATGCTCGACCCCGAGCTCGAGGCTGCGGTCAAGCATCGCGGTGTGGAGCGCGGTGCGCCGCACACCCCGGCCGAACCCCGAGTCGAACTCGTGCTCGGCGTGCCGGTGCCGGTTGCGGTAGCTGATCCCGACGATGCGGTGCCCCGGAGGGTCGACGCCCAGGCGTTGGAGCGCCGCGAGCGCCCCTGGCATGAGCCCTTCGCCGCAGGCCTTGTCGATCGGTGCCGTCCGCGGCTCCACGACGATGACGCTCAGGCCGACGAGCCGCGCCTCGATCGCCGCGGCGAGCCCGACCGGCCCGCCGCCGATGACGAGCACGTCCGCGTCGAGGTGGGCGCTCATGCGCGCTCGCTGCGGGTCGCCGCCGAGGGTGCGGCACCGAGCGGCGACAGTCCCAGCGCGCGCTCCTCAGCGGGGATGCGGAAGCGCCCGAGGAGCACCGCATTCAGCGCGGTGAAGAGCAGCGCGGTCACCCACGCGCCGTGGACCAGGGGGAGGGCGAGACCCTCGACGACGACGGCGACGTAGTTGGGGTGACGGAGCCACCGGTACGGGCCCGAGCCGACGAGCGGCAGACCCGGAACGATGATCACGCGCGTGTTCCAGCGGGTCCCGAGCACGGCGATGCACCACCACCGCAGCACCTGGCTGGCCAGCGCGGCCGCGAGGGCCGGCCAGCCGAGGGCAGGCAGGAACGGGCGGCCGCCCAGCACGGTCTCCGCGGCGCACCCGACCAACAGGGCCGTGTGCAGGGTGACCATCGCCGGGAAATGGCCCCGACCGTGCTCGACGCCGCCGCGCGCGAACGACCAGCGCGCGTTGCGGGCCGACACCACGAGCTCCGCGAGGCGCTCGACGGCGACCGCGCCCAGCAGGACGAGGTAGACGGCGACCGTCATGGTCGGCCCCCGGTGACCGGCCGACGGAGCAGCACGACCTCGGCGCTGACTCCCGGTCCGAACGCGAACAGCACCGCAAGACCGCCCGGCGCGGGGTCTCCGTCCGCCAGCACGTCGGACAGGATGTGCAGCACGGACGCGGAGGACAGGTTGCCGACACGCGCGAGCGATGCCCGGCTGCGGGCGAACGCGGCCGGCGGCAGGGATAGGGCATGCTCGGCGGCCTCGAGGATCCGCGGCCCACCGGCGTGGGCGATCCACGTCGTGACCTCGGCCGGCGCAGCCCCGTGCGCCGCGAGGAGCGCCTGGACGTCCGCGCCGATGTGCTGCTCCACGACGTCGGCGAGGCCCGCACCGAGGACGATCCGGAAGCCGCTGCCGCCGATGTCCCACCCGAGCGCCCCGGTCGAGTCCGGGTAGAGGACGCTGCGCGCCCCGACGACCTCGAGCCCGGGCGTGGCCATCGACGCCGCGCGCTCGTCGCCGACCATGACCACGGCGGCGGCTCCGTCCCCGAAGATCCCGCTCGAGACGAGGTTCGCCGTCGAGTCGTCACCGTGCTGGGCCGTCAGCGAGCACAGCTCGACCGACAGCAGCACCGCCACGTCGTGCGGATGGCCGACGAGGTAGTCGTGGACCCGGGCGATCCCCGCCGCGCCCGCGACGCAGCCCAGACCGAAGGACGGCAGCCGCTTCACGTCGGGCCGTAGGCCCAGCCGTCCCACGAGCAGGGCGTCGATCGACGGCGCGGACACGCCCGTCACCGAGGTGAAGAGCAGGAAGTCGACGTCGGTGGGAGTCAGGCCGGCGTCCGCGAGCGCCGCGCTGACCGCCCTCTCCGCGAGCTCGGAGCCGATGGCCACGAACAGGTCGTTGGCCTGGTCGAACGACGTCAGACCTGCGTACTTCTCCAGCGGCAGCGCCAGGTGGCGGGTGTCGACGCCGCTCGCCGCATGGAAGCGGTCGAGGACGGCGCGGCGGTCGGGGCTCGACGTGAGGAGCGGACCGATCGTCGCGGTGATCTCCGACTGGCTGTAGCGGTGCTCGGCAACGACCGGTGCGACGGTGACCAGGTGCGACATTTCGGCATCGTGTCATGCCGCAGGCGTTCAGCACAGGAATTGCTAACCTCAGGCGCCCGGGCCGACGAGGGGAGCAGGCGATGTCGTGGTCGTCGCGGGTCCTGCGCGGTCTCGTCCTGGCGTGCCATCCGGGTCCCGTCGTCGTCGTCACCGGGCTGGCGGCTGCTCTCGCCGCGGGGATCGGCGCCGTTCCCGCAACGACGCTGCTCATCGCCGCCGCAGTCCTCACCGGCCAGCTCTCGGTCGGCTGGTCGAACGACTGGCTCGACGCGTCGCGTGACCTTGCGGTCGCCCGCCCGGGGAAGCCCGTGGTCGCCGGGCTGCTCGATGCGCGGGCTCTGCGCACGGCGGCCCTCGCGGCGGTCGCCGCGTGCGTGCCGTTGTCGCTCGCGACGGGATGGCTGCCCGGCACCGTGCACCTCGTGGCGGTCGCGAGCGCGTGGGCCTACAACCTGGTGCTCAAGCGCACGGTGCTGTCCTGGCTGCCCTACGCGGTGTCGTTCGGGCTGCTGGTGCAGTTCGTCACGCTCGCACAGCCCGGGCGCCCCGTCGCGGCCTGGTGGGCGACGGCGGGCGCCTCGCTGCTCGGCTTCGGAGCGCACGCCGCCAACGTGCTGCCCGACCTCGAGGACGACGCGGCGACCGGCGTCAGCGGGTTGCCGCACCGGCTCGGCCGCGAACGGACGACCCTCGTGGCCCTCGGTGCGCTCGTGGCGGCCGTGGGCCTCGTGGTCCTGGCTCCCGCTGGGCAGCCTGCTCCCGCCGCCTGGGCCGGCGGAGGAGCGGCCGTGGCGCTGGCGGGCGTCGGCGCCGTCGCCTCGCGCACGGACCCGCGCAGCCGGCTGCCGTTCACCGCGGCGATGGCGGTGGCCGTCGTGTGCGTCGTCGTGCTCGTGCTGGCGGGTCCCGCCATCGCACGCTGATGCCGGACACCGTCGCGCTGCGCTACGGCTGGCTCAGCCCGAGCCGCGGGTAGAGCACGGCGAACCCCTCCTCGAGGCCACCGTTGAGCGCGCCGATCACGTGGCCGCCGTTCGGGACCTCGAAGTACGTGACCTGGATCCCTGCGGCCTTGGCGGCAGCCGCCACGCGCTTGGCGCCCGGCATGTACGCCGGGTCGTTGGTCGACACCGTGAAGATGCCGACGGTGTCCGGATACGTGTGCTGCGCGAGGATGACCGAGGGCTTCTGCGCGTCGTACGCCTTCTGGTTGCCCTGGAAGATGTCCTTGAGCACCCCCGCGGAGTGGTCGGCCCCGGGGTACTCCTCTCCGGAGATGTCGAGGACGTTGCCCCACAGGTCGGGGTACTTGGCAGCGAACGAGATGGCGCACTGCCCACCGTTGGAGTACCCGGCGATCGTCGTGTGTGCCCTGTCCGTCATGACGTTGAGGTGTGTCCGCGCCCAGGGCAGGACGTCCTTGTTGACGTAGCTGTCGACCTTGCCGAACTGCGCCGTGTCGAGACAGAGCGTGTCCTTCGTCGGGTCTCCCAGCTGGTCGGCGACGACGACGATCGGCGCAAGGCCCTGGTGCGCGGCGGCATAGCGGTCGAGGACCGCGGCGACGTACTGAGGATCGGGGTTCCCCGGCTGGCCCATGAGCAGGACGACGAGGGGCAACGTCGGCGGGTGCGCGGTCAACGCGGCCGGTGGGAGGTAGATGCCGGCCGCCCGGGCGGTGAAGCCCGAGACCGTGCTGGGGATCGACTGGATACCGGTGGTTCCGACGTCCGGCATGCCGGCCGGCGCGGTCCAGGTCTGCCACAGCGGACCGGCGGCGGCGGTCGCAGTGGCGGTGCCTGTGCCTGTGCCGGACGAGGCGACGGGAGCGGGCAGTGCCAGCTGACCGACGGTCGCCACACCGACCAGGGAGCCCACTGTCGGGTTGAGGCCGTACAGCGCGTTCACGCCGAGCACCGAGGCTGCCACCAGGACGAGAGATCCGAGCACCGCCCCGACCTTCCGTCGCACGGTCGAGCGGCGCCAGTTCATCGCAGCAAGGCCGAGCGCAGCACAGCACCCGACGACCCAGGCGCGCGTCGACCAGCCGAGCGCAGTGCCGAACACGTCCGCGACGCCCTCCACGAGCCACAGCGCAAGCACGCCGATCATGGCCCCACCCACCACGCCGGCGGCGGCGAGCGCCGGCCACCGGGTCGTCCGGCGAGCGGCCAGCAGGATCACGGTCATCGCAGCGAGGGTGAATGCGGTGCCGAGGACGACCGGTGTGAGTACCGGGAAGCGAAGCAGGGCGTGCACGAGACTCCTCATGAGCGGGTCGCGGTCGGTGTTCGGACCGTTGTGTGGTCGGTGGGATCGGGTACTCGGGCGTCCGCCGCGTCGGGGTCGTCCAGGGCGAACGCGTCGCGGGGCATCGAGGACGCCTCGGCCGGCAGCACCGGGGGACAGACCTTCGCGTCGTGCGCGGAGCTCAGCATCAAGCGGTTGAAGAGCCGCAGAAGCATCCCGAGGGATGCGTCGGGGACATACGCACGCGCGACCGCCCGACCGATCGCGGGGAGCGCCGCCGCGTCCGCGTAGATCAGGTACAACGGTCGGAGCTCGGGCTGGAACTTCGCCTTGAAGCGCATGAGCGACCGGAAGCCGTACACCGGCTCGAGCCTGGTGCCGACGAGGTCGAGCAGCCGGTCGAGCGGATCGGATCGGGCCGCGGCCGCGGCTGCGTCGGCGCCGCCGGGGCCAGAGGTCCCCTCGATGCGAGCCAGCGGCGCCCCGGACAGGCTCAGGACGGAGTACCCCTCCGCCCGGAAGTCCAGGGCTGCCTGTGCGATGAGGAGCTCGGTCCCGTGCCGGAACCCGTCGGTCCGCCGGCGCATGAAGTCGATGGTCCATCCCGTCACGGCGCCGGCCGCGTAGATCGGGAGCCACGAGGCGACCGCGTGGACCGACCCCGCCGCGTCGACGACCACCGAGCACCGCACGTGCGGGTCGTTGAGCTGGTCGACGCCGCCCAGGGTGAAGCCCATCTCCGGCAGCTGCTGCTGGGCGACCCACTCTTCCGAGATCGCCTGGATCTGCAGGACGATGCTGATCGGCGCGTTCCGGTAGTCGATCCACTCGGTCCGCATGCCCTCGCGGCGAGCCCGGTTGAGCGCCGTGCGGACGTCCTGGAACCTCTTCCCGGTGAACGCGACCGACCCGAGCGGAAGGACGGTCTCCTGAGCGATCTGCACGCTGCCCCAGCCGGCTGAGCCGCAGATCTCCTCGAGGTCCGCCGTCGCCGAGTAGAAGCAGGGCGCGATCCCCGTCGACTCGCAGTAGCGGGCGAACTCCATGACGGCCGCCGCACGCTCGGCCGCCGGACCGACGGGGTCGCTGATCGTCAGCGCCACACCCTGGATCACGCGGTACGCGATGTAGGTGGTGCCGGTCGAGCTGAACCAGTACTGGTTGTCGCGCCACAGCCCCATCCACGCGAGCGTCGGCCCGCCGTGCTCGACGAGGATCGCCTGGGCCGCGGAGTTCTGGCTGCCGGTCTGGGCGGGTCCGGCGGGCCGACCGCGCGAGACGAGCACGCAGACGCCGGCCCAGAAGACAACGCCGATCCAGTCGAAGAGGACGTGCGCCACCGGACCCGTCGGGAGGCGCTCAGGCAGGGCGCCGAGCGCCACGCCAGCGGGTGCGAGCCGCAGGGGGAAGTCAGTCAGGAGCGACCACGCCGTCGGTCCCGTCGCCCACTGCCCGCCGACCCCGAGGCCGACCGCCACGTACACAGCGGCCGACACCGTCAGCAGCGCGGCCACGCGGAGTCCCAGTCGGCGGTAATGCCCGACGGGGGAGCCCACAGTGAACAGGTCGCGGCCAAACAAGAGGACGCCGACCACCGCCGTCAGCGGGACGACGCAGGGCAGCACGAGATGGGTGAGCAGCAGTGCGGGCTGCTGGTCGGTCAACGACAGCGTGGCGACCGCGCTGCCCGCATCAGCAATCGTCAGGAAGTAGTCCGCCACTGCGACTGCGGCGAGGACGCCTTCGAGTGCCAGTGCGGCGACCCACGCGCCGCGGTTCCCGCGCCGCAGCCCCGCAGCAGCGAGCAGCAGCAGCAGGGTCGGCAGGCAGGCCATGAGGGTCACGCCGATGCCGGGGTGCAGGTTGAGGCGGCCGATCGCGCAGGCGGCGGAGGTCGGACCCTCGGTGCACAGCTCTCGCACGGCGCGGGGAGCTGAGCCGTGGACGTCGGCGACCAGGTAGCCGAGCACCGCGAAGGGCCCGGTGGGGTGCGGGGTGACGGTGGCCAGCAGCGGGCCGACAGCCGTGGCCGCGACGATCACCGACGTCAGGACACGCGCCTCGTGCACCGAGCTCACCGGGCTGGGCCGGGCGGCCACCCGGACAAGCCGACGCCCGAGGAGCAGTCCGGCGACCGAGGCGGCAACCAGCAGGACCGCAGCACCGCCACCGTCGAACAGCGCCATCGTGACGAACAGTGTCAGCGCCCCCGCGCGCAGCCGGCGCCGCCAGAGCACCGGGAGCGCCGCGCTCGCCGCAAGGGTCGACCCGATGACGCCGACGGTCGGCCCGCCGTAGTGGATCGCGAGGAACGCGTGCGTCCACGACGGCTCGAGCCAGCCGAGGACCAGCGAGCTTGCGGCCAGCGTCGCGCCGGCGAGCACGTGCGTCGCGACCAGGGCGAGCGCATACCGAGCGGTGCCGAGGCGCTGCTCGACGAAGACCCCGAGCGTGAGGAGCGCGATGGTGCCCCAGACGTAGCCGACGAGGTTGGTCGACCACAGGAACGAGGCCATCCACGTCAGGGGGTGTCCCAGGGAGGGCCTGCCCTCGAGGAGCACGGTGTGCCGGAGGGGGCCCCGAGGGCCACGCAGCAGGCTTCCGGTGCTCGCACCGACGACCCAGAACGTGACGAGCAGAGAGAGCGTGAGGGGCGCCCTCTGGGCCGCCCTTCCGAATGCGGTCGCCCATCCCGTCGGCGGCCCGTCTGTGCGGACCGTCGACGTGGAGTCGGCATTCACAGTCGTCTCCACGTCACCCTTCACCCGAGACACAGCGCTTCGTGGTCGGTCTGGAGAGTGGCAGGTCCGTCTGGGAGTGTCCTGGCAGCTACGTCGGAGATCCCTGGTAGTCAGGTCGCGAACGCCGCAGGGTGGGTCAGGTGCGCGCGCAGCCGATGCAGGTCCGGGCGACCGGGCGGGCCTCGAGGCGTTCGGGTGGGACCGGTTGTCCGCAGGACTCGCACACGCCGTAGGTTCCGTCGGCGATCCGGGTCACCGCGGCCTCGACCTCGTCCAGGTGGTGCCGCGCCTGCTGGACGAGGGCGTCGATCTGCGACCGCTCGAAGGCAAGGGTCGAGCCTTCGGGGTCGTGCTCGTCGTCGTCGTTCGAGCTCGCGGTCGCGTCGACGAGCTCGACGAAGTCGGCCGTCAGCTGGCCTAGCCGGCGCAGGGTCTCCTCGCGATCCACGGCCAGGAGGTGCGCGAAGTGGTCCGGGTCCAGGCGCCGCGGCGGGGCGGACGGCGTGGAGTCGGCGGCGGGGGGTCTCGTGGCAGGCATCCGACCATGGTGGCACTGAGAGGGCGTCACGGCCCGCGCTGGCCGCGCCGGGCGCTTCACGAGACGGTACGGTGCACCGACCCCTCGCGCGAAAGGCCTGGTAGCTGACGATGGCAACGAATCCGGTGCGCCCCGCCGTGGTGCTCAACCCCAGCAAGTTCGCCGCCGGTGCTGACCCGCGCCGTGAGATCGGGCGCGCTCTCGAGGCGGCCGGGATCGACGACGTGCTGTGGTTCGAGACCACGGCTGAGGATCCCGGGCGCGGCCAGTGCGCCGATGCGCTGGCGGCCGGTGCGGATCTCGTGCTCGCGTGCGGCGGGGACGGCACGGTGCGGGCCTGCGCGGCAGCACTGACGGGCGGCGACGTGCCGCTCGGCCTGCTCCCGGCGGGCACCGGCAACCTGCTGGCCCGCAACCTCGGCATCCCGACGGACCTCGAGTCGGCGGCCAAGGTCATCGGCGCCGGCCACCTGCGGCGTATCGACGTCCCCGCGCTCGACGGCGAGCCCTTCGTGGTGATGGGTGGCGCTGGCTTCGACGCGCAGCTGTTCGAACGGACGTCCGACGAGCTCAAGAGTCGTATCGGCTGGGCGGCCTATGCGCTCGCTGGGGCGCGGGCGATGCGCGACGTCGAGCCGATGAGCATCACCCTCGAGCTCGATGGTCGGAGCGAGGTGGTGTCGGGCATCGGGGTCGTCGTCGGCAACGTCGGCACCCTCACCGGCGGGATCATCCTCATGCCCGACGCGGAGCCCGACGACGGCATGCTCGACGTCGCGATCCTGACGCCGCGGCGGTGGTTCCAGTGGATCGGGCTCGGGGTGAACATCGTCATCGGCCGTCGGCCACAGCCCTGGCAGCTGCAGCGGCGCCGGGCGGCCGAGATCGTCGTCCGCTGGCCGGCGCAGGTGCCCGTCGAGATCGACGGTGACCTGCGTGACCCGGCTGACGTCCTGACGTTCACGGTGTCGGCGCGCGCCCTCGCTGTCTGCGTGCCCGTCGACGAGTGAGCCGTGAGGCAGCGACGGCTGGCCTTGGTACGAGCCGAGGAGCTACCGGGCTGCAGTGGGAGCGCGGACGGACCGTGCGTGCGTGCCGTGGCTCGGTCGCAGGGGAAGCAGCGTGGTGATGACCACGGCCAACCACAGCGCCCCACCGATCGCACCGAACAGCACGTCGCTCGGGAAGTGCATGCCCCGGTACAGCCGCGAGAACCCCACCACGAAGGGGACGGCGAACAGCACGCACCCAGCGAGGCGTGACGCGACTCCCGGCCACAGGACGAGCAGCAGGATGGCCACGCAGCCGTAGAGCGCGATCGCGGCCGCGGTGTGCCCGGACGGGAAGCTGGACGTCGGCGGAGCGGGGTCCAGGCGCTCGACGGCGGGGCGAGCCCGGTGGACCGTCGCCGTGATCGCCACGAACACGAGCAGCTCTCCCGCGATCGCCGCGACGACGATCCACGACTCGAACCAGCGCCCCAGGCGCCACCGCAGCAGCAGCACGACCACCACCGTCACGGCGATAGCGGTGTAGGTGTCGGAGATGCTGCTTCCGATGTGGGTCGCGGTGTTCATCGTCGGCGTGCGATGCGCCACGAGCCAGTCGATGGTGCGTGCGTCCCACGACGGCGGGCCGTCAGGGCTGATGACGTGGGTGATGAGCAGGCCGATCAGGGCGATGACGGCCCAGATGCCCACAGCGCCACCGGCGAGGCGTAGCGCGACGGCCTTGCCGCTGCTGCGGTCGCGTGGGCCATCGGAGGCGGCGGAGGGGCCCCGGTGCGACGGGACGGCGGACGCGGAACGCGAGGAGGGCATGGGTGTCCTTCGTCGGATGGTCGGAGGTCAGACGCGGCGGTAGCGGGCCTCGACGAGGCCGTACAGGCCGAACGCCACGAGGCCGAGGCCGGCCAGGGTGAGCAGGACGGGCCCGAAGGGCTGGTCCCGCAGGGTCTTGAGTGCGCCGTCGAGCCCGCCCGCCTTGTTGGCGTCGTAGGTCCAGGCGGCAGCGACGACGAGCCCGCCCGCGAGTGCGAAGACGAGTCCGCGCGCCGTCGTCCCGACCCGCCCCAGCTGGGTGACCAGCGTGCGGGCGCGGGGT
>NZ_DASUIR010000136.1:0-4470 GCF_036279715.1 Cellulomonas sp. | reverse complement strand
GCAGGCTGGGTGTCAGCGGTCATGAGTGGAGTCTGCCGCGCCGGCCTGACAGCAGCGGGCGCTTCTCCACAGGCCTGCCGGCACGGGCCGGTTCAGTGCGCGTCGTTGCGGCGCGTCGTCAGGGACTTCGGTTGGGCGGGGTTGCGCTGCCGCGGGACGTCGAACCAGGCGTTGGGGGAACCGGCGACGACGGACTCGAGGCCCTCCTGGACGGCGGCGAGGATCTGCTCGTCCGGAGGCGCGCTCGGGCCGGTCAGCGCGGCGAGAGCCTCCCGCTCCGCGTCGCTGCGGTCCGGTCCGTCGGTCATGGCGGCAGCCTAGTCCCGGCCGGCGCTCGGGAGGCCCTACCGACCGGGCGATTTCCTGGCCGGCGGGCCCGCGTCAGACCTCGGCGAGCGCCTTGCGGATGCGCTTGTCACTCACGGGCGCGGGCGTCCCGAGCTGCTGCGCGAACAGCGACACCCGCAGCTCCTCGAGCATCCAGCGCACGTCGTCGAGCGCGACCTCCCGCGAGGGGTCCGCGGGCCCCGACCTCACCCTGTCCCGCGCCTGGGAGTAGGCGTCCTCGAGCTGGTGGACCTGCCACGCACGCTCGGCGTCGCGGTGCGGGTTGTCGGCGGCCTTCGTCAGGCGGTGCCGGTCGGCGCGCAGGTACCGGGCGAGATGGGGCAGGCGGTCCGCGCCCGTCGCGGAGACGAACCCGTCGTGGACGAGCCTGGCGGCATGGTCGCGGACGTCGTGGGTCGTCGCGAGCAGCGCCAGGCTGTTCGACGCCCGCACCGCGACGTCGAGCTCCCGCGCGGCGGTCAGCACCGCGACGACGTCCGTGACGACGGCGTGCACCGCGTCCTCGAGCCGGTCCCGGACGACAGCGCGCAGCGCCGCGTAGGCCGTCGCGGAGCGGATCTCGGTCGCCGGTCGACCCGCGAGGTGCTCGGCGACGAGCCGGTCGATCGCGGTGAGCTGCACGTCGGTGACCAGCGCGTCCGTCGTGCGGTACGGGCCGGAGGCGAGGGTCAGGGCCTGCGTGCCCGACCAGCGCGTCGTCACCCTGGCGGTCGCGAGGCCCGTGTCGAGCAGAAGGAGCCGGCGCAGGCCGCGGCGGTGCTGCTCGACCTGGACCGCTGGGTCGGCGAGCACCCGCAGCGCCACGGCCGAGGACTCGTCGACGAGCGCGGGGTAGCCGCGGACGCGTACCCCGCCGGGTCCGTCGGTCTCGACGGTCAGCGGGATCGCGCCGTCGGGCAACCCGGTGGGCCACGCGGTCAGGCCCGTCTGCTCGGCGAGCGCGGGCTTGCCGATCACATCGCTCGGGGCGCCGGGAGCCGGCGGGCGGACCGCGGCTCTGGGGGTGGCCGCCACCGCGGTGCTCGCCGGCGCCGGCGGGGCCACGCTGGTCGCGTCACGCATGGCGGTGCGGACCGCCGAGCGGACGGCCGAGCTGACGGCGTCCTGCGTGCGTGCGGCGAGTCGGCGCTGGAGCGCGATGAGGTCCTTGCTCTCGTCGAGCACTCCCCCGCGCTCGGCCTCGACCCGGAACGTCACACGCAGGTGCGGGGGCAGGCGCTCGTCGTCGAACGCGTCGTCCGGGACCTCGACGTCGCGGATGGCGCGGACGGCCTGCGCGAACGCGTCGTGGAAGGACGGCGCGAGGTCGCCGGCGCGCACGGTGTCCTGCCAGCTCGCGAGGTTCTCGTCGAACCATGACCCGATGCTGCGTGCGACGTCGGGTGCCGGGACGAGCTGGACCCGCACAGGCTTCGGCAGCGCCCGGATCGTCGCGGTCACGAGCTCGTCACGCAGGCCGGGGACCATCCACCCGAAGCCCTCGGGCCGCACCCGCGCGAGGAGCACCAACGGGATGTGTACAGTCACGCCATCGGCTTCTGTACCTGGTTCGAACTGGTACGTCAGGGGCAGCTGCAGGTCCCCCTGCGGCCAGACTGCCGGGAAGTCAGCTGCCGACACCGGGGCGGCATCGTCGCTGATCAGGAGCTCGCGCGTGAACGTCAGCAGGTCGGGCTGGGAGCGCTTGGCGGTCTTCCACCACGTGTCGAAGTGCTGCGCGGACACGACGTCGGCCGGGATGCGCTCGTCGTAGAAGTCGAACAGCACGTCGTCGTCGACCACCAGGTCGCGACGGCGGGCGCGCGCCTCGAGGCCCTCCGCCTCCGCGAGCAGCCGACGGTTCTCGTGGAAGAACGCATGGTGCGTGGTCCACTCGCCCTCGACGAGCGCGTGCCGGATGAACAGCTCGCGGGCGTGCTCGGGGTCGACCTTCGCGTACAGGACCCGCCGCTGCGCGACGATGGGGACGCCGTAGAGCAGCACCCGCTCGAGCGCCATCGCGGCGCCCTGCTTCGTCGACCAGGTCGGCTCGGAGTACGTGCGCCTGACCAGGTGCGACGCGAGGTCCTCGGCCCACTCGGGCTGGATCCGCGCGACGTCGCGCGCCCACAGCCGGGACGTCTCGACGAGCTCACCGGCCATGATCCACGCCGGCGGACGCTTGGCGAGACCCGACCCGGGGAAGATCGCGAGCCGGGCACCGCGCGCGCCGAGGTACTCGTTGCGCCCGCGACGGTCGGGCCGGCCCGTGGCTGCGGGCTTCCTGCCGCGACCCGCCGTGGGCGTCACGTCGGTCGCCTCCTGCATGCCGATCTGGCTCAGCAGGCCGGACAGGAGGCTCAGGTGGATGCGGTCGGCGTCCCAGTCCAGCCGCAGGTCACCAGGCCCGGCGGCCGTCTCGGTCGACAGGACGGCCTGCGCAGCACCCGGAGCGGTCCGGCGGCGGGGCGCGGTCACGGGGGCGGTCGCGTTCGCTGGTGCGGTCGCCGCGGCCCCCGGCCGGTCCGCCGCGGGGTGAGCCGTGCGGGACGGGGGAGGGTTCACGACGATCCCGAGCGGCTTCGCGAGCTCGCGCAGCTGCGTGACGACGTCCTGCCACTCGCGGATCCGCAGGTAGTTGAGGTGCTCGGACCGGCACATCCGGCGGAACGCCGATCCCGACAGGTCGCGCTGCGACTCCTTGAGGTACTGCCACAGGTTGAGGTAGGTGAGGAAGTCGGACGTCGGGTCCGCGAACCGCGCGTGGGCCTGGTCGGCCTGGGCGCGGTACTCCATCGGCCGCTCGCGAGGGTCCTGGATCGAGAGTGCGGCGGCGATGATCATGACCTCGCGCGCGACCCCGCGCCGTCCGGCCTCGACGATCATCCGGCCGAGGCGGGGGTCCATCGGCAGCTGGGCAAGCGCACGCCCGACGTCGGTCAGCCTGCCGCCGCGCGGGGGCGCTGCCGCTGGTGGCTCCTCGCCTGCGTCCGCCGTCGGCGCGGGGGAGACGGGTGACGCCGCCGGGGCCAAGGCACCGAGCTCGGTGAGCAGCTGGACGCCGTCGCGGACCGCCCGGACGTCCGGGGGATCGACGAACGGGAACTTGGCGACGTCGTCGGGGGTCGTCGCAACCCCGACCGCGATCATCTGCAGGATGACCGAGGCCAGAGATGTACGAAGGATCTCGGGCTCGGTGTACAACGTACGCGACTCGAAGTCGGCCTCGGAGTACAGCCGGATCGCGATGCCGTCCGCGACGCGCCCGCACCGCCCCGACCGCTGGTTCGCGGACGCCTGCGAGATCGGCTCGATCGGCAGCCGCTGGACCTTCGTGGCCTTGGAGTACCGGGAGATGCGCGCGGTCCCGGGGTCGATGACGTACCGGATGCCCGGCACGGTCAGCGACGTCTCGGCGACGTTCGTCGCGAGCACGATGCGGCGCGAGCCGTGCGGGTCGAACACGCGGTGCTGCTCGGCAGCGGACAGCCGCGAGTACAGGGGGAGGAGCTCGACGGCGTCGGGCCGGCGCGCGTCGGTCACCCGCTCGCCCAGGTGGCCCGTCAGTGCCTCCTCGGCGTCCCGGATCTCCCGCTCGCCTGAGAAGAACACGAGGATGTCGCCCGGACCGTCGGCGTGCAGCTCGTCGACCGCCTCGCACAGCGCCGTCAGCGGGTCGCGGTCCTCGCGCCGCGCCTTGGCTGACGACGCTCCCGACCGCGAGCCCTTCGACCCGGCCACCACCGCGCCCGACGACGGCGCCCCCGTCCCGTCGTCGTCCGGCGACAACGGCCGGTACCGGACCTCGACCGGGTACGTCCGCCCCGTCACCTCGACGACCGGAGCCGGCACGCCGTCGGGGTGCTCAGCGCTCGCCAGGCCCGCGAAGTGCGCGGCGAACCGCGCCGAGTCGATCGTCGCCGACGTGATGATCAGCTTGAGGTCCGGGCGGCGGGGGAGCAGCCGCGTGAGGTACCCGAGGATGAAGTCGATGTTCAGTGAGCGCTCGTGCGCCTCGTCGATGACCAGGGTGTCGTAGGCGCGCAGCATCGGGTCGCGCTGGATCTGCGCGAGCAGGATGCCGTCGGTCATGACCTTGACGAGCGTCCGCTCGCTCGACTCGTCGGTGAACCGCACCTGGTA
>NZ_DASUIR010000135.1:0-2020 GCF_036279715.1 Cellulomonas sp. | reverse complement strand
GTGCCCACCCCCCGACGCCTCACCCCGGAAACGTCATGAACCCCGACCTCAGCCCCGCCACCGCGCTCGCCCAGCTCGCGCGACGCCAACCCGAGACGGTCTCGGTCGTCGCGGACGACGGCACGGTCCTGACTGCGAGCCGTCTGCACGACGCGACCGTCGCCCTCGCAGGCCGGCTCGCTGCAGGCGGGGTGCAGCCGGGCGACCGCGTCGTCTATGCGGGGCGCAACAGCCCGGCGGCCCTGCTCACGCTCCTGGCCAGCGCGCACCTCGGAGCGGTGTACGTGCCGCTGAACTTCCGGCTCGCGCCGGCCGAGGTGCGCCTGGCACTGGACCATTGCACGCCGCACGCGCTGGTCGTCGAGGAGGAGCTCGCCGCTCTGTACTCCGTCGCGGGCCGACACGTCCCGGTCAGCCTGACGGCACACGACGCGGCGGGCGCCGCGGCACCGGCCGTCGTCCCCCCGCGCCGCGTCCTCGAGGCCGACGACCTCGCCGTCATCATGTACACGTCGGGCACCTCGGGCCGTCCCAAGGGCGTCATGCTCACGCACGGCAACCTGTGGTGGAGCCAGCGCAACATCGACGAGGTGTTCGACACGCGCCGCAATGACGTGACCCTCGCGGTCGCCCCGATGTTCCACATCGGCGGCCTCAACGCCTTCACGCTGCGCACGCTCCTGCACGGCGGCACCGTCGTCCTGCGACGGACGTTCGACGCCGAACGCACGCTCGACGACCTCGCGAGCACGACCATCACCTCGGTGTTCGGGGTCCCCGCGATGTACGCGGCAGTCGCCCGGTGCGAGCGGTTCGCCACGGCAGACCTGTCCGGCGTCCGGGCAGCCATCATCGGCGGGGCCCCCACACCCGCCGGCTTGCTCGAGAGCTACCGGGCCCGTGGGCTGATCCTCCGCCCGTCCTGGGGCATGACCGAGCTGGCTCCCGCGGCGACCTATCTGCCCACCCCGTGCCTCACCTCCCAACCGGGCTCAGTCGGCGTGCCGCTGCCCTACACGCGCATCCGGGTCGTGTCGCCCGACACCGGCGAGGACGTGCGCGGGCCCGGCCTCCCAGGTGAGCTGTGGGTCGCCGGACCCCAGGTCACCCCGGGGTACTGGCAGGACGAGGAGGCCACCCGCGCGGCGCTCACCCCGGACGGCTGGCTACGCAGCGGCGACCTCGCGGTGCGCGACGCGGACGGCTGCCTGACGCTCGTCGGGCGCTGTGCCGAAGCGATCAACACCGGCGGGGAGAAGGTCGTCCCCGGGGAGGTCGAGCGATCGCTCGACGCTCTCGCTGGGGTGTCCGAGGTCGTCGTCGTCGGAGCACCGGATCCCGCCTGGGGCGAGACGGTCGTGGCGGTGCTGGAGTGCGCCGACACGGTGACACCGACGCTCGCCGAGGTGCGCGAGCTCGCCGCGCTCACGATCGCCCGCTTCAAGCTGCCGACCCGGATCCTGCGCGTCGGCACGCTCCCCCGGACCGCCACCGGCAAGGTGGACCGCTGCGCCGTCAAGGCGCTGGCCGCGTCCGCGGCAGAGGACTGAGCGGGACGACCGCGGTCCGACGTGCGCGTTCGCTGCCGCTTCCGCTGCACCCATCGGCCGAGTACAGCTAGTCGCGGATGCGTTCGACGGTCGCACCGGCACGAATCGACCTCGGGATCTCAGCAACCGAGTCGACCGCTGCCAGGACAACGTCCACCTGCTCCGCGGGTGCGGGGCTGTCGACCTCGACGGCATACTCGATGCCGGTTGACTGCCACGTCTCGGGGTTGAAGCCTCCGGACGCCCTCACCCGGACACCGTCGATGACCACCCCGAGGCGCTCAGCCTCCCGGTAGACGTCGTTGAGGACGCAGCCCGCAGCAGCCAGGTGCAGCAGGTGAGCGCCGGTGAACGCCGACTCGACCGTCACGCCCTCGGGCGTCCACCGATGCGGAAACCGCACGACACCAGTCGCACCGCTCCGCAGCCTGCCCGCTCCGACGACGACCTCGAACTCGCCCACGATCTGG
>NZ_DASUIR010000134.1:0-9570 GCF_036279715.1 Cellulomonas sp. | reverse complement strand
ACGGAACCGAACCCGGCGTTCACGATGATCGGGCCGCCGAACCTCCGGCGCAGGTCCTGGACGAGGTCGGACGACGGGTCGGCGAGGATGCTCAGGTAGGCCAGGCCGAGCGGGGCGACGGCGTCGACGAGGTTCTCGTAGACGGCGCGGGTCTCGGCCGGGTCCTCCTCGAGGACGCCCTGGATGTTGTGCGACGGGGAGATTCGCATCCCGACCCGCTCAGCGCCGATCGCGTCGGCGACCGCCCGCACGACCTCGATGACGAGGCGCGCGCGGTTCTCGGGCGTGCCGCCGTACGCGTCGACCCGCTGGTTGGTCGACGGCGCGAGGAACTGGTGCAGCAGGTAGCCGTTGGCCGCGTGGACCTCGACCCCGTCCAGCCCGGCCTCGACGGCCTTCGTCGCCGCGTCGACGAACTCCGCGACGATGCCCGGCAGCTCGCTGGTCTCGAGGGCGCGCGGCGTCACCATCGGGTGCACGCCCGTCGTGGTGACGATCGTGCCGGGCGCGGCGATCGCGCTCGGGGCGACGCTCTCGCGACCGTCCTTGTTGTCAGGGTGAGCGACCCGGCCGACGTGCATGAGCTGGACGACGATCCGACCGCCACGGGCGTGGACCGCGTCGGCGACCTGCCGCCACCCCTCGATCTGGTCGGCCGTGTGGATGCCGGGGGTGTCGAGGTAGCCCTGGCCCGTGGCGCTGGGCTGGGTGCCCTCGGTGATGAGGAGGCCGGCGCCGGCGCGCTGGGCGTAGTACTCGGCGTTCAGGGGGGTCGGGACCTGACCCGCGCCCGCGCGGTTGCGGGTCAAGGGGGCCATGACGAACCGCTGGGGAAGGTCCCAGCTGCCGAGGCGGACGGGGGTGAAGGGTGTCTCAAGCACGCGGGTGCGCTCGTTTCTCGTAGGGGTTGTGGGGCCGCGCCGGCTCAGAGCCGGACGACCATCTTTCCGGTGTTGGCCCCGGCCAGGAGGTCGATGAAGGCCTGGGGTGCGGCGTCGAGGCCCTCGCGGACGGTCTCGTCCCAGCGCAGCGAGCCGTCGGCCAGCCAGCCGACGACCTTCTCGTGGAACTCCGGCATGAGGTTCCGGTGCCCGCCGACGAGGAATCCCTGCAGAGTCAGCTGCTTGCCGATCGCCAGTGCCAGGTTGCGCGGCGCGGCGGGCGGCTCGGTGCTGTTGTACTGCGCGATCGCGCCGCACAGGCAGACGCGGCCGCCAGTGGTGAGCGAGTCGATGGCCGCCTCGAGGTGGTCGCCGCCGACGTTGTCGAAGTACACGTCGATGCCCTCGGGGGCTGCGGCGCGCAGCAGGTCGCGGACGGGACCGTCGTGGTAGTTGAACGCCTCGTCGAACCCGAGCTCGCGCAGCCGGGCGACCTTGGCGGGCGAGCCTGCGCTGCCGATGACGCGGGCCGCGCCGCTCAGCTTGGCGATCTGCCCGACGAGCGACCCGACGGCGCCGGCCGCCCCGGACACGAAGACCGTGTCGCCCGGACGGAACCGCGCGGCGGCCATGAGGCCCGCGTAGGCGGTGAGACCGGTCATGCCGAGGACGCCCAGGTAGGCGGACTCGGGGGCGGCTGTGGCGTCGACGACCGTCACGGCTGCCGCCGGGACGACGGCGTGCTCGCGCCAGCCGAGCCCGTGCAGCACGATCTGGCCGACATGGATGTCGGGGCTCGAGGACGCGATCACCTCGCCGACGGCGGCTCCGTCGAGCGGCCGGTCGAGCTGGAACGGCGGGACGTACGACTTCACGTCGTTCATCCGGCCGCGCATGTACGGGTCGACGGACATGACGTGGTTCGCCACGACGACCTCACCGTCCGCCGGCGCGGGCAGGTCGACGGTCTCGAGGCGGAAGTTCTCGGGCGTCGGCCACCCCTGCGGGCGGGACGCGAGCACGATCTGGCGGGTCTGGGCGGGCGTGCGCATCAGTCCTCCACGACCGTCAGGATGACCTCGATGTTGCCGCGCGTGGCGTTCGAGTACGGGCACACCAGGTGCGCCTGCTCGACCAGCGCGACGGCCTGGGCGTGCGGGAGGTCGGGGATGACGACCTCGAGCGTGACCTTCAGCCCGAAGCCGCCGGCGTCGAGAGGGCCGATGCCGACCTGCGCGCCGACGCTCGAGCTGCCGAGGTCGACCTTGGCAGCCCGGGCCACCGACTGGAGCGCCGAGTGGAAGCACGCCGCGTACCCGGCGGCGAAGAGCTGTTCGGGGTTGGCCCCGTCGCCGGAGCCCCCCATCTCGCGCGGGACCGCCAGGTCGAGGTCGACGCGACCGTCCGGCGTCTGCGTGCGGCCGTTGCGACCGTTGCCCGTGGCGAGTGCCTCAGCGGTGTAGAGAACCTTCAACGTCCTTCTCCTTGATGGGGGTGCCGTCGTCCCGTGCGGGATGACGGTCAGGCGTTCGCGTCGCGCGCGCCGGCCACGTCGCAGAACCGACGGGCCAGCGATCGCAGCGTCGACACCTCGTCGGGTGTCATGTCGATCGAGGCGTGGAGCCGGTGCTGCACCTGGGCGACGTCCGAGCGGATCTCCTGCCCCCGGGGGGTCAGGTGCACGGTCACCCGGCGCTCGTCCGCCGTGTCACGACGACGTTCGACGAGGCCCATGTCCGCGAGGCGGCGCAGCAGCGGGGACAACGTGCCGCTGTCCAGGTGCAGCCGGGTGCCGAGGGCCGACACCGTGGCGCCGTCGTCCTCCCACAGCGCG
Source organism: Cellulomonas sp. (assembly GCF_036279715.1). GTDB lineage: Bacteria > Actinomycetota > Actinomycetes > Actinomycetales > Cellulomonadaceae > Cellulomonas_A. The sequence goes on along the minus strand of NZ_DASUIR010000134.1, from coordinate 6,855 downwards.
AGCATCGTGACGAACTGCGTGTAGGTGAGCCCCAGGTGCGCCAGGGCGTCCCGGTAGGCGTTGGTCGCGGCCCGCGACGCGCTGTAGAGCGCGAAGCACAGCTCGTCGTCCAGTCTCAGCTCCGGCTCCATGCGATAACCATTGCACGCAATTCAATCGGAGGCAACTCGGTTGCGCACAACTGATAGCGCCGTTCGGATCTGCCCGCAGACGCGCGCAGTGGTTACAGGTCGCCCGGGTTGATGAGGAACTCCGCCGCATCCGCGATCTCGCCACCGACGGCGCCCTGCAGCGCCCGGGCGATCGCTTGGACGTGGGGCATGGCCCGACTGCGCGCGACCCGGTGCGCGAACGACGGCCGTTCGAGCTCGAGCTCCTCGACGTCGGTCGGCTCCCACCGCACGCGGTACGCGAGCGCCCCGCCCGCCGCCCAGGGCAGTTCACGCAGCAGCGGGGGCAGTGCCTCCTCGCCCCCGACCTCGATCGCGATCATGCCGTCCACACCGAGGTCGACCAGCGCGCCGTAACCCTCGAGGACGACTGGCTCGGCAAGCACAGCGCCGTCGAACGCGTCGGCCTCCGCGGCCAGGTGGCGACGCTTGCGCTCATCGCTCACGCCGTGCCGCTCGAGCGCCTTGCGCAGGCCGGCGCCACCACGTTCGGGGACGCCGAGCTCGGCGAGCCCGGCGACCGCCCGGCGACCGGCGTCGGACGCCGGACCGTGCCAGGGCACGCCCTCCATCGCGAGGCGAGCGCGCGGCACGACCCGCTGGACGACCGCGAGCAGCTCGTCGGGCTCGAGCCACCGGTCGGTGAACACCGTGAGGTCGATCGTCGCGTCGAGGTCCGGGTGCAGGACGACTCCCCGCTCGCCGGTGCGGATCGCCCCGCCGAGCCGCCGCGCGACCGCGACGAGCCACAGCAGGACGCGCTCCTCCTCACGGACGGGCATCGCGTCGGGAAAGGCCCGCTTGAGCCCGTCCCGGTCGCCGCCGGGGTAGGGGGGCCCGCCCCGCTCGCGCGGGCACCGCACGTCGTAGACGGTCGTGGTCGTGGCGGGGAGCCCCAGGCCGACGGCGTCGGAGGACGTGGCGGAGTACGGACCCGTGAGGGTCGACATGCGCGACACGCGCAGCACACCGATCGAGGCACCGGCGCTCCGGTTGCCGCGCGCGCCGGCCGGGCGCTGCTGCGGCACCCCGGGCACGGTCTCCCAGGCGGCGGCCGGGAACCGGCTCACGGCCAGCACCTCGAGCTCCTCGACCCCGACGCCGTCGGGGAGCGCGAGCAGGTGCCGCGTCCGCAGCTCGGGGTCGTGGACGGGCAGAGGGGGGAACGCTGACTGCGGCGGGGTCACGAGCGGCCTACACCTCCGAGCGGTGGAAGTTCTGCCAGGAACGGGACGCCGTCGGCCCACGCTGACCCTGGTACCGGGACCCGTACCTGTCAGAACCGTAGGGGAACTCGGCGGCGGAGGACAGACGGAAGAAGCACATCTGACCGATCTTCATGCCCGGCCAGAGCAGGATCGGCAGCGTCGCGACGTTGGACAGCTCGAGCGTGACGTGACCCGAGAAGCCCGGGTCGACGAAGCCCGCGGTCGAGTGCGTCATGAGGCCGAGCCGGCCGAGCGAGGACTTGCCCTCGAGCCGGGCCGCGATGTCGTCCGGGAGGGTCACCGCCTCGTACGTCGAGCCGAGCACGAACTCGCCGGGGTGCAGCACGAACGGGTCGCCGTTCGCGACGTCGACCAGGTGGGTCAGGTCGGGCTGGTCGATCGACGGGTCGATGACCGGGTACTTGTGGTTGTCGAACAACCGGAAGTAGCGATCGAGGCGCACGTCGATGCTCGACGGCTGGATCATCGCCGGGTCGTACGGGTCGAGCCGCACCCGCTCGGTGTCGAGCTCGGTACGGATGTCGCGATCGGAGAGCAGCACGGGTCAACGGTAACGGTCGGCCCGTGCTGCTCCCGTCGATCGGGGCCCGTCAGCCGACGAGCACCCCGCCCATGACCGGTTCCGTGTCGGCGTCGGGCCGGTCGGCCGCGACGACCTTCTTGTAGTCGGCGAGCTCGACGTACAGCTCGTCCCTGAGCGGGTTGCGGTGCTTCACGACGATCGTCCGGACCTGGTAGACCGCGACGGCGATGTTCGCGGCCAGCGAGATCGCGCTGACGAGGAACAGCGCGGTGGTGCTGTGGGACGACGCGACGGCGAACTTCGAGTCGGTCACGAACCCCGGGACCGCCATCGTGAACATCATCCAGAACGCGAGCGTCTGGGCGCGGTGCTGCAGCCAGGCGCCCTTCTTGATGAAGAACGCGGGGATGGTGCACGAGACGAGCAGCGCCGCACCGGCGTAGAACGCGTGGTCACCGACGCAGTTGTAGACGTACGCGAAGTTCCACAGGTCGTAGGCGATGATCCAGAACCAGACCATGTCGGGCCACATCATGTCCTTCTGGCGGCCCTTGCTGATGAAGATCCCGGCCCAGCCGCAGATCGTCAGCAGGTTCAGCAGCCCGGCGACGCCGTTCATGATGTTCCACGAGCCGCCGACCATCACGACGCCGTCGATCAGACCGTGCATGCCGTGCACCTGGAAGTCGCGGATGACCGCCTCGAGGATGTTCAGGGCGAGGATCACGGCCGGGAACATCAGCGCGTACCTGTTCGCTGCGGCCTTGCGGTTGAACCGCAGCACCATGAAGCCGAGGCAGCCGGCGAGGGCCGAGTAGACCTTGACCCAGTGGAACCACGTGCCGGTGCTCGAGCCGGGCCCGGCGGTGGTCGGCCAGACGAAGATCGTGAGAACGATCGGGAGCCCGACGAACAGGGCGAGGGACGCCCACTTGCTGGCCCGGGCTATCTCGTTGGCGAGCATCAGCGCCGCGACGACCGCGAACCACATGAGTGCCGAGTACCACGGGATCGATGCGAACAGGAACACGTGCGTCCATCTCCTCTGAGTTGTGCTCCGCATCGAGCCCTGCCTCGAGCCCCGCGCTGAGCTGACCGGCCTGCGAACGCCCCTACAGGTAGAGCGTCTGTCTGACGATCCCGATGAGGACGCTGTCCTCGGTCTCGGGGTGCGAGCGCGTGAGCCCGATCAGCCCGTAGACCAGGACGGTGAACGTCTCGCGGACGTTCTCGATCGCGATCTCGTGGCGTCGGGCGTACGCCTCGACGGTGGTGGCCCGGATGCTGTCGACGACGGCCTCGACGGCGCGGTCGACGAACCGGAGGTAGAGCCCGGCGTTCTCGGCGCGGTGCAGGTCGGCACGCAGCGGGTCGTCGGTCTGCAGCACGCGGCGGAACAGTCCGATGCAGTCGACGAGGGCGCGGTCGATGTTGCCGACCTCGCGCTGGGAGTCCCACTCGCGCACGGCCTCGACGAACTCGGCGACGTAGGCCTCGAGGACGACCTCGACGAGCCCGTCCATGTCGCCGAAGTAGTGGTAGATCAGCCCGCGCGTGACCCCGACGCGCCCGGCGACGTCCTTGAGCGTCGTCCGGGAGATGCCCTGCTCCCGGAACAGCGCCCGGGTCGCGGCGACGATCTCGCCCTTGCGCACGTCGGGCGGCTTGATCGACCGCACCGTGCTCGCGCCCTCGACCTCGCGCCCCATGGGTGCCCTCTCGCGTCGATGTCCGTCCAGCGTCCGGGACGCTGCCGAGCCTGCGTCGCCTGACTCGTGTCACCCTAGCGACCCCATTGACACAGTGTCAATGGGGCCTCCGCCGAAGCGTTTCGTCGCGAGAGGTGTGCGGCTATGCTCTAGCCAGGGAACGCATGGGAGCGCTCCCTTGCACCGACTGCACGTCGGTCACGGATGGCTGCAGCGCAGACGCAGATGCCGACGGGACCCAAGCGTGGAACTTCTGAGCACCTGAGAGGCGCAACCATGCGTTACGGCCATTTCGACGACGAGACGCGCGAGTACGTCATCACGACACCGCACACCCCGTACCCCTGGATCAACTACCTCGGGTCCGAGCAGTTCTTCTCGCTCATCTCCCACCAGGCCGGCGGGTACTCGTTCTACCGCGACGCCAAGATGCGCAGGCTCACGCGCTACCGCTACAACAACATCCCGGCCGACGCCGGTGGCCGGTACTTCTACGTGAACGACGGCGGCGACGTGTGGACCCCGTCCTGGTTGCCGATCAAGGCCGACCTCGACCACTTCGAGTGCCGCCACGGCCTCGGGTACACCCGAATCACCGGAGAGCGCGGCGGCCTGTCGGTCGACACGCTGTTCTTCGTGCCGATGGGCGAGACAGCGGAGATCCAGAAGGTCACGCTCACCAACACGTCCGCCGCGACCAAGACGGTCACGCTCTTCTCGTTCGTCGAGTTCTGCCTGTGGAACGCCCAGGACGACCAGACGAACTACCAGCGCAACCTCTCCATCGGCGAGGTCGAGATCGAGAACGACGGGCCCTACGGCTCGGCGATCTACCACAAGACCGAGTACCGCGAGCGCCGCGACCACTACGCCGTATACGGCGTCAACGCCCACGCCGCGGGCTTCGACACGGACCGCGACACCTTCGTCGGCGCCTACAACGGCCTGGGCGAGGCCGCTGTGCCGCGTGCCGGCGTCTCCGCCAGCTCGGTCGCGTCCGGCTGGTACCCGATCGGCTCGCACTCCCTCGAGATCACGCTCGAGCCCGGCGAGTCCACGAGCTACACCTACGTGCTCGGCTACATCGAGAACCCCCAGGACGAGAAGTGGGCCCCGGCCGACGAGGCCGCCGGCATCGAGGCGCTGCAGGTCATCAACAAGACCCGCGCCCACGAGCTGCTCAGCCGCTTCGCGACCAACGAGCAGACGGACGCCGCCTTCGAGGCGCTCCGCACGTACTGGACCAACCTGCTCTCGACCTACACGGTGACGAGCACCGACGACAAGCTGGACCGGATGGTCAACATCTGGAACCAGTACCAGTGCATGGTCACGTTCAACATGTCCCGTTCGGCGTCGTTCTTCGAGACGGGGATCGGCCGCGGCATGGGCTTCCGCGACTCCAACCAGGACCTGCTCGGGTTCGTCCACCTCATCCCCGAGCGGGCCCGCGAGCGCATCCTCGACATCGCCGCGACCCAGTTCCCCGACGGCTCGGCGTACCACCAGTACCAGCCGCTCACGAAGCGCGGGAACAACGACATCGGCTCGGGCTTCAACGACGACCCGCTGTGGCTCGTGCTCGGCGTGGCCGCGTACGTCAAGGAGACCGGCGACTTCGGGATCCTCGACGAGAGCGTCCCGTTCGACAACGACGACTCGCTCGCCGACACCCTGTTCGAGCACCTGACCCGCTCGTTCAACTTCACGGTCGAGAACCTCGGGCCGCACGGCCTGCCGCTCATCGGCCGCGCCGACTGGAACGACTGCCTCAACCTCAACTGCTTCTCGACCGAGCCGGGCGAGTCGTTCCAGACGACCGAGAACCAGGCCGGCGGCGTCGCCGAGTCGGTGTTCATCGCTGCCCAGTTCGTCTACGCCGGGCCGGAGTACGCCGAGCTGGCCGCGCGTCGCGGGCTGCACGACGTCGCCGCCAAGGCCCGCCAGGCCGTCGAGGACATGCGGGCCACGGTGCTGCGCCACGGCTGGGACGGCGAGTGGTTCCTGCGCGCCTACGACTTCTACGGCAACAAGATCGGCACCGACGAGAAGCCCGAGGGCAAGATCTGGATCGAGCCGCAGGGCTTCGCGGTCATGGCCGGGATCGGCACGGACACCCCGGCCGACGGCGGCCCGTCCGTCGCCCAGCGCGCCCTGACCTCGGTCAACGAGCTGCTCGCGACCGACCACGGCATGGTGCTCCAGTACCCCGCGTACACGAGCTACCAGATCGAGCTCGGCGAGGTCTCCACGTACCCGCCCGGGTACAAGGAGAACGGCGGCATCTTCTGCCACAACAACCCGTGGGTCATCATCGGCGAGACGGTCGTCGGCAACGGTGCGCGCGCGTTCGACTACTACAAGCGGATCACGCCGGCGTACCGCGAGGACATCTCCGACGTCCACAAGCTCGAGCCGTACGTGTACGCGCAGATGATCGCGGGCAAGCAGGCCGTCCGGCACGGCGAGGCCAAGAACTCCTGGCTCACCGGCACGGCAGCCTGGAACTTCGTCGCGGTCAGCCAGTACCTGCTCGGGGTCCGTCCCGGGTACGACGGCCTGATCGTCGACCCGCAGATCGGCCCTGAGGTCCCGCAGTTCACCGTGACCCGCACCGCGCGGGGCGCCACGTACGAGATCACGGTCACGAACTCGGGCACCCCCGGGGCCCGCGGCGCGCTCGTCGTCGACGGCACCCCGATCGCCGGGAACACGGTCCCGTACGCGCCCGCCGGCTCGACGGTCACGGTCGAGGTCACCGTCTGACCCTCGGGTCGGGCGGCACGGCAGGAGGACACGCCAGGATGCGGTACGGACACTTCGACGACGCTGCGCGCGAGTATGTGATCACCCGCCCGGACACCCCCCGGTCGTGGAGCAACTACCTCGGGTCGCGGCTGTACGGCGGGATCGTCACGCAGAACGGCGGCGGGTACAGCTTCTTCCGGTCGGGCGGCACCGGCAGGCTCCTGCGGATGCGCTTCAACGGCGTCCCGCAGGACGAGCCGGGCCGGTTCGTGTACCTGCGCGACGACGCGACCGGCGACTACTGGTCGGCGACGTGGCAGCCGGTCGGCAAGCCGCTCGACGGGCCCGACGCGTACCGGGCGCAGGTCCGGCACGGGCTCGGCTACTCGGTGTTCGACGCGTCGTACGCGGGCATCGACTCCGAGCTGACGATGTTCGTGCCGGAGGGTCAGGCGTTCGAGCACTGGGCCCTGACG
>NZ_DASUIR010000133.1:0-33226 GCF_036279715.1 Cellulomonas sp. | reverse complement strand
CAACAGCAGGAGCGGACGGCCAGGCAGCACATTCGACGCGCGACGAGGTCGCACGACGAACCACGGGTGCAGAGGCCGGACATGGCTGAATTCGACCACACACTGAGACGGGAGCGCCGAATGCGTCCACAGAGCGGGACGGAGCCGCGCGCACAGCAAGATCCGCGCACCCGTCCTACGGTGGATCCATGCGCATCGTGGTGGCAGGCGGGCACGGTCAGGTCGCTCGGCGCCTGGCCCGGGCGCTCGTCGAACGGGGCGACACGCCCGTGGGACTCGTTCGCAACCCGGACCACGTCGCCGACGTGCAGTCCGACGGCTCGGGCGCCGTCGTGCTCGACCTCGAGACCGCGACCGTGCACGAGGTCGCGGGAGCCCTGTCGGGGGCCGACGCCGTGGTGTTCGCCGCGGGCGCGGGACCGGGCAGCGGCGCCGAGCGCAAGGACGCGGTCGACCGGGGTGGCGCATCGCTCGTGGCCGACGGCGCGACGCTCGCCGGGGTCCGCCGCTATGTGCTCGTGTCCTCGATGGGTGCGGGCAGCGAGCCGGAGCCCGGGATGGACGCGGTGTTCGCGAGCTACCTGCGCGCCAAGAGCGCGAGCGAGGCGGACCTGGTCGGCCGGGACCTCGACTGGACGATCCTGCGGCCCGGCGCCCTGACCGACGACGCGGGTACGGGGCACGTCCGGCTGGACGAGGACGTCCCAGCCGGCACGGTCCCGCGCGACGACGTCGCCCGGGTCATCGTCGAGCTGCTGCACGAGCCGCGCACTGCGGGGCTCGTGCTCGAGCTCGTGTCCGGGGAGGTCCCGGTCGAGGCTGCGGTCGCGGCCGTGATCGAGCGCGAGACCTGAGGCACCGGCACGGCGGATGAGGTTCGGGGCTCAGCGGGTGGGGCGTCGCGTCAGCGGGTGAGCACCGTCACGACGCCGAGGACGAAGGCCTCGTGGGGGGACCGCGCCGTGAGCACGCTCGAGCCCGCCACGGCCGGGGCGCGCGGCGCAGCGATCACCGTCCCCAGGAAGCCCTTCGCGTCGACCCCGAGCGAGTTGGCGTAGTCCGAGCCGACCGCGGTCGAGTCGAAGGCGTTCGTGGCGTCACCCGCGGCGTCGCCTGACCCGGTCCACCGCACCGGCACGAGCGGAGCGCCGTCGAGCGTGAGCGTGTCGCCCGAGCTGCCGCGATCGCCCTCCCAGGCGACGACCCCGACCCGCGCGGTCTGCCCGGGCGTCGTGGCGACGGACAGGCTCGCTGACGACCCGACGTTCACCGTGACCGCGCCGTCGTGCACGACGACCGTCCCGGCACCTGCCGAGCTGTCGGCGTAGACCACGACGAGCGCCCACCCGGCATAGGCCCCCGCGCCCGAACCGACCCCGTTGGACGGGTCGGCGAACGTCCAGGCACCGGCGCCGCCCGTGCGCACCTGGGCCGTCACGTCGGCGAACGCCTGGTACTCGTGCGCGCCGGCAGCGCCGCCCGTGGGGGCGAGCAGCGCGCCGGTCACGGCGGCGAAGCCCCGCCCGGGTCCGGCGAGCCGGGCGGTCACAGGCTGCGTCGTCGGCGAGCCGCCCGAGGCCGCCCAGTACAGACCGGCGAACGCGACCTCGCGTCCGGCAGGCATGTGCAGCTGCGCGCTCGAGGCGACCTTCGCGTCGGCGATGCCCTTCTCGAGGAGCGCCACCATCGTCAGGTCGTTGTTGTTCAGCGTCGGGCCCTTGCCGGTGAGCGCCCCGGAGCACTGCGCGCTCGGCGAGCACGTCAGGAGCGGCGCGCCCATCTCCACCACGTTCCACGTGCCCGCCAGCCCCACGGTGCTGAACCTGGGCATGAGGCCGCCGGACGCGACCACGACGGGCTCGGAGTCCCCGGCGGCCGGGCCGTTCCCGCCCGACAGCGTGACAGCGACGTCGCCCGAGCCGGCGTTCACCGCGCGCACGCCGAGCTGCACCTTCGTGTCCTGGCCCGCCGCGAGCGCGCCGAGGTCGCACGTCACCGTGCGTCCGCCGGTAGCGGCGGCGCATCCGGACGTCGAGCCGGCGTCGAGAGCCGCCACGACCTGCGTCGGGAGGCTCACGGTCGCGCTCGACGACGTGGCAGCTGCGTTGCCGCTGTTGGCGACCGTGAACGTCAACGAGGCCTGGTCACCGACGGCGAACGTGCCGGCGTGCACGATCGCGGGCGCCGCTGCCACCTCGAGCGCCGAGGCGTGCACGGTCACCGCGACGTCGACGCTCGAACCGTCCGGACCTCCGATCGGCTGGACTGTCGCCCGAAAGCTGGGGAGCAGCCCCCTCACCGACCCGTCGGACGAGAGCCCCGCCGTGAGTACTGTCGCGGCGCCGCGCGCGATCGTCGGCGTCGTGCACTCGATCGTCGCGTCCGTCGGCAGCGCCTCCCGCGACGTGCCCGCGCCGACGCACGCCCAGCCCGGGGCCACGACGGCGGGACCTGTCCACCGCGCACCGGCCGGCAGGGTGAGCAGCACGCGGGAGTCCGTCGCGTGGGTCTGGCCGACGTTCGTCACCGTCACCGGGATGCGCGCCGGCGCGCCGGCGACGAGGTCGATCGCTGCCGACGACGCGGGCACCGTGACGCGCAGCTCTGCCGGGGTGCGGATGTCGAGGCCGACCCGGATGCCCTGGCTGACCTGCGGCGCGTCCGGCGACAGCCCGAGACTGACCTCGGGTGAGGCCGTCTGGATCGCCCCGACCATGGCGTAGAGCTCGAGGTCGAGCGCGTCGGCCGCCCTCCCGCCGAGCTGTGGCCGTGTGCATGTGACGGACTCACCGCCGGCCGGCTCAGCGGACACGTCGAACCCGCCCGGCCAGCTCGGGGTGCACGTCCACGACCCGGACGCGCCCGCCACGTGGACCCTCGGCGGGAGCTGCAGGGTCACGGTCGGCGTCGCGGCAGCGAGCTGCCCGGCGTTCGACAGCGCGAGGTGCAGGGTGCCGCGGCTCGTCGGGGCAGCGTTCGGGACGTTGTCCGCCACGAGAGGTTCGACGGTCGGTGTCGCGTCGAGCCGCAGGCGCGCGGCCGACGGCTTCATGGTCACCGGAGCCGTGAGCGTCTGCGGTTCGATCCCGAGACCGCGGATCACGACGGAGATGGCGCTCGAGTCGGCCGGACTCACGTCCTGGTCCTCGCCGACCAGGACCGTCAGCGTCAGTCGCGAGGTCGCGCCGCTCGCGAGCAGGGCGAGCCGGCAGGTCGCGTGCTGGGGGTCTGATCCGGGCGTGCACGTCCAGTCGGTCGCAGGAGCGGCCGCCTCGAACCGCCCCGCCAGGACGAAGGACGTCAGGGTCGTCGTCGCCCCCGTGACGACCGCACCGGCCGGGAGGGTCACGTCGGCGGTGAGATCCGTGGCGTCGGCGGTGCCGGTGTTCGTCACGGTCAGGCTGACCGACTGGGCCGCGGCCTGCGCGGCGAGCGTGAGCGGGGCCGTGGTGAGCTGGAACGCCGGCGCGCCGGGGACGACGGGATCCGCGGTCGGCGCCGGCGGCGGGGTCGCGACCGGGGTCCCGGACGTGACCGGCGCCGGGACGGGATCGACGACGGCGGGCACAGTCGGGGACGACGTCGGCGCCGGCACGACGGCCGAACCCGTGCCGGCGACCGCGACACCGGTCGGGACGGCGGTCGGGACGGGGGTGGCCGCGTCGGTCGGGACGTCGGTCGGTCCGGGAGCGGCGGCGATCGTCGGGCTGTCGGTCGGGCCGTCAGTCGGCGTCGCGGTGGGCACGAGGCCCGACGACGCGGTCCCGGTCGGCTCGGGCGACACCGTGCTCATGGCGGCCGCCTCGGGCGGCGGTCCGGACTCGGGCACCCCGGACGAGAACACCCCGAGGAGACCCGCGATGCCGGCGACACCGGCGACGACCACAGCTGCGGCGGCGGCGACGATGCCGATCGGAAGGGCTCCGAGGAAGGCCGCGAGGCCACCCGTCGCAGCGACCGAGCCGACGGCCGCCAGGGCGCCCGTGCCGGCGGCCGCCCCCGCGCCCGCGCCCGCGCCCACCGCCGCGCCCGGACCGACGGTCGCGACAGCGCCCGTGCTGACCGCACCCGCTCCGCCCGCGCCCGTCGCACCCGCACCTGCACCCGCGCTCGCCCCTGTGCCGGTACCAGCGCCTGCCCCGGCCGCGGCCGCCGCCGAGCCGTTGCCGAGCGCAGCGACACCGGCAGCGAGCCCGCCGCCAACGGGCAGCGGGTGGGTGAGCGCGCCGAGCCCGAGCACGCCGAGGACGAGCGGCGCGATGACGGCACGCATGCCGTGGCTGACGTCGCCGAGCTCGAGCACGAGCGCGCGGCACCGACCGCACGACTCGAGGTGCTCGTCGACCTGGGCGGTCTCGCGAGCAGCGAGCCCACCGCGCACGTAGGCCCCGAGCTTGCCGGCGACGTCGCGGCAGCCCAGGTCGAGCGGCTGCTGCAGGTGCATCTGGAGGTACGCCTGCCGCAGACCCTCGCGCGCACGGTAGGCGAGCGCCGCGACGCCGTTCGCGGTCAGCCCCAGAAGCGGGGCGATCTCGGCCGGGGTCAGTGACTCGACCTCGGTGTACCAGAGCGCGGCCTGCCAACGCTCGGGGAGCGTGCGGAACGCGCGCGCGACAACCCCCCGCTCGAAGCCCGCGAGTGCCGGGTTCTCGGTGGACTCCTGGTCGCCGAACGCGGCCTCGAACGTCGCGGCGTCGTCGGTCGGGGTGACCCGCCGGCCACCCTCGACGCGCAACATCCCGAGACGGCGGATGACGGTGAAGAGATAGGCGCGGAACGCGACATCGGGGCCGCCTCCACCGGAGACCACCGTCCACACCTTCGTGAACGCGTCAGCGACGACGTCCTCGGCGTCCGCCTGCGAGTTCGTGTACTGCCGGGCGACGGCCCACGCGGCACCGGCGTGGCGCTCGTAGAGCTGGCCGAACGCGCTCGAGTCGCCGGCGCGGGCAGCGGTGATCAGCTCCGCGTCACTGAGGATCGCACCGGCGACCTGCGCGTTGCTCGACACTCACCCCTCCTCGCCAGCGGTCGACCACTGTGCGGCGCACAGCATCCGGGCCGGGGATGCCACACGCATTCCGACGAATCGGTCGCCCTCGCCCTCAGGGTGCCACATCCGGACGATTCACCGCATGCGCCCCCCACGAAACACGCCTCCGCGGAGCCTGTCCGCAAAGAAGTGGTCGAACACGCGTCACGATCCGGTCGTCCGCCACTCTCATCAGTCGTGGCCACACTGCGACCGGGCATTCCCGCGCTCCCGCCGAGCCTTCGCGAGAGCTGGCGGCACCAGAGCGAGCAGTCGGTCTGGCTCCGGCCGTCCGACTGGTACCACCCTGCTGTCGACGCCCTCGTCGAGGCCGTGCTCACGGACGCCGACGCGTCGAGCGCCGCCGAACGGCTCGGATCGGTCCGCGGGTTCGACGGCGTCGGGATCGCCGAGACGATCGACGACCTCGCGTGCCTGTACCGCTCGACCGGTATCGCCGAACCGCCGCTCGCCGTCGTCCGCGCGCTGTGCGAGGGCTGGGCCGAGGCGCAGGCCGGCATGCCGACCTCCGGCTCGTGCGTCGACCCCGAGTCGGGTCTGCCGACCCGGGAGTTCCTCGGCACCCGCCTGGCCGAGACGTATGGCGTGGCCGGTCGAGCGGAGTCCGCCGCCGAGCTCACGCACTGCCTGCTGCTGGTCGACGTGGCCGTCGCGGACGTCTCGCCGTGGACCCGCATGGCCCGGTCCGCCGCCGTCGGCTCCGCGCTGCGCGACGCGTACGGGCTCGGTCATCCGATGGCGACCCTGGGCGGCGGACTGTTCGCCATCCTCACCGAACGCGGCCCGGGACTCGGCGGACAGGTTCGAGCCGTCCGGGCCCATGTCGCCCACCAGGCCGGGCTGCTCGACGTCCAGGACCTGGTCCGGCAGCCGCCGCGACTGTGGGTCGAGGCCCTCCCGGGGACGCACGAGCGTGCCGTCCAGCTGCTGACCGAGCTGTCCCGCTGAGACCTGACCACTGAGACCCGCCTCGACGCAGGTGTCGATCGGCCCGCGACAACCTGATCCCCCGATAGAGGGACATATGCCGCGAACACGGTTACCGTCATTTCATGGGGATCAGGGGACTCGCCCATCACAACGATGGGCGTGGCGCTCGCACTGCGGCCGGGTCGCGCGACGAACCGGCTGCTGAGCCGTGGCCGCATGTCGTCCTCGGCCCCCTGGTCGCCTCCGGGCGTGATGCCGACGTGTTCGCGCTCACGGAGGAGCGCGTCCTGCGGCGCAACCGCTCGGGTCGCAGCACGGCCGTCGAGGCGAGCATCGTCCGCCATGTGACGGCGCACGGGTTCCCGGCGCCGCTCGTGTACCGCGCCGAGGGCCCGGACCTTGAGATGGAATGGCTCCACGGCCCCACGCTGCTGCAGTCCCTCGCGGCCGACGAGACCAGCGTGCGCGAGGCGGGCCGGATCCTCGCGGACCTCCACGCCCGGCTCCACGCCATCCCGGCGATCGACCTGCCCGGGCGGCCCGCCCTGTTCGGCGAGGTGGTCGTCCACCTGGACCTCCACCCGGCGAACGTCGTCCTCACCGAGGCCCACGGGCCGGCAGTCGTCGACTGGGTCAACGCTCGCGCAGGCACGGCGGCGCTCGACGTCGCCATGACCGCGCTGGTCATCGCGGAGGTGGCGGCCGACGCCGACGGGGAGTACTCCGAGGCGGCGCGAGCGGTGCTGGTGGCGTTCCTGGCCGACGCCGGCGTCGACCCGCTGCCCGCACTCGCCGAGGCATCAAGGATGCGGTCGCACGACCCGAGCCTGGTCATCGGTGAGCGGGCCCTCGTGCCTGTGGCCTCCGACCTCGTGCGGCACTTCGCCGAGGCGGTCCGGCCGCACACCTGAGCCGGACTGCCCCGCCGTCAGAAGTCCCAGTCCTCGTCCTCGGTGTTGACCGCCTTGCCGATGACGTACGACGAGCCGGACCCCGAGAAGAAGTCGTGGTTCTCGTCGGCGTTCGGGCTCAGCGCCGAGAGGATCGCCGGGTTGACGTCCGTCTCGTCCCGCGGGAACAGCGCCTCGTAGCCGAGGTTCATGAGCGCCTTGTTGGCGTTGTAGCGCAGGAACTTCTTGACGTCCTCGGTCAGGCCGACGCCGTCGTAGAGGTCCTGGGTGTACTCCACCTCGTTGTCGTACAGCTCGAAGAGCAGCTCGAACGTGTACTCCTTGATCGAGGCACGCTCGGCCTCGGAGACCTTCTCGAGGCCCTTCTGGAACTTGTAGCCGATGTAGTACCCGTGCACGGCCTCGTCGCGGATGATCAGGCGGATGAGGTCGGCCGTGTTGGTGAGCTTGGCGCGGCTCGACCAGTACATGGGCAGGTAGAAGCCCGAGTAGAACAGGAACGACTCGAGCAGGGTCGAGGCGACCTTGCGCTTGAGCGGGTCGTCGCCCCGGTAGTACTTCATGACGATCTCGGCCTTGCGCTGGAGGTTCGGGTTCTCCTCCGACCAGCGGAACGCGTCGTCGATCTCAGGCGTCGTGTTGAGCGTCGAGAAGATCGACGAGTACGACTTCGCGTGCACCGACTCCATGAACGCGATGTTGGTGTAGACCGCCTCCTCGTGAGGCGTGATCGCGTCGGGGATCAGGCTCACCGCGCCGACCGTGCCCTGGATGGTGTCCAGGAGGGTCAGGCCCGTGAACACCCGCGTCGTGAGCTGCTGCTCCTGCGGGGTCAGCGTCCCCCACGACTGGATGTCGTTGGACAGCGGGATCTTCTCGGGGATCCAGAAGTTGCCGACCAGGCGGTCCCAGACCTCGGCGTCCTTGTCGTCCTCGAGACGGTTCCAGTTGATGGCCTGGACACTGCTGACCAGCTTGAGCTTCTCGTGCATCACTTCTCCGTCTTTGTCATGGCCCACCGCACCGCGGTCCTGCACCCAGCATGCGCCCCGCTCAGAGCATGCACGAGACGCAGTTCTCGACCTCGGTGCCCTCGAGCGCCTGCTGGCGCAGGCGGATGTAGTAGAGCGTCTTGATGCCCTTGCGCCAGGCGTAGATCTGCGCCTTGTTGATGTCGCGCGTCGTCACGGTGTCCTTGAAGAACAGCGTCAGGGACAGGCCCTGGTCGACGTGCTGGGTGGCCTCGGCGTACGTGTCGATGATCTTCTCGTAGCCGATCTCGTACGCGTCGTCGTAGTACTCGAGGTTGTCGTTCGTCAGGAAGGGCGCCGGGTAGTAGACGCGCCCGATCTTGCCCTCCTTGCGGATCTCGATCTTCGAGGCGACCGGGTGGATCGACGACGTCGAGTGGTTGATGTAGGAGATGGAGCCCGTCGGGGGGACGGCCTGGAGGTTCTGGTTGTACAGGCCGTGGGCCTGGACGGACGCCGACAGCGCCTTCCAGTCCTCCTGCGTCGGGATCGCGACGCCGGCGTTCTCGAACAGCTCACGGACGCGGGCCGTCTTGGGCTCCCACGTCTGCGTCACGTACTTCTCGAAGTAGGCACCCGTCGCGTAGGTCGAGTCCTCGAAGCCCTCGAACGCCTTGTTCCGCTCGATCGCGAGCCGGTTCGACGCACGGATCGCGTGGTAGGCGACCGTGTAGAAGTAGATGTTCGTGAAGTCGAGGCCCTCGGCGGACCCGTAGTGCACGCGCTCGCGCGCCAGGTAGCCGTGCAGGTTCATCTGCCCGAGGCCGATCGCGTGGCCGCCGGCGTTGGCCCGCTTGATCGACGGCACCGACTCGATGCTCGTCTGGTCCGAGACCGCGGTCAGGGCACGGATCGCGACCTCGACCGTCCGCCCGAAGTCGGGCGAGTCCATCGCGAGCGCGATGTTCATCGAGCCGAGGTTGCAGGAGATGTCGCGGCCGACGCTGCTGTACGACAGGTCCTCGTTGTACGTCGAGGGCGTCGAGACCTGGAGGATCTCGGAGCACAGGTTCGAGTGCGTGATCTTCCCCTTGATGGGGTTGGCCTTGTTCACCGTGTCCTCGAACATGAGGTACGGGTAGCCGGACTCGAACTGGAGCTCGGCGAGCGTCTGGAAGAACTCGCGTGCGTCGATGCGCGTCTTGTGGATCCGCGCGTCGTCCACCATCTCGTGGTACTTCTCGGTCACGGAGATGTCCGCGAACGGCACGCCGTAGACCCGCTCGACGTCGTACGGCGAGAACAGGTACATCGGCTCGTTCTTGCGGGCGAGCTCGAACGTGATGTCCGGGATGACGACGCCGAGGGACAGCGTCTTGATGCGGATCTTCTCGTCGGCGTTCTCACGCTTCGTGTCGAGGAACCGCATGATGTCGGGGTGGTGCGCGTGCAGGTACACCGCGCCGGCACCCTGACGAGCGCCGAGCTGGTTCGCGTACGAGAAGGAGTCCTCGAGGAGCTTCATCACGGGGATGACGCCCGACGACTGGTTCTCGATGTGCTTGATCGGCGCGCCGTGCTCACGGATGTTGCTCAGCAGCAGCGCGACGCCGCCGCCACGCTTGGAGAGCTGCAGCGCGGAGTTGATGCCGCGCGCGATGGACTCCATGTTGTCCTCGATGCGGAGCAGGAAGCACGAGACGGCCTCGCCGCGCTGCGCCTTGCCCGAGTTGAGGAAGGTCGGGGTCGCGGGCTGGAACCGGCCCGAGATGATCTCGTCGACGATCGAGATCGCGACGTCCTGGTCGCCGTCCGCGAGCGTGAGGGCGACCATGCAGACGCGGTCCTCGAAGCGCTCGAGGTAGCGCTTCCCGTCGAACGTCTTGAGCGTGTACGACGTGTAGTACTTGAAGGCCCCGAGGAACGTCTGGAACCGGAACTTCTTCGAGTACGCGTGCTCGAAGAGGCTCTTGATGAACGCCGCGTCGTACTTGGCAAGGATGCCGGGCTCGTAGTACTTGTGCTCGACCAGGTACTCGAGCTTCTCCGCGAGGTCGTGGAAGAAGACGGTGTTCTGGTTGACGTGCTGCAGGAAGTACTGCCGCGCGGCCTCACGGTCCTTGTCGAACTGGATCTCGCCGTTCGGGCCGTAGAGGTTGAGCATCGCGTTGAGCGAGTGGTAGTCCATCTCCGTCGCTACGCCGGTGTCAGTCGCTGTCGCTGCCAAAATGTCCTCAATCCTTCACGGACGCGGGTGACGTCCTCGTTCGTTCCCAGGAGCTCGAAGGCGTACAGGTACGGGACCTGGCACTTCGCGGCGACGATGTCTCCCGCGATGCAGTACGCCGCTCCGAAGTTGGTGTTGCCTGCCGCGATGACGCCGCGGAGGTGTGATCTGTTGCCCTCGTCGTTGAGGAACTTGACGACCTGCCGCGGGACGGCGCCGCCTTCGTTGCCGCCGCCGTAGGTGGGGACCACCAGGACGTACGGCTCATGGACCTTCAGGAAGGGCTGCTTCGGGGTCAGCGGGATCCGCTGCGACTCGAACCCGAGCCGTTCGACGAACCGCCGCGTGTTCTCCGAGACGCTCGAGAAGTAGACAAGTGAGCTCACGGTGCCGCTCCCACGTCTCGGACGGTTCAGTAGTTCTCAGGCCAGCTCTCGAGCCCGGTCGGCGCCGTGCAGACGAGTCGAGGTGTGCGGTGCTCCGACCGCCGGTGCGGTCAGGCGACTGCGACCGCCATGCGCTCGGCGAGCGCCTTGATCTGGTCGGGGCGGTAGCCGGACCAGTGGTGACCGTCGGCGACGACCACGGGAGCCTGCAGGTGACCGAGCGACATGACGTAGTCACGAGCGTCCGAGTCCTGGCTGATGTCCACGACCTCGTAGTCGAAGCCAAGCTTGTCCATGGCGCGGTACGTCGCGCTGCACTGCACGCAGGACGGCTTGCTGTAGACCGTGATCGTCATGGGTGGCTCCCCCGAGTCAGTGTGTTCATGGATGTGGTGGTGCACGTTCTGCTACCTCGCTGTGGTCCGCAAGCCCCCGCTGCGGATAAGTGAAGACACTACACCTAGTGGTCGGACATGCACCTCACCACAACTCCTAGTGTTACAGCCGTGTCGTTTTTCACCCGCCTGTGGATAAGTGAGCGTATCTCCGGGCACTGACAGAGCCCCGGACCTGCACGTTCGCGCTCGTCCACAGGCGCTCCACACGGACGTCCACAAGGCGCTCCACAGCCCTGTCGCGCGCACCCGTCCGATTCGTCCCGCGCGTCGCGGTCGTGGCGGTCGGCGGGGGTCGGTCAACGAGGGGTGGGCCGCCAGAGGATGAGCGATCCCCGGTGCGAGGGCAGCTCGCCCCGCACCGGACGCAGGGTGCGCCGCTCGGTGCGCCGGACGGCCACGACGTCGCCCGTGGGGTCGGCCGTGAAGATGCGGCGACCGGGCTCGGCGAACGCGCGCAGGTACTCGACCTGCCGCATCAGCTGCTCGACCTCGCCCTCGAGGGCGAGGATGCGCTTGATGCCCGCGAGGTTGACGCCCTCGTCGTGCGACAGCCGCTGGACCTCACGCAGGTTCGCGATGTCCCGCAACGAGTACCGTCGTCCGCGCCCGCGGGCACGTCCGGGCGAGACGATGCCGAGCCGGTCGTACTGCCGCAGGGTCTGCGGGTGCATGCCGGCCAGCTCGGCCGCGACCGAGATGACGTAGACCGGCGCGTCGTCGGACACCATGCCTCGCACGCTCTCGCTCAGACCTTGGCCCGCGCGAGCAGGTCGGCGCGGACGTCCTCGCCCGACGTGGCGATCCCGAACGCCTGCACGGCCTCACGCGCGGCCGGGGTCAGCCGCTGCGGCACGACGACCTGCACGGTCACGAGCAGGTCGCCCGTGCCCTTCGACGTCGTCACGCCCTTGCCCTTGACGCGCAGGGTCCGGCCCGACGGCGTGCCCTCGGGCACCTTGACCCGGACCGTCCCGCCGTCGAGCGTCGGGACGTCGATCTGGGCGCCGAGCGCGGCCTCGTCGAACGCGACCGGGACCGTCACGCGCAGGTTGGTCCCCTCGAGCGTGAACACCGGGTGCGGGGTGACCCGCACCGTGATCTCGAGGTCGCCCGCAGGTGCCCCGGGGTCGCCGGGACGGCCCTTGCCGCGCAGCCGGATCTTCTGCCCGTCGCGCACCCCCGCGGGGATGCGCGTCGTGACCGAGCGGCCCTCGACGCTGAGCGTGATCGTCGAGCCCTCCGCAGCCTGCCGGAACGGCAGGGTCGTGACGGCCGACAGGTCCGCGCCGGGACGCGGACCGCGCTGCTGGCCGAACCCGCCACCACCACCACCGAACAGCCCGCCGAGGATGTCGTCGAAGCCACCGGCCTGCCCGCCGCCGGTCTGCTGGTACCGCACCCGCGGACCCTGCGCCTGCCCGCCGCCGAACAGCCCGCCGAAGAGGTCCTCGAACCCGGCGCCACCGCCGCCGCCCGGGCCCGCGGCGAACCGCGGGCCCCCGGCCATCGCGCGCAGCTGGTCGTACTGCTGGTGCTGCTCGGGGTCAGAGAGGACCGCGTAGGCCTCGCCGACCTCCTTGAACTTCGCCTCGGCCTTGGCATCACCCGGGTTGTGGTCCGGGTGCATGTTGCGCGCGAGCTTGCGGTAGGCCTTCTTGATCGTCGGGGCATCGGCGTCCTTGGGGACGCCGAGCACGGCGTAGAAGTCCTTCTCGAGCCAGTCCTGGCCGCTCACGGCGCCTCTTTCCTTGCTCCCGCCGCTCAGGCCTCGGGGTCGACGACGGCGACGCGGACAGCGCGCACGATCCTGTCACCTACCCGGTAGCCGGGCTGCAGCACCGCCTGGACGGTCGGCTCGGTGACGTCCGGCGAGTGCCCGTGCATGAGCGCCTCGTGGACGTTCGGGTCGAACACCTCACCCACCGCGCCGTACTTCTCGATGCCGAACCGCTGGAGCGTCTGCTCGAGCTTCTCGGCGATCGAGGCGAACGGCCCGACCAGGTCACCGTGCTGACGCGCGAGGTCGATGTCGTCGAGGACGCCGATGAGCGCCTCCACGACCGACACCACACCCTCCTCGCGCTGGATCGCCCCGTCCGCCTTCGACCGCTTGACGTAGTTGGAGTACTGCGTCTCGAGGTTGAAGTAGGCGGCGTTGCGGCGCTGCAGCTCGTCGAGCCGTTCGGCTGCGAGCGCCTCGGCGGCCTCGAGCTGGTGGCTCGGGACGAGTTCGCCCGACGTGGTGGGCGTCTCGAAGTCGAGGCCCGCGAGCGGGTCGACCTCGGCGCCCTCGGGCGCGGTCGGCTCGCGCACGGCACCCGTCTCCGGGTCGATGCGTCGCTTGTCCGTGAACCGGGGGGTCTCCTCGGAGCCGGGTGTCTCGGCGTCGCTCACTTGGCCTCGTCCTCGTCCACGATCTCGGCGTCGACGACGTCCTCGTCCGAGGCGGCCGGGCTCTCGTGGCCGCCGTCGGCCGGGGCGGATGCTGCTGCCGACTGCTCGGACGCGTAGATGGCCTCGCCGATCTTCTGGCTGACGGTCGCGAGGTGCGTCTGCTTGGCCTTGACCGCCTCGACGTCCGAGCCCTCGAGCGCCGTCTTGAGCTCGGCGATGGCCTCGTTGACCTCGGTCTTGACCGCGTCGGGCACCTTGTCTGCGTTGTCGGCGAGGACCTTCTCCGTCGAGTAGACGAGCTGCTCGGCGGTGTTCCGGGTCTCGGCCTCCTCGCGGCGCGCCTTGTCCTCGGCCGCGTGGGCCTCGGCCTCCTTGACCATCCGGTCGATCTCGTCCTTCGGCAGCGCGGAGCCGCCGGTGATCGTCATCGACTGCTCCTTGCCCGTGCCGCGGTCCTTCGCGGACACGTGCACGATGCCGTTGGCGTCGATGTCGAACGTGACCTCGATCTGCGGGACGCCGCGGGGGGCCGGGGCGATGCCGGTGAGCTCGAAGGTGCCGAGCGGCTTGTTGTCGCGGGCGAACTCGCGCTCACCCTGGAACACCTGGATGAGGACGGACGGCTGGTTGTCGTCGGCCGTCGAGAAGATCTCGCTGCGCTTGGTCGGGATGGCCGTGTTGCGCTCGATGAGCTTGGTCATGACGCCGCCCTTGGTCTCGATGCCGAGGCTCAGGGGGGTGACGTCGATGAGCAGGACGTCCTTGCGCTCGCCCTTGATGACGCCGGCCTGGAGCGCGGCGCCGACAGCGACGACCTCGTCCGGGTTGACGCCCTTGTTGGGCTCCTTGCCACCGGTCAGCTCGCGCACGACGTCGGCGACGGCGGGCATGCGGGTCGAGCCGCCGACGAGGACGATGTGGTCGATGTCGTCGACGCTGATGCCGGCGTCACGGATGACGGCCCGGAACGGCGCCTTGGTCCGCTCGAGCAGGTCCGTGGTCATCTGCTGGAACTGCGCGCGGGTCAGCTTCTCGTCGAGGTGGATCGGGCCGTTCTCGCTCATGGACAGGTACTGCATCGAGATGTTGGTGCTCGTCGCGGACGAGAGCTCCTTCTTGGCCTGCTCCGACGCCTCACGCAGACGCTGCAGCGCGATCTTGTCCTTGGACAGGTCGACGCCGGTCGAGTTCTTGACCTGCTTGATCAGGTACTCGACGACGCGCTGGTCCCAGTCGTCGCCGCCGAGGCGGTTGTCGCCGGAGGTCGCGCGGACCTCGATGGTCGAGAAGTCGTCGTCCTTGCCCACCTCGAGGAGGGACACGTCGAACGTGCCGCCGCCGAGGTCGAAGACGAGGATGAGCTCGTCCTCCTTGCCCTTGTCGAGGCCGTAGGCGAGCGCGGCCGCGGTCGGCTCGTTGACGATGCGCAGGACGTTGAGGCCGGCGATCTGCCCGGCGTCCTTGGTGGCCTGGCGCTCGGCGTCGTTGAAGTACGCGGGGACCGTGATGACCGCGTCGGTCACCGGCTCGCCCAGGTACTGCTCGGCGTCGCGCTTGAGCTTGCCGAGGATGCGCGCGGAGATCTCCTGCGCGTTGTAGCTCTTCTCGTCGATCGCGACGTGCCAGTCGGTGCCCATGTGGCGCTTGACCGAGGTGATCGTCCGCTCGACGTTGGTGACGGCCTGGCGCTTGGCGACCTCGCCGACGAGCACCTCACCGGTCTTGGAGAACGCGACGACCGACGGGGTCGTGCGAGCGCCCTCAGCGTTGGCGATGACCGTGGGCTCGCCGCCCTCGAGGACGGAGACCACCGAGTTCGTGGTGCCCAGGTCGATCCCGACTGCTCGTGCCATGTGTGCTGCCTCGTCCTTCGTCTACCGATGCCCGACGACTACCCGCCGGGCGCGTGTTGAGTCCTGCTGGCTCAAGTCTGCGCCGAGGCTGCGCGGGGCGCAAGTTGCTCGGCTTGAACATGAGCCTGCATGACTCAACTCTTGGGAGATCGGTGACATTCCGCCGGACGCGCCTGGTGACGCACGGGAGGCAAGGTGCGTCGTCCACCGATCCGGGACGGTTCCGTCGGGCGATGCTGCAGGGCGAGGCCTAGCTCACACCCGTTCGACGCTGTCGGCCTGCGGTCCCCGATCGCTCTGTCGCACCTTGTACCGGACCCGATCGCCCTCCTGCAGCGCTTCGGCGCCCCTCACGACCGACACGTGCACGAACAGGTCCACACCCCCCGCGTCCGGGGCGATGAAGCCGAAACCACGCTCTGCGTCGTAGCGCGTGACTACGCCCTCGCCGCCGCGCACTGGGCCGTCCGATGCCCTCGCGGGGGCCGATGCCGTCGGGGGGGCGGACCGACCGCGTGCCGACGCCGCGGGGGCACCCCGCTGTGCCGAGCCGCGCACGAGCTGGACGTTGCGGGCCTGTGGCCCCTTCTCGCTGTCGGCGACGTCGAAGGTCACGCGATCCCCCTCGGACAGCTCGGACAGCCCTCCGGCCAGCGCCCGGACGTGGACGAAGGCATCCTCGCCGCCGGAGTCGGGCGTGACGAACCCGAAGCCCTTGCCCGCGTCGTACCAGGACACGGTGCCGTCCGCTCCGTCGGACGCCACAGCCGGCCGGGCGGCCTCGGGCCCGAGCGGCAGCAGGTGGTCCGCCTGCGGCCCCTTCACCCCGTCGACAACCAGGAACGCCACCCGCTGCCCTTCCGAGATCACGCCACCCACCACGATGGCCGAGCTGTGCACGAAGATCTCGGCGCCACCGCCGTCGGGCGTGATGAAGCCGTACCCCTTGCCCGGTTCGTACCAGGAGACGGTGCCGAGCACGCCCACGGGCGCATCCGGGGCGTGGTCGCCCGTGACCCGGACGCGACGTGCCTGCGGGCCGCGGGCCCCCTCGCCCACCTCGAACTCGACGACCTGGCCCTCGCGGAGCAGGTTCGTCCCGTCGTCGTTCATGACCTCGGACGCATGCACGAACAGGTCCTCGGTCTCGTCCCCGAGGGCGAGGAAGCCGAACCCCCGCTCGGCGTCGAACCAGCGGACAGTCCCCTGGGGCACGGTTGACTCCTTGTCGAGCGAATGTTGCTGTCACCTAGTGTCGCTGACGGAACCGCGGACAGGCGGCGTACGGCTGCCGCGAGCACGAAGGCACCGACGGCACCCCACGATGACGACCTGCCACCACCGCTTCTTGCGTGGCGCCGGCTTCTCCCCGCCGGGACCAGGTTCACGGTCGACCAGCCGGGTCTGGGACGTCCAGCGCGCTCCGTCCCAGAAGCGGAGCAGCGGCACGCTCGACGTCAAGCCCGGATACCAGCCAGGTCGGGGTAGTGCTTGCTGGGGCATGAGAGCCACCTCGCAGCGTGATCGTCCGTGTGTCTCAGTCTCGTCCGCGACGCGCCGCGCGGAACGCGGGGCCGTCATCTCACCGGTGCACCCAGGGCCGCAACGACAGCCGCGGCGAAGCCGACCGGGTTGTCGAGCATCATCGTGTGCCCGGCGTCCGGCACGACGTGCACCGAGATGCCCGCGGCGCGGATCGACGGGTCGCCCGCGAGCCAGCCCGACAGCTCTCCCTCCACGATGGCGCAGGGCATCGGCAGGCCGAGCAGCACCTCGTCGAGGACCGGCATGGTCGGTCCGAGCCCGAGCTCCGACCGGTACATGGCCACGGGATCGGCCAGCCGCATCGTGGCGGCCCAGGTCGGTCCGGCGTCGGCCAGCCGGAGCCCGAAGCCGGTCCGCACGAACTCCTCCTCCGTGAACTGCTCCACGAGGGGACGCGGCGTGGGGTGCAGCGACGGCTCCGCGAGCACCAGGCGGGCGACGAGGTCCGGACGCCGGTCCGCGAGGATGACTCCGACACCACCGCCCATGCTGTGGGCGATGACGTCCGCGCCCACGACGCCGAGAGAGTCGAGCGCCCGTGCCACCGCGTCGGCGTGGTTCTCCGGCGTGTAGCCGAACGTCGCAGGCCGGTCACTGAGCCCGAAGCCCAGGAAGTCGAGCATCAGGATGTGGCGGCCGACCAGGCCCGGTTCGGTGGCGCTCCGCGCGAAGTACGCCACCGAGCACGACCCCAGGCCGTGCAGGTACACCAGCGTGGGTCCGTTGCCGTCGAGCTCGACGTACCCCATCCGCGCGCCGTCCGGCCCGACCTCGACGTGCTTCATCAACCACTCCTGCCCTCGGACGCGCCGGGCCACGGGCGGCTCGGCGTCGGCGCTGAGGGTAGGGCGAGGGACCGACAGTCGCTGGCATGCCGAGTCGGGCTCCCAGGGCCACGATGGGCTCATGGCAGCGTTGCTCCGGCGGTGGATCTGTTGGGTCAGTGTCGGGGAGCTCGCCGGGTTCTGCGTGCCGACCGCCGCCGCCTCTCTGCTCACCGACCTGCCGCCCGTAGCGCTGCTGGGTGTCATGGTCGTCGCGGGCGCGGTCGAGGGCACGGTGCTCGGCTGGACGCAGGCTCGGGTGCTGCGCGAGGCGGTCCCGGCAGCCTCCGGTCACCGCTGGGTGACCCTGACTGCCGCCGCGGCCGCCCTCGCCTGGTTCTGCGGGATGCTCGCGCCGACCACGTTCGAGACGTGGCGCCACTGGCCCGTGCCGGTGCAGATCGCGCTCGGACTGGTGCTCGGCAGCGTCCTCCTCACGTCGATCGGCACGGCGCAGTGGCTCGAGCTGCGTCGGCACGTGCAGCACGCCGGGCGCTGGGTCGGGGCCTCGGCGCTCGCGTGGGCGCTCGGCCTCGGAGCGTTCAGCGCCGTCAGCACACCGCTGTGGCAGCCCGGCCAGTCGACGGCACTGATCATCGTGATCGGGCTTCTCGGCGGGGCGGCCATGGCCGTCACGATGGCGGTCACGACCGGGCTCGTGCTGCGCCGGCTGCTCGTGCCGCCGACCGCGTCGCGGTCCCGTCGTCCACCGGCATCAACTCGTAGCGTTGCTACAGGAACCATTCGGTAGCGTCGCTACCGATAGATCACACGCTCCTGAGTTCAAGGGCGCGCGTCGTCGGGCAGCCGACCCAGCAGCTCGGCGGCGAGCTGGCGGTGCGCCCAGCGCGCCCACTCGAGCGCACGCCAGCCGCGATGGGTGACGAGCGCGCTCCAGGTCTCCGGACCGAGCACGACGGCTGCCGCATCGGTCGCCGCGACCGGTGCGAGGCCCGGTCGGAGCGACCCCTCCCGCGCGAGTGAGCCGACCAGGGCCCGCAGGACCACGCGCCGCTCGGCGTCGTAGTCCTCCCACAGCGCCGCCAGGTCGGGATCGACCGCTGCCGCGGCACGCGCGACGTCCAGCAGCCCTGAGGCGCGACCGAGCACGTCGGCGGTGGCCCTGACCTGCCGGAAGAGGCGGAGGTCGGGGTCGGGCTCAGCGAGGATCGCGCGCGCCGTCGGGCGCTCGAGCACGGGCACCGCGCGCAGCCCCTCGTCGCCGATCGCCGCTCCCAGGCATGCGGTGAGCACGCCCTTCTTGCTGCCGAAGCCGTAGTAGACCGTCTGGGCGCCGACGCCGGCAGCGCGCGCCAGCGCCTCGATGCTCGTCGCGGAGTAGCCCTCGCGGACGAACAGGTCGGAGGCGGCCGCGACGACGCGCGCCCGTGTCGCGCGGGAGCGCTCTGAGCGGCCGTCGAGCCTGACGGGTGGGGGCGTCTGGACCATGTGGGAGCGACACTACCAATATCTGTCGGTAGCGCCACTACGAATGACGTCGGACGCGTCAGCGCGCGCACCCGGGCGCGGCGCGGTGGGCGCGTCCGGGGCAGACTGTCGTCCATGGACTATGTGAAGCTCGGTTCGACCGGCCTGGAGGTGTCCCGGCTCGCGCTGGGCTGCATGAGCTTCGGTGACCCCTCG
This sequence comes from Cellulomonas sp., assembly GCF_036279715.1. Lineage (GTDB taxonomy): Bacteria > Actinomycetota > Actinomycetes > Actinomycetales > Cellulomonadaceae > Cellulomonas_A. Next base: position 14,090 of record NZ_DASUIR010000133.1, on the reverse strand, counting down.
AGCGGAGGGCACCCGTGGACTCTCGACGAGGACACCAGCCGCCCGCTGATCCGGCAGGCCGTCGAGGCCGGGATCACCTTCTTCGACACCGCGAACGTCTACTCGGCCGGCACCAGCGAGGAGATCGTCGGCCGGGCGCTGGCCGACTTCGCCCGCCGCGACGAGATCGTCCTCGCGACCAAGGTGCACGGCCGGATGCACGACGGGCCGAACGGCGCGGGGCTCTCGCGCAAGGCGATCCTCGCCGAGATCGACCACAGCCTCCGGCGCCTCGGCACCGACTACGTCGACCTCTACCAGATCCACCGCTGGGACCCGACGGTCCGGATCGAGGAGACGCTCGAGGCGCTGCACGACGTGGTGAAGGCCGGCAAGGTCCGCTACCTCGGGGCGTCGTCCATGTACGCCTGGCAGCTCTCGAAGGCCCAGCACCTCGCCCGCGCGCACGGCTGGACCCCGTTCGTGTCGATGCAGGACCACTACAACCTCCTCAACCGTGAGGAGGAGCGCGAGATGTACCCGCTGTGCGCCGACGAGGGCATCGGCGTCATCCCGTGGAGCCCGCTCGCGCGCGGACGGCTGACCCGCGAGTGGGGCACCGAGACGAACCGCAGCGGCAAGGACGAGTTCGGCGCGACCCTGTACGAGGAGGGCGACCGGGCGATCGTCGACGCCGTCGGGCACGTGGCTGCTGCCCGCGGCGTGCCCCGCGCGCAGGTGGCCCTCGCGTGGGTCGCGCGCAACCCCGTCGTCACGGCGCCGATCATCGGTGCGACCAAGCCGAACCACCTGTCCGACGCCGTGGCCGCCCTGGAGATCACGCTGACCGACGACGAGGTCCGCCGGCTCGAGGAGCCGTACCGCCCGCACGCGCCCGCTGGCTTCTGACCGACAACCGGCCGCACCGCATCGCGCGCGTCGCCGCGCGGCGCAGCTACACCAGGACGTCCGCGTGGGTCCGGTGGAGCACCCGGCGCAGGCGCTCATGGTCGCGGGGCGAGGCCGCATCGGGGGTCTTCGCCGGTGCGCGCAGCCCCCACCAGCGAGCCCAGTGCTGACCGATCGCGGCGAACGTCTCGTCGTCGGTGCCGAACGTCGACAGCACGGCCGTGACCCGACCGTTCGACGCCCGCAGCGGGGTCGGGTTGTGGTCGATGATCAGCAACGGCTCGTTCGCGCCGTGCAGCCGGATGCCCACCTGGTACTCGGTCCGGTGCCAGATCGTCCCGCCGAGCAGGGTGCCGTCAGGTCGGCGCGTCTCGAAGTGGCAGCCGACGGGCACGCCGCGGATCCCGTGCAGACCGACGCGGTCGAGCAGGCGGCGTCCAGGAGGGCCCGCGTCGAGACCGGCGGCCCGCAGCGTGCGACGCTCGGCGCCCGGATGCAGCTCGAGGGCGAACCGGAGCTGCTGCGCCGACGCGATCCAGCGCTCGTCCACGTCGTCGTACAACCCGGAGAACACGTCGAAGGACTCGTAGGGGCGGCGGCTCATCGTCAGGACCGAGTGGGCCCCCCGGGGTGTCGTCGACGGCCAGACCGTGAGGACGTCGCCGCCCTTCCAGATCAAGGAGCGCACCGGACCGCCACGCGACGCGAGCTCGTCGGACTCCATGACCCGGGCGTCGGTGACGAACATCCGCCGGATCTCGTCGTCGATGCCGTCGTCGTGCCAGCCGAACCAGCGGCGGATCTTGGCGGGCTCACGCACGTGCGCCCACACCGTGTCGGCATCCGCGACGATCTCCACCGACACGATCTCGCGGCGGTCCGGGTGCCGAGCCATGTCGCGCCTCCTCGATGAAACGGACACCTCGACCGTAGCCTTCGGCACCCTCGCGTGCCCACCCCTGCGGACCCACGCGGGCCGCGCCGGCCCGGGTCCGGCCGTCGTGGGTCGTGCCGGTGTCGGTGGCGCTCGGCATGATGGGGCGATGGCCATCGAGCTCGACGAGCTGCTGCTCCCCGACGCCGCGACGTGGCGCGCATGGCTGCGCGCGCACCACGCGTCCTCGCCCGGGGTGTGGCTCGTGCTGCACAAGAAGGGCGGCGCCACCACCGAGCTCACCTACGAGCAGGCCCTGCAGGAGGCGCTCTGCTTCGGCTGGATCGACGGCCAGACCCGGTCGCGCGACGCGGAGACCTCGTTCCAGCGCATGACGCCGCGCCGGGCTCGCAGCGTGTGGTCGGCGCGCAACGTCGAGCGCATCGCGCGGCTCGAGCAGGAGGGCCGGATGCACGACGCCGGTCGCGCCCAGGTCCGGGCTGCGCAGGAGGACGGCCGCTGGGAACGGGCCTACTCGGCCCAGTCCGACGCGGTCGTCCCCGATGACCTCGCCGCGGCACTGTCCGCCGATCCAGTGGCCCAGGCCTGGTTCGACGCCCTCACGGCCAGCAACCGGTTCGCGGTGATCTACCGGGTGCAGGACGCGGTCCGCCCCGAGACCCGGTCGCGCCGGATCGCCACCCTCGTGGCCGCGCTGGCCCGCGGCGAGACGCCCTACCCCCAGAAGCGTCGGCCCGAGACCGCGTGAGTCGCCCGCAGCAACGCCGCACGGGAGCCGACAAACCCGTGGACCCTGCAACCGCGCGGATGGTTGGGTGACGCCATGACCCCCTGGACCATCCGGCGGCTGACCGTGCCCGAGAGCCTCACAGCGCCCGACGGCTGGCTGCTGCGCGGCGCCGTCGAGGTCGAGCACGAGTCCCACCGCGACACGTGGGGCACCCTCGACCTGGCCCGCACCGAGCACGAGGTGCTCACGATCCTGCGCCACCAGCGCTACGTGCGCCGCGAGCGGTTCGTCGCCGTCAGCGGACCGACGTCGGACGGCACACCCGACCCCGCGCGCGTGCTCGGCACCGCGGCGCTGGCCCTCACGGTCGACAACAACACCCACGCCGGGAACCTCGAGGTCGCGGTGCGGCCCAGTGCCCGGCGGCAGGGCATCGGCGCGGCTCTCCATGACACGGCGGTCGCCGCCGCCCGGGCGGCCCGTCGCACGACCCTGACCACATCGACCGACCAGCGCTCCGAGCCCTCACCCGGGCCCGCGACGCTCGCGCCCTCCACCGGGAGCGGACTGGTCCGCACCGACGACGACGGCGTCCGGTTCGCGCTCGCGCGCGGGTTCGAGCTCGAGCAGGTCACGCGCTACTCGGTGCTCGACGTGCCGCTCGACCCGTCCTTCCTGGCCGGACAGCGTGCGTCCGCCCAGGCCGCGGCCGGCGACGCCTACCGCATCGTGACCTGGGACGACCCGTGCCCCGACGAGTGGGTCGACCAGCTCGCCGAGCTCGAGACCCGGATGAGCACCGACGCCCCCGGCGGCGGGCTCGACCTCCACGAGGACCGCTGGGACGCCGCGCGCGTCCGCGCCACCGAGGCCGAGCTCCGCGAGCGCGGCATGCGCCACAGCGTGGCCGCGGCCGTGCACGTGCCCACGGGCACCCTCGTCGCGTTCAGCGCGTTCAAGCGGCCGGCGTGGACCGACGAGTTCGTGCACCAGCACGACACGATCGTCCTGGCCGAGCACCGCGGACGACGCCTCGGAATGCTCGTCAAGACCGCGAACCTGGAACGGCTCGCCGCCGAGCAGCCCGACGCCCGGCGCATCGGCACCTGGAACGCCGAGGAGAACGCCCACATGCTCGGCATCAACGTGGCGCTCGGGTTCCGCCCGGCCGGCGGCTCGGGCGAGTGGCAGGCGCGGATCGGCTAGCGCTCGTCGGCCGCGAAGTCGATCCGCATGACGACCCGCCGCGAGCTGGGCCGGCTGACCTCGGCGAACCCGGCGGCGTCGAACACGCTGCGACTGCCGACGTACAGCTCGCCCCAGGTCACCGCCTTGCCGGGCGTCGTGATCATCGGATAGCCCTCGACGGCTCGGGCCCCGCGCTCACGGGCGAAGTCGACACTGGCGCGTGCAAGTGCGTAGGCGACGCCGCGTCGACGGAAGCCCACGCGCGTGACGAAGCAGGTCACCGACCAGACACCGTCGTCGGCCTTGTCCTCGGAACGGCCGGTCCACGGGATGCGGGTGCGCAGCAGGCGCGCGTAGGCGGTGCGGGGCTCGACCGCGCACCAGCCGACGGGCTCACCGGCCAGATAGGCGACGAGGCCGCTCGTCGAGCGGTCCTCGGGATGGTCGCAACCGGTCTCGGCGCGCAGGTGCTTGGCGCGTTCCTCGACCGGCATGGGGTGGAACTCCATGTCTCGGAACTTGAACCACTGGCACTGGCACTTCGCCGGCTCACCCCGGGTGCCGAAGACCGTCTTCAGGTCGTCCCAGGACGCCTCGTTCGCGGGGACGACGGTGATCGCGTCAGCCGTCGTCTCACGGGTCGTGTCGGTCATCGCAGCATCGTCCCTCCCGATCCGACCGGGTCCATCCAGCAGCCTGGCCCCGAGGACCCGAGCAGCCGCAGTGCTAGTGCACCTGGGCGACGGCGGCCGCGTCAACGGCCAGCCCCACCACGGACCCGACGACGAGCCGGGTGCTCGCAGGCGGGTGCACCGTCACGCGGCCGACTCCCCCGACCTCGACCGTGAGCTCGACCCGTCCACGCTGGAACCCGACGCCCACGACCGTCCCCCGGAGGCCCGAGGCCTCGTCGCGGCCGGAGGGGCCGGGCGCCTCATCGGACACCAGCAGCGCTCCGGGGGCGAGCGCGAGTGCTCCGCGAGCGGGTCCGGCGATCGAGCCGTCCACCGCGCGGGCGTCGTCGCAGGTCGTGTCGGAGCCCTGCCCACCCAGGCCCCGGAGCAGGGCCGCCCCGGCCGGAGAGGAGAGCGGAACGAACACCTCGTACCCGAGGAACTCCGCGACCTGGCGCGTCGCTGGCCGCTGCCACAGCTCGGCCGGCTCGGCGACCTGGAGCAGCCGACCGGCTTCCATGACCGCGATGCGGTCGGCGACGGCGAACGCCTCGTCGTGGTCGTGCGTGACGAGGAGCGCCGTCGTGCCCGTCGCGGTCAGCGCGGTGCGGAGGTCCTCGGCGAGGCGCTCGCGCAGCGCGCGGTCGAGCGCGGAGAGCGGCTCGTCGAGCAGGAGCAGGCGCGGCGACGGAGCGAGCGACCGGGCGAGGGCGACCCGCTGCTGCTCGCCGCCCGACAGCGTCGCGACCGGGCGTCGCTCGTAGCCCGCGAGCCCGACGACCTCCAGCAGCTCGCGCACCCGGACCTCGCGCGCGGGCCGGTCGAGCCCTGCCATGCGCAGCCCGAACTCGACGTTCCCCGCGACGTCGCGGTGCGGGAACAGCTGGCCGTCCTGGAACATCAGCCCGAACCCACGGCGGTGCACCGGCACGCCCGCGAGGTCGACCCCGTTCCACGCGACCGTGCCCGCGGCAGCCGGCTCGAGGCCCGCGACCGCGCGCAGCAGCGACGACTTGCCGCAGCCCGACGGTCCGAGGAGCGCGAGGACCGCGCCGGGAGCGATGTCGAGCGTGACGTCGTCGACCGCGGTCACGGCCTGGGCGTCGCGCGCCGCGGCGTACCGCACGACGAGACCCCGCACGCTCAGCCCCTGCTGGCTGAGTCCCTGCGCCATCAGAACTCCGATCCGTCCGCCGAGCCGCGCAGACGCTCGGCGACCGCCATGATGCCCGCCGTGATGACCGCGAGCACCACCGACCCGGCGAGCGCCATGCCGTAGTTCTGCGCGCCGGGCCGCCCGATGAGCCGGTAGATGACGACCGGCAGGGTCGCCGCGTCCGGTCGAGCGAGGAACGACGTCGCACCGAACTCGCCGAGCGACACCGCGAAGGCGAACCCGACGGCCAGCCCGAGCGCCCGGGCCGCGATCGGCAGGTCGACGGCGGCGAGCACGCGCGCGGGTCCGGCACCGAGCGTCGCGGCGGCCTCGCGCAGCCGCGGGTCGATCGCGCGCAGCACCGGCAGCACGGTCCGCACGACGAGCGGCACGGCCACGACGGCCTGGGCGATCGGCACGAGCAGCCCGCTCGTGCGGAGGTCGACGGGGATGCCGAGCGGACGGTCGAGGGTGATGAGGAACCCGAACCCGACGGTCACCGCCGAGACGCCGAGCGGCAGCATGAACACCGCGTCGAGCACCGACACCGTGCGCCGTCCGACCCGGCTGCGCGGCCGGCGCGACACGACGAGCGCGACGAGCCCCCCGACGACGACCGCGAGGACGGTCGCGACGAGCGCGGTGCGCAAGGAGTTGGCGGCTGCGGTCCAGACGGTCACGGTCAGCGCGTTGCGGCCGCCGGTGGTCCCGAGCGCGACGTAGTGGTCGATCCCCCAGCCCGACGGTGTGCGCAACGAGCGCGCCACGAGGGTCACGAGCGGCAGCGCGAGCAGTGCGACGACGACGACGGTCACCACGGCGGCAGCGGTGTCGGCACCGTGCCCGCGGCCGAGCCGCAGCGGGTGCGCGGCACCCTCGGTCGCGGCGAGGCGCAGTGCGCGGTCGCGTCGGCCGCGCGCCCCGCCCGCGAGCGTGAGCACGACGGCGACGACGACGAGCTGCACGACGGACAGCACCGACGCCGCGCGCAGGTCGAGGAACTGGGTCGTCTGGATCCAGATCTCGGTCTCGATCGTGCCGAACTTCAGGCCGCCGAGGATCAGGACGGTGCCGAACGCCGTCGCGCAGAACAGGAACACGAGCGCCGCGGCCGACGCGATCGCGGGCGTCAGCGACGGCAGCGTGACCGCGAGGAACGCGCGCGCCGGGGATGCGCCGAGCGCCCGGGCGGCCTGCTCGGCTCGCGGGTCGAGGTGCTCCCACAAGCCGCCGACCGTGCGGACCACGACCGCGTAGTTGAAGAAGACGAACGCCAGCACGATCGCCGCGAGGGTCCCGTCCAGGTGCAGCCCGCCCAGCGGCCCGCCGTCGGCCAGCAGCGCCCGGAACGCCACGCCGACGACGACGGTCGGCAGGACGAACGGCACCGTCACGAACGCGCGCACCGCCGCGCGACCGCGGAACCGGCAGCGGAACAGGACATAGGCGCCGGGCACGCCGAGCGCGACCGCCAGAACGGTCGCGCTCGACGCCTGCACGAGCGTGAGGCCGATGATCCGCCACGTCCGGGGCCGGGCGAACACGTCGGCGAACCCCGACAGGTCGAGGGCACCGCCGGTCACGAAGCCGCGCGCGACGAGCGTCGCGACGGGCCACGCGAAGAAGACCCCCAGGAATGCGAGCGGCAGCGCGGCGGCGAGCGCGAGGACTACCCCGCGCCCGCCGACCAGCCGCCGCACCACGCTCACCCGGTCACGAGGTCGGTCCACTGCTTGATCCAGTCGTCGCGGTGCGCCGAGATGTCGGCGGGCTTCACCGTGTACGGGTGGTCGGACAGCGGCGCCCACTTCGCCCACACGGGCGGCAGGGTGACGGCGGTGCTCACGGGGTACATGTACATCGAGCCGGGGATGTCCGCCTGGACGGCGTCGGACAGCAGGAAGTCCAGGAGCTTCGCGGCGGCCTGCGGGTTCTTGGCGCCCGCGAGGACCCCGGCGTACTCGACCTGACGGAAGCACGTGCCGAGCAGCGCGCCCGTGGTCGGGGTGTCGCCGCCGTCCGGGATCGTGTCGGGCGGGGAGGACGCGTACGAGAGCACGACCGGCCGGGTCCCCGCGCCGCCGCCGGCGGTGAAGTCGGTGTAGTAGGCGTCCGACCAGCCGTCGGCGACCTGGAGGCCGTTGGCCTGCAGCGCCTTCCAGTACGCCTGCCAGCCGTCGTTGCCGAACTTGCCGATCGTCGCGAGCAGGAACGCGAGGCCCGGCGAGGACGTCGCGGCGTTCGGGACGACGAGCAGGTCCTTGTACTCGGGCTTCGTGAGGTCCTCGAGCGTCGTGGGCTCGGCGAGGCTGTGCGCCGTGAACCACGCGTGGTCGACGTTGAGGCAGACGTCCCCGTAGTCGATCGCGGTGAGCGACTTCGAGTCGTCGACCGCGTACGTCGCGGCGTCCTTCGCGGCGGGTGCCGTCGGCGTCGTCGGGGCGAAGACGCCCTCGGCGATCGCGCGGGACGCGAACGAGTTGTCGACCCCGTACGCGAGGTCACCCAGCGGTGCGTCCTTGGTGAGGATCAGCTGGTTGACGAGCGTGCCGCCGTCGCCCGGGGCGACCTGCTTGACGGTGATCCCGGTCGCGGACTCGAACGACGCGAGCAGCCCGTCGCTGAGTGCGAACGAGTCGTGCGTGACGAGCGTGACGGTGCCGGGGGTGGCATCGGTGGCCGCGGGCGTCGCCGTCGCCGCGGCCGTCGACGTGGTGCCCGTGCCCGTCCCTGAGCAGCCCGCGAGCGCGAGCGCGACGACGGTGACGGCGCCGAGCGCGAGGCCCCGGGCCCGGCGTCCGGTGTGGATGGTGGTCATGCTGGTGCTCCTCCTCGTGGATGCAGGAGGGAGTCCACGCCGCTGCCGCCACGCCGGTGAGCCCTGCGCGACGACGACAGCGAGGACTGAGAAGCCCGACTCCCTACGCCGGTGTGACCCGGATCAGGTTCGAGGGTCTGCGGTTTGTCCGCACTCTCAGCGCCCGGGACCCGTCGGCATGCCTCGGGGTCCTGGCGCTCCCCTGTCGTTCAGCGGCGAGACTACACCGGGCACTAGCGTGGGTCTGCACGCGTCCGATCGCACCAGCGGACGCCCGAGCACCGGAGGTTTTCGTGGCCGACCAGCCGACACCGTCCCTCATCGCCAAGATCGCCGGCGCGGTCGTCGCGATCGCCGCCGCCTGGGCCGTGCAGAAGGCCGTCAACGCCTCCTGGAAGGCTGCGAGCGGGCACAAGCCGCCCAAGGCCGACGACCAGGGCGATGCCGGTCTGGGCGAGGTCGTCGCCGCCGCGGCGATCACCGGGGCGCTCGTCGCGCTGTCCCGCGTGCTGACGATGCGTGGCACGGCGCGGTTCAGCGCGCGCATCGACGAGGGTCGCCGCTCGGCCGCTGCCTGATCCGACGCAGCCCCCGCGCCGGGCCCCGTCACCCCGGCGGCTGCTGCTCCTGGGCCCGCCGCAGGTCGTCCGTGAGCTCGTCGACCACGAGCAGATCCCCGCGGACCTTCCCCGTCCGGTAGCCCGCGCGGCCGACCATGTGCGCCGCGACCGGCGCGGTGAGCATCTGGAAGAGCACCACGAGCCCGAGCGCCCACACCGCCGAGCCGGACCGCAGCCGGAGCGCGAGGCCGGTCAGGACGAGCATGAGGCCGAGCACCTGGGGCTTGGTCCCGGCGTGCATGCGCGCCAGGAGGTCGGGGAAGCGCAGCACGCCGATCCCCGCGGCGAACGCGAGGAACGCCCCGCCGAGCAGGCACGCGGCCGCCGCGACGTCGGCGACCTGGTTCCAGGGGATGCTCATCGGACGTCTCCCGTCGCGTCGTGGGTCGGAGGCGCAGCCGGCTCCGCGGGCCGAGGGTGCGCGGCCGCCTCGGCGAGCTCTTCGAGGCGCAGCGCCTCGGCGCTCTCGGCTGCGACCTCCTCCGGGGTGCGCACGCGGCCCTCACCCGCGGGCTCGACCGACGCGAACCGCGCGATGGTCACCGACCCGACGAAGCCCACGAGCGAGAGCACGACGAGGATCGGCACGATGTCGGTGCGCCGCTCGACGGCCGCGAAGAGTGCGCCCGCTGCGGTCAGCGTGGTCACGACGATGTCGAGCGCGACGGTCCGGTCGAGCATCGACGGCCCGCGTTCGGCGCGGACGACCGCGCACACGCCGCCGATCGTCAGCAGGAGCCCGCACACCACGATCACGACGGTCATGCGTCCACCTCCGAGTCGTGCCGGCGCAGGCGGCGCAGAAGACCGACCGGCGTGAGCCCCGCCTCGAGCAGCTCGGGATCGGACGCGAGCGCGCGCAGCACGCGCTCCTCCTGGTCGAGCACGATCTGCCGGGCGCGCTCGATGCCGCCGACCTGCGCGACGTCGAGCACGTGCAGGTAGAGCCGACCGGTCAGGCGGTGGGCCTCGACGACGAGCGAGCCGGGCACGAGCGAGCACAGCTCGGCGGTGAGCGTGAGGTACAGGTCGGAGTGGCTGCGCAGCTGCACGGCGATGACCGCTCCGTGCGGGAGCCGACGCGGGCGAAGCGCGAGCAGGCTGACCTGCACCGATGCATGCACCAGGTCGACGAGGAACCGAGCGACGAGGACGAGCAGCCCGAACGGGTGGACCGTGCCCTGGAAGTCGATCGGGCTCATCCGCAGGCCGCGCGTGATGAGCAGCGAGATCCCGAGCCCGGCCAGCACGTTCGCGACGGACAGGTCACCCCAGAGCAGGACCCACACGACGACGAGCCACAGGACGGTCGGCCACTGCGCGGAGCGCGGCCTGCGCCGCGGGGTCGGGCTCACGGGTGCACCTCGGCGAGGTCGGCGGACACGCCCTCGCCGCGCAAGCCGTCGGGCAGGACGGCGTCGATGTAGGGCGTCCGCTGCTGCAGGGCGGTGGCCGCGCGCCCGGTGTACGCGTACAGCGGTCCGGCGAACACCGTCAGGGCCAGGCCGAACGCCACGAGCGCCGCCGTCGGGCCCACCATGCCGACCGGGATGCGCGTGGCGGGCAGCTCGGCCGGGGGCGTCTGCCAGAACGCCTTGTTCCACGCCTTGATGAGCGCGTACAGCGTGAGCAGCGAGGTGAGCACGCTGCCGACGACGAGGACCGTCGCGAGCGGGGTGCCGACCGCGACGCCGGCCTGCAGCAGCCCGACCTTGCCCAGGAACCCGGACAGCGGCGGGACCCCCGCGAGGTTCATCGCGGGCACGAAGAAGAGGATCGCGAGGACCGGCGCGAGCTTCGCGAGCCCGCCCAGGCGGTCCAGCGACGTGGTCCCGCCCCAGCGCTCGATGAGCCCCGCGACGAGGAACAGCGCGGTCTGCACGGTGATGTGGTGCACGACGTAGTAGATCGACGCGGTCCAGCCCAGGTGCGTCGAGAGCGCGATGCCGAAGATCATGAAGCCGATGTGGCTCACGAGCGTGAACGAGAGCAGTCGCTTGATGTCGTCCTGCGCGACCGCCCCGAGGATGCCGACGACCATGGTCGCGAGCGCCGCCCACATCAGCACGTCGTCGAGGCGCCCGTCGGGGAACAGCAGGGTCTGCGTCCGGATGATCGAGTACACGCCGACCTTGGTGAGCAGCCCGGCGAACACGGCGGTCACCGGCGCGGGGGCCGTCGGGTAGGAGTCCGGGAGCCAGGCCGACAGCGGGAAGATCGCGGCCTTGATCCCGAACGCGAGCAGCAGCATGACCTGGAGCAGCAGGCGCACGTCGGGGTCGATCTGCGGCAGCCGGACCGCGAGCTGGGCGAGGTTGACCGTCCCGGTCGACGCATAGACGAGCGCGATCGCCACGAGGAACAGCACCGAGGACAGCAGCGCGACGACGACGTAGATGCTGCCGGCGCGGATCCGCTCGCCCGTGCCGCCGAGGGTGAGGAGCACGTAGGACGCCGCGAGCAGGATCTCGAAGCCGACGTAGAGGTTGAACAGGTCGCCCGAGAGGAACGCGTTCGCGACGCCCGCCGCCAGGACGAGGTACGTCGGGTGGTAGATCGACACGGGTGCGGCCTCGTCGCCGTCCGCCTCGCCCTGGGCCAGGGAGTACAGCAGGACGCAGAGCGTGACCGCGCTCGACACCGTGAGCATGAGCGCCGAGAGCCGGTCGGCGACGAGGTCGATGCCGACGGGCGCGGCCCAGCCTCCGACGTCGATGACGAGCGGGCCCGCGTCGGTGAGGACGAGCAGGGTCGCGGACACCGCGAGCACGATCGACAGCGCGACGACGCTGATCGCGCGCTGCGCCCGCGGCTTGCGGTAGAGCGCGAGCGCGAGGCCCGCCGCGAGCAGCGGGACGACGACGGGCAGCGGGACGAGCCAGACGGGATCGCTCACGGCGCCATCCCCCCGTCGGGCGCGACAGGGACCGGATCGCTCGTCTCGTCGCGGGTCTCGGCCGCCTCGTCGTCGAGCGACACCATCGCCTCGTCGGTGTCGGTGTCGGTGTCGAGGAACGCCCGCTCGTCCCGGGCGGCGAGCCGCGCGATGCGCCGGTCCTCGACGTCGTCCTGGACCTCGTCGTGCCCGTGCAGCTGCCACGAGCGGTACGCCATGGCGAGCAGGAACGCGGTCATCCCGAGCGTGATGACGATCGCCGTGAGGACCATCGCCTGCGGCAGCGGGTCGCTCATGTCCTCGACTGCCGCCTGGCCGAGGATCGGCGGCCGGCCGGCTGCACCGCCCGCGACGAGGAACAGCAGGTTCGCGCCGTTGCCGAGCAGGACCACCCCGACGAGCACGCGCGACAGGCTGCGCTCGAGCAGCAGGTAGACGCCCACGGCGAACAGCGCCGCGATGACGACGACCAGGACGAGGTTCGGGCTCATGTCGATCATCGGACGGCCACGTCCTCGACCTCGTTGTCGACCTCGGAGCGCCGGTCGAGCTCGGCACCGAGGGTCCGCAGGATGTCGAGCACCAGGCCGACGACGACGAGGTACACCCCGACGTCGAAGAACAGCGACGTCACGAGGTGCACGGTTCCGACCACCGGCAGCGACACGTCCACGATCCACGACTGCAGGACCGACCCTCCCGCGAGCAGCCCGACGATCCCGACGCCCACCGACATGAACAGCCCGAGGCCGAGGAGCACACCGGGCTGGACGGGCGCGGCCTCCCCCAGCTCGTACCGTCCGCCCGCGAGGTACCGAACCGCGAGCGCGATGCCCGTCACCAGCCCGGCCGCGAACCCGCCGCCGGGGCCGTTGTGACCCGAGAACAGCAGGTACACCGAGTACACGATCATCGTGTGGAACAGGAGCCGGGTCGTGACCTCGAAGATCACCGACCGGCGGTGCGGTGCCAGGGTGCTGACGGCCCGCAGCCACTCGGCCGAGCGCGTGCTCGTGGCGCTGGGCGCCGGCTGTCCCGGCGGCCTGCGCAGGAGCGCCATCGGGTCGTTGTCGGTCGCCCACACCCGTCCGCCCACGTGGGCGTCGTCGATGCGCTGGATGGCCGCGCCGCGCCGCCGGAGGAACACGAGCGACGCGACGCCGGTCGCGGCCACAAGCAGCACCGAGATCTCGCCCATCGTGTCCCACGCCCGGATGTCCACGAGGGTCACGTTGACGATGTTCTTGCCGCCGCCGAACTGCAGCGCCTCCGCGGCGAAGTCGACCGACACGGGCGGGTGGACGCGCGCGCCGGGCACGACGAGCGCGAGCCCGCCGACGGTCAGCCCGACCGCGAGCCCCACCGCGAGGCGCACCCAGCGGCTCGCGGCGAGCGGCCGGTCGGAGAAGTACGGCGGGAGCCGGCGCAGCACGAGGACGAACACGACGAGCGTCACGGTCTCGGCGAGCACCTGCGTGAGGGCGAGGTCGGGTGCGCCGTGCAGCAGGAACAGGGCCGCGACCCCGTACCCCGAGACGCCGAGCAGGATGACGGCCTTGAGGCGTCGGCGCGAGCGTGCGGCGAGGATCGCGGAGGCGACGATCATGACGCCGAACACGGCCTGCGCGGGCTCGTCCCAGGCGCGGACCGAGGCCGGCAGGGCCGTGGTCGCGAGCAGCGGCAGCCCGACCGCCGCGGCGAACACGATCAGGATCAGGCCGAGGTAGACGGGCAGCGAGCCGCGCTGCGTGAACGCCGTGACGTCGCCGGCCAGGTCGTCGAGGCGGCGCATCATCCGGCGGTAGACGCGGTCGGCGTCGGGCGCGCGGGACACCACGGCCTGGAGCCGCTCGATGGGCCTACGCCACCAGAACGCCGCGAGGCCCACCGTGAGGACCAGCAGCGTGAGCAGGAGGGTCGGGGTGACGCCCGCCCAGAGCGTCAGGTGGCCCGGTGCGCCGGGGTAGGCGTCGGCGTGCGGCTCGAGCAGGTTCTGGCCGACGCCGGGCAGGAGGGCGACGAGCAGGCCGAGGGCGGCGAGCACGAGGGGTGGCACGAGCAGCACGAGCGCCGGGCGGGAGATCGGCGCGGGCTCCGCGGGGGCCTCGCGGTCGACCGGGCGGGGGGCCGCGGCGGCACGGGCACCTCCGACGACCCCGCTCTCGACAGCGTCGGCAACGGGCGGGTGGATGACGCTCGCCTTGGTCGCGAACGCACCCCACAGC
>NZ_DASUIR010000132.1:0-4522 GCF_036279715.1 Cellulomonas sp. | reverse complement strand
GCTGAGGAACAGCTTCGCCTGGTAGAGCTGCTCGCCGATGCTGCCCCGCGGCAGACCGATCACCTCGGCCGCGATGCCGCTCTTCCAGGCGAGGCCGACGCCGACCTTGCAGCCCGCGACGAAGAACGGCAGGACCGCGGGGACGTCGATGGCGGGGAGCCGGCGCAGCAGCGGCACCCCGAAGACCCTCGCGACCTCCAGAAGCGAACGGTCGCGGTGCCGGATCCCCTCGAGGACGTTGGTGTAGATGATCGGCAGGACCATCAGGAAGCTGATGACGAACGACAGCCGGTCGCTGCTCGCCCACATGAGCACCAGGATGATGAAGCTGACGACGGGCGTGCTGCGGATCGCCGTGACCAGCGGGGTCACGAGCGCGTCGACGACCCGCGAGCCGGCCGCCAGGGCTGCGCCGAAGACGCCGACCAGCGCGGCCAGCAGGAACCCGGCCGAGATCCTGACGAACGAGTGCACGACGGTGCCCCAGAAGCCCGCCGTCGGCACGAGCTCCACGAGCCGGACGAGCACGCCGGCGGGCGAGACCAGCAGGATCTCCTGATGGACGACGACGGTGGCGACCTGCCACACGCCGACCCAGAACGCGAGGACCAGCGCCGGGCGGACGATCCGCCACGGCACGGGTCTGGTCGGCGCGCTAGCTGCCGAAGTAGAAGTCATCGCCCGGCAGGCTTCCGCCGACCGAGGCCGGGTCGGCCCCGAACAGGACCTGCAGGTACCCGCTCAGGGTGGTCTTGAGCGCAGCGCCGTCGATGTAGGTGATGTTGCAGGCGGGGATCGCCGCCTCGGCGATCTGGGCCGAGGGTACGATGCCGACCTCGGCGATCAGCGGAGCAGCCTTCGCCGGGCTGGCGTTCGTGAACTCGGTCGACGCCTTGTAGTCGGCCAGGAAGTCGGCGAAGGCCTCCGGGTTCGCCTCGGCGAACGCCCGGCGGACCACGACGACGCCCGTGACCATCTGGGAGTCCTGGGTGACCTTGGCCCACTCGTCGGTGAGGGTCAGCGCGGTGCGGATGGTCGGGCTCTTCGCCTTCAGGACCGTCACGTACGGCTGGGGCAGGACGCCGATGGCGCCCGGCGTGCTGGCGAGCACCGCCGCGACCTCGGTGGCCTCGCTCTTGAACTCGACGGTGACGTCGGTCGCCGGGTCGAGCCCGTTCTGCTTCAGCAGGTAGTCCAGGACGTACTCCGGCGACGCACCCTTGCCGGTGCTGTAGACCGTCTTGCCCTTGAGGTCGGCGATGGTCGTGACCGAGTCGCCCGACTCGAGGACCTCGAGCATCCCCAGGGTGTTGATCGCTGCGACCTGGATCGCCGCGTCTGGCGTCGCCTTGAGCTTGTTGTAGAGCACCGCCGCGAGGTTGGCCGGGAGCAGCGCGATGTCGACCTCGCCCTTCATGAGCTGCGGCACGACCTCGTCGGGCGTGCCGTACATGGTCGCCTCGTAGTCCTGCTTGCCCTGACCGGCCTCGGCGTCGCTGGTCAGCTTGACGAGGCCCATCGTCGTGGGGCCCTTGAGCGACGCGATGCGGATCGTCGTCTTGACGGCGGGGGCCTCGGGGGTCGGCGTCGCGGCGGCGGTCGCCGCAGCAGCAGTGGTGGCCGCCGCGGGCGTGGTGCCGGCACAGCCGGGCAGCAGCGCGAGAACAAGCATCATGCCGGCTGCCGCGCACGCGAGTCGCTTCATGGAGGTCGGGCCCTTCATCGGGTCGGGACGATCGGCTCGTCCCGGAACGGGGCGTAGCTCGTGTGGAGCAGGTGGTGAGCGGCGTCGGAGTTGGGCTCGCCGTAGAACTCGTCGTACAGCCGGAGGATGTCGGGGTTCTCCTGCGACTTGCGGTACCGGGAGGTCTGGTCGATGTTGACGAGCACCTTCTGGCGGGCCGCCATCTCGCCGACGCGGTCGGGCACCGGGTGGCCGGCGCCGTTGATGCAGCCACCCGGGCAGGCCATGACCTCGACGAGGTCGTAGCCGACGTCTTCACCGGCCACGATGCGCCGCACGAGCGGGTCGACGTTGTTGAGGCCCGAGATCACGGCCACCCGGACGGTCGTGCCGCCCGCGGTGACGGTCGCCTCCTTGAAGCCCTCGAACCCGCGGACCTCGTGGAAGTCGAGCTGGTCGACCAGGGGTTCGCCCGTGAGCTTCTCGACGGCCATCCGCAGGGACGCCTCCGCGACACCGCCCGAGGCGCCGAAGAGCACGCCCGCGCCGCTGACCCGGGCGTAGGGCGCGTCGAACTCGCCCGGTGCGATGTCATCGGGCTTCAGGCGCAGCATCTCCGCCATCTCGATGAACTCGGTGGTCGTCAGCACGGCGTCCACGTCGCGAATCCCCTCGGGCGCGAACTCCGGCCGGGCAGCCTCGTACTTCTTCGCGAGGCACGGCACGATCGACACGACGTACAGCTCGTCGAGGCCGATGCCCGCCTGCTGGGCGAAATGGTTCTTCACCGTCGCGCCCATCATCTGCTGGGGCGACTTGCAGCTCGACAGGTGGGGGATCATCTCCGGCCACCGGCGCTCGACGAGGTTCACCCAGCCCGGGCAGCACGACGTGAAGTGCGGCAGCACGCCGCCCGACGTCACGCGGCCGAGGAACTCGGTCGTCTCCTCCATGATCGTGAGGTCGGCGGCGAACGAGAAGTCGAACACCTTGTCGAAGCCGATCTTGCGCATCATGCCGGCGATGAAGGCAGACGCCTCGTCGAACGGGATCCCGTACTCGGCGGCGATCACGCTGCGCACCGCGGGCGCGACGAACCCGACGACGACCTTCGCCGGGTCGTTGATCGCCGTGAAGACGTCGCCGCGCTCGCGCACGTAGTCGAGCGCGCCGCACGGGCAGGCCCGCACGCACTGGCCGCACGAGACGCAGTCGGTGAGCCCGAGCGGGAGGCCGGTGGTGGTGCCGACGGTCATCCGGCCGCCGCTGAACTGGAACGCGAGGACGCCCGGCCCCTCGATCTCGGCGCAGGCCGCGACGCACCGGCCGCACCCGATGCACTTGTTGTTGTCGCGGACGATGAACGGGTGGTCGGCCACGATCGGCGAGTGCGGGCGGATGTGCAGGGGGGTTGCGAACGCCACGCCGTGGTCGCTCGCCTCCTGGCGCAGGGCGCAGTGGTTCTGCTTGGCGCACCCGCACTTGAGGCAGCGGGCCGCCTCGGCGCGCGCCTGCGCCTCGGTCAGTCCCGTCTCGACCTCGACGAAGCTGTCGGTGCGAGCCGCGGGCGCCAGGCCCGGCATGCTCGCGCGCACGAGCTTCGGGATGTCCTCGAACTCGGCCTTCGGCAGGTCCTCGAGCGTCCCCCGGCTGCACGTGTAGTCCTCCGTGCTCGGACGCACGTAGCCGCGGGTGACGAACTCGTCGATCGCCATCGCGGCGCGCCGCCCGGCCGCGACGGCCTGGATGACGGTCGCGGGGCCGGTCACGCAGTCGCCGCCCGCGAAGACGTTCGACTCCGACGACTGCATCGTGAAGCCGTCGACGTCGATGTCGCCCCACTTGTTGAGGCGCACCGGCAGGTCGTTGTAGAGGAAGCCTGTGTCGGTGCTCTGGCCGATGGCGCCGATGATCGTGTCGGCCTCGATGACGAAGTCGCTGCCCTCGATCATCACGGGCCGGCGTCGACCCGACCGGTCGGGCTCGCCGAGCTCCATCTTCGTGCAGTGCAGCTGCTTGGTGCCGTCGTCGGCCTCGGTGATCTTGGTCGGTGCCGTGAGGAACACCATCTCGACGCCCTCGTGCAGCGCCTCCTCGACCTCGAACGCCTCGGCGGGCATCTCGGCGCGTGTGCGCCGGTAGACGAGCTTGACGCTCTTGGCCCCCTTGCGCAGGGCCGTCCGGACGCAGTCGATCGCCGTGTTGCCACCGCCGATCACGACGATGTTGTCGCCGCGCGAGCGGGTCGAGCCCTTGGTGATGTGGCGCAGGTAGTCGATGCCGAGCTCGACGTGCTCGAGGCGGTCACCGTCGATGCCCAGCGGCGTCGCACGCCACGAGCCGATCGCCAGGTACACCGAGTCGAAGTCGCGCTTGAGGTCCTCGAGGTTCAGGTGCGTGCCGAGCGCCTTGCCGGTCACGATCTGGACGCCCAGCGCCTGGATGACGCCGATCTCCTGGTCCAGCGTGTCCTTCGGGAGCCGGTACTCGGGGATGCCGTAGCGCATCATGCCCCCGGCGTGGTCCTGCTTCTCGAACACGGTGACGGCGTGGCCGGCGATCGCGCTGTAGTACGCGGCGGACAGGCCGGAAGGCCCGGCGCCGACGACGGCGATCCGCTTGCCGGTCGGCGCCTCGACCCGCGGGAGCCACGGCTCGTCCTGCGCCATGTCCCAGTCGGCCGCGAACCGCTTGACGTAGTTGATCGCGACGGGCTCGTCGACGAGGCTGCGGCGGCACTCGGACTCGCACGGGTGAGGGCACACGCGACCGCACACCGACGGGAACGGGTTGCGGTCCTTGATGACGTGCACGGCGGCCTGGAAGTTCCCGTCCGCG
>NZ_DASUIR010000131.1:0-13488 GCF_036279715.1 Cellulomonas sp. | reverse complement strand
TCGCAGGAGTCCTCTGCGCTGCCAGCGTCTGGTCCTTGAACAGCGTGGCGAGGCAGGCGATCAACGAGGGCAAGTGCATGAAGATTCTTCTCGGCATCGGCGACCTAGTTGGCGTGAAATATGCGTGCTGAAACTAGGATGACGGAATGACTCTCGACCAGGTCTTCATCCCGATCCTCACCGGCGTGGCAGGCGTCGCTCTTGGGCTCGCTGGAGGTAGGGCGGCGCGACTCCGCCATCGCCTTCCCGCCTCGCTACTGGGGGCAGGCTCTGTCCTCGTGTTCGTGGGTATCGTCAGATTCGTCGAACCAGTGAGCGCCGTGCGCTTTGACGTCGCGACCTATCTTCTCGGTGTGGTGTTCGCCTACCTGATCGCCAAGAGTTCAGGGTCACGCTCCCCCGAGCCAACGAAGAACACGTCGTCCATCTGAGAACACGCTCGCCTGACTCCCGACAGCTTGGAGTCAGGCGAGCGTGCGACGTAGGGGTTGTCGCCTGGACGATCTCCCAGTCACCTCGAGAACACCTGTGAGCGGCCGCACTGGCGTCGGGGTCCATCTCACCCGTACTGGTGGGGACAAGACTCTGAGCGACGTGGCCTGGACGGTAGGTTGCCTGGATGAGGGTGTTGCACACGTCGGACTGGCACCTAGGCCGCACCCTGCACGGCGTCGACCTGCTCGACCACCAGGCCGCCTACCTCGACCACCTCGTCGAGCTGACCCGCACCGAGGGCGTCGGCGCGGTGCTCGTCGCGGGCGACGTGTACGACCGTGCCGTCCCTCCCGTCGAGGCAGTCGTCCTGCTGTCCGAGACCCTGGCGCGGCTCGCCGAGCACGCGACGGTCGTCGTGACCCCCGGCAACCACGACTCGGCCGCCCGGCTCGGGTTCGGCGCCGCGATCATGCGCGACCGGATCCAGGTGCGCACGCGCGTCGCCGGTCTCGCCGAGCCCGTCGTGCTGCCCGACGACGCGGGGGACCTGCTCGTCTACGCGCTGCCGTACCTGGACCCGGACGTCGTGCGCCGCGAGCTGTCCGGCGACGACACCACCGGCCCAGCTCCCGCGCCGCTGCCGCGCTCGCACGAGGCCGTCGTCGGCGCGGCGATGGCGCGGGTGCGCCGCGACCTTGCGACCCGGGTCGATGCCGCCGCACGCTCCGGCCGCCCGCGCCCGCGCGCCGTCGTCATGGCGCACGCGTTCGTCGTCGGCGGTGAGCCGAGCGAGTCGGAGCGGGACATCCGGGTCGGGGGAGTCGACCACGTGCCCGCCGGGATGTTCGCGGGGATCGACTACGTGGCGCTGGGGCACCTGCACGGACCGCAGCAGGTCGGGGGGGTCGACGGGTCGGCGCTGCGCTACTCCGGCTCACCGCTCGCCTACTCGTTCTCCGAGCAGCACCATCGCAAGTCGACCGTGCTCCTCGACCTGGGGTCGGGCCAGGGGTCGGGCACGGTCGAGCCCGAGCTCGTCCCGGCGCCGGTCCCGCGCCGGCTCGCGGACGTCACCGGCACCCTCGAGGACCTGCTCGGCGCGGCCGGCGAGCCCCACCTCGACGACTGGCTGCGCGTCACCGTCACGGACGCCCACCGGCCCGCCGACCTGTACCGCCGCGTCAAGGAGCGGTTCGCGCACGCGCTCGTCATCCAGCACCGGCCGCCCGAGCGCACGTCGGACCGCGTCGGGGCCACGGTCGTCACCTCCGCGAACGACCCGCTCCAGGTGGCCGCCGAGTTCGTCGTGCACGTGACGGGCATGGAGCCCACCGACGCCGAGCTCGCCGTGCTGCGCCGCGCGTACGAGCAGGTCACCGCGGGTGAGCGGAGCGCCTGATGTACCTGCGCAGCCTCACGATCCAGGCGATCGGCCCGTTCGCGGGCCGCTACACGGTCGACTTCGAGGCGCTCGGAGCCTCCGGGCTCTTCCTGCTCGAGGGCCCCACGGGTGCGGGAAAGTCGACGCTCATCGACGCGATCGTGTTCGCGCTGTACGGCAAGGTCGCGTCGGCCGCGACGAGCGAGGACCGGCTGCGCTCCGGGTTCGCCGCCGACGACGTCGAGAGCATCGTCGACCTCACGTTCGAGACGGGTGCGGGTGTCTACCGCGTCCGGCGCACCCCCGCCTACGAGCGCGCCAAGCGGCGCGGGACGGGGACCGCGCGCCAGCAGGCGACGGTGAAGCTGTGGCGCCTCGCCGGTGCCGCGCCGGACGTCCCGCCCGCAGCGGACGACCTGACCGAGGCGGACACCTTGTCGATCGGGATCGACGCCGAGCCCGGCGGCGAGATCATGTCGACCCGGCTCGACGAGGCCGGTCCCGAGCTGCAGCGCATCATCGGGCTCGACCGCGCGCAGTTCGTCCAGACCATCGTGCTGCCGCAGGGGGAGTTCGCAAGCTTCCTGCGGGCCGACCCCGAGCACCGGCGGAGCCTGCTGCAGAAGATCTTCGCGACCGACGTCTACGAGCGGCTGCAGTACCGCCTCGACGACCTGCGTCGCGAGGCCCAGCGGTCCGTCACGCAGGCCCAGGGCGCGCTGGCCTCGGCCGCCGCGCACTTCGCGGGGGCGGCGGGACTCGACAGCGAGGCGGCCGACGCCCTGCGAACGGCCGCCGACGCAGACCCGCAGGTCACGGTTGCCCTGGCGCGCGCGCACAGCGAGCGGCTCCAGGCAGAGGCAGCGGGAGCCGCGGCCGCGCGGACCGCCACCGAGGCAGCTCTCGAGACGGCACGCGCCGCGCTCGACCAGGTGACCGCGACGATCACAGCCCTCGACCGCCGGGCCGCGCTGCGCGCCGAGCAGGCCGCCCTCGACGCCCGGGCCGACGAGATCGCCGCGACCTCGGACCGGCGTGCCGCCGCGCGCCGCGCGCTCGAGGTCCGCCCGCTGCTCACAGGTGATGCGGCCGCCCAGGAGTCGCTCATGGCAGCCGAGGCCGCAGCCCGGGCTGCGCTCGACTCCGCACCCAGCGACCTCGTCCCGGTACGCGCTCTGAGCCTCCCGCTGCGCGCCCTCGGCCTCGTGGGCCTGCACCCGCACCCGACGCCGGACGGCCCCGAGGTCCACGGCTACGCGACGGCCGAGCTGACGGCGCTCCTGACCGCCGAGCGCGAACGCGCCGCCGCGCTGGCGGCAACCCTGGCCCGACTCGTCGACCTCGAGTCCGAGCTGCCCGCCCGCAGCCGTCACCTGGAAGACCTGCGGGGGTCGCTCGCGACGTCACGGGCCGAGGCGCTGCGGCTCGCCGCCGAGCTCGAGGTGCGACCCGCACAGCGCCGCGAGATCGTCGTCGAGCTCCAGACCGCCACCGAGGTGGTCGCGCAGCTACCCGCACGGCGCACGCAGCTCGAGGTCGCCGAGGCAGTGCTCGCCGCAGCCCGTGCCGCCGCCGCAGCCGAGGCCGAGCTCGCGGACGCCGTTGCTGCGCGGGACCGCGCTGCCCGCGTCGCGCGAGCCGCCGTCGAGCACGAGTCTCATGTCCGCAACGCGCGGATCACCGGCCTCGCGGGCGAGCTCGCGGGCACGCTCCACGACGGTGAGCCGTGCCCCGTGTGCGGCGGGACCGAGCACCCCGCCAAGGCCGCGCTCGCCGCGGGCCACACGAGTGCCCAGGACGTGGAGCGGGCCGAGCAGGCACGGTCCGAGGCCGAGCGGGTGCTCGGTGAGCGGTCGTCCCGGGTGGCCGCACTCACCGAACGCGTCGAGGGGGCGAGAGCCACCGCCGGCGGGCTCACGCTCTCCGAGGCCGAGACCCACGTCACCGAGGCCCGCGTCCTCGTGTCGATGGCCGCCGACGGCGAGGCAGACCGCGAGACCGCGATCACGTCGCTGCGCATCCACGACGAGGAGACCGAGCTCGCGCGCGCGACCCGGCTCGAGCTCGAGCAGCTGTGCGCGTCCGAGGAGAGCCGCATCGCGGCGCTCGAGCTGGCCCTCCGGCACGACGAGCGCGAGATCGTCGACGCACGCGACGCTCACCCGACCGTCTCGGCCCGCCGGTCCGCGCTGCAGCTGCGGGCTGCTGCGGCGAGCGCTGTGCTCGACGCGCTCGCGATCCTGGACAACGCCGCGGAGAACCGGGCGGGCCGGGCGGCCGAGCTCGCTGCCGCGTTGACCGAGCACGGGTTCGCCGACGCCGGCGCGGCACGGGCTGCCCTGCTGACTGCTGCCGGCCTCGCCGCACTCGATGACCAGGTCCGCGCGTACGACGCGGCGACAGCGCGGGTCCGGTCGGGGTTGGCCGAGCCCGAGATCGCTGCACTGTCCGACGAGCCCTTCGACTCCTCGGGTCTCGACGTCGTGCTGGCCGCCGCACGCGAGGAGCTCGACGCCGCGCGGGTGGCCGCGGCAGACGCGGGCGGTGCCGCGGGCCGGGCGGTCGACCGTGCGACGTCGTCGGCCAACGCGCTCCACCAGGTCGAGGCCGCGGCCCGCACGCTGCTGACGGCCGTCGCCGACTCGGCACCGGTCCTCCGGATGGCCAACCTGGCGTCCGCCGCGGGGAGCGACAACTCGCGTGCGCTGACGCTCGCGACGTATGTGCTCGTTCGCCGGTTCGAGGACGTCGTCGCCGCCGCGAACGACCGCCTCGTGCTCATGTCCGACGGCCGCTACGAGCTCGTGCGCAGCGAGGAGCGCGAGGACGTGCGCACGCGCAAGACGGGTCTGTCGATGCGCGTCGTCGACCACGCGACCGGCGCCGAACGGGACCCGCGCACGCTCTCAGGGGGCGAGACGTTCTACGTGTCGCTGTGCCTCGCGCTCGGCATGGCCGACGTCGTGACCGCCGAGGCCGGCGGCATCGACCTCGGGACCCTCTTCGTGGACGAGGGCTTCGGGTCGCTCGACCCGCACACGCTCGACACGGTCCTCGCGGAGCTCGGGCGGCTGCGCGCCGGGGGACGGGTCGTCGGGGTCGTGTCGCACGTCGAGGCGCTCAAGGCATCGATCGCGGAGCGCGTCGAGGTGCGCCGGCTCGCGGACGGGTCGAGCGCGCTCAGCGTGCGCGCGTAGGCGCGGCGTCCATCAGCCGGGGTGCGGCGTCGCGATCACCACGACCAGCCGCGCGACGCGAGCTCGACCTCCTCGCGGAACCGCTCCTGCGGGTCGCCCTTGGCGCGAGGCAGGACCTCGACCCCAGCGAGCGCGCACGCCTCGGCGAGCAGCTGGTCGTACGCGAGCTGCGAGGCGATGAGCCGCTCGGCGAGCGCGAACTGGTGCGGCTCGTACTCGAGCTCCTGGACGTGGTGCGCGACGGCACCCAGGCGGGTCTGCACGCGCAGAGCGGCGAACGGGTCGGGCACGTAGGTGTGCTCGCGCCGCAGGCGCCGCGCCATCCGCTCGAGGAGCCTGGCGGCGGCGACCCGCCAGCGCGGCGCGTCGTCGGGCGCAGCAAAGAGGGCCGTGACCAGGGCGAACAGGAGGCCCGGTCCGACCAGCATGACCAGGAGCAGCCACGTCATCGTCGACGACCTTCATCCGTGCTTGACACCAGGCTAGGCCGGGATCTCGCGGCATGCCAGGGGTCTTCGGGCTGGGGGGAGACCCGGTGAGAACCCTGAGCGGACCCTGTGCATCTCAGGGTGCGACCAGGGACATAACCGATCGCCCGACCGTTCGGCGGAGGACCACGATGGTCGCGGCCCCACACCCCACTGAGACGATCGGATGCGAACGCATGAACCCGCCGAGCAGCACAGCGACCACCACCGCCACCGTGGCGCCACCGTCGGAGGGTCGCGCCGCGCCCATCGCGTACGCGCGTGCCCTGCGCAAGACCTACGGCGCCGGCGACACCGCCGTGCACGCGCTCGCCGGGATCGACGTGGACTTCGCCCGCGGCGAGCTGACGGCGATCATGGGCCCGTCCGGCTCGGGCAAGTCGACCCTGATGCACTGCATGGCCGGCCTCGACCGGGCCACGTCCGGGTCCGTCGTGGTCGACGGCGCCGAGGTCAGCGCGATGAACGAGCGCCACCTGACGAAGCTGCGCCGCACGCGCCTCGGCTTCATCTTCCAGGCCTACAACCTCGTGCCGACCCTGACCGCGCTGGAGAACATCACGCTCCCGCTCGACATCGCCCGCCTGCCCGTCGACCGCGCGTACCTCGACGAGGTCGTCGCGGCGGTCGGCCTCGGGGACCGGCTCCGGCACCGGCCGAGCGAGCTCTCGGGCGGTCAGCAGCAACGCGTGGCGTGCGCCCGGGCGCTGGTGTCCCGGCCCGCCGTGGTGTTCGCGGACGAGCCCACCGGCAACCTGGACTCGATGTCGGCCGGTGAGGTGCTCGGGTTCCTGCGGCGTTCGGTCGACGAGCTCGACCAGACGGTCGTCATGGTCACGCACGACCCGCGCGCCGCGTCGTTCGCGCACCGCGTGCTGTTCCTCGCCGACGGCCTCCTCGTCGGCGAGCTCACCGACCCGACGCAGGCCTCGGTGCTCGACGCGCTGCGTGCCCTCGGCGCGCACGAGGCCGGTCACTGATGGGCACGGTGGCGCTGCGCGGCATCCGCGCGCACCTCGTCCGCTTCCTGCTGTCGCTGCTGGCCGTCGCCCTCGGGGTGTCGTTCGTCGCGGGGACGTTCTCGCTGCGGACCATGCTCTCGTCGACCTTCACGGGCATCGTCAACAGCTCGATGGTCGGCGACGCCTACGTGCGCGGATCCGAGGCCTCGGCCCGCGGTGCCTCGGACATCCAGACGGAGGCCCGCAACCCGGTCCCGTTGTCGCTCGCGCAGGACCTCGCAGGCGTCGACGGCGTCGAGCGGGTCATCCCTGACGTGCAGGGTCCGGTCGTCCTCGTCGGGGCCGACGGCACCGCGGTCACGAGCACCCAGGCACCGTCGTTCGCGACGGCCCTCTTCCCCGGTGACCCGACGGCTCAGGTCCTCCAGGGCCGGCTGCCCGCCGCACCCACCGAGATCGCGCTCGAGTCCGCCACCCTGCGGTACTCGGGCCTGTACGTGGGCGACACGACGACGATCGTGCTCGGCGGCCAGGTCAAGCAGGTGCACGTCGTGGGCGAGATCTCGCTCGGCAGCCCGATGGCCGGCGCCACGATCGTCGTGGTCGACGAGGCCACCGCGATCTCGACGTTCGCGCCGACCGGCACCGTCGTCGACCTCGCGGTGTACGCGAAGGACGGCGTCTCCCAGGCGCAGCTCGTCGAGCACCTCGATGCCGCACTGCCCGCGAGGGCCGAGGCGGTCACCGGTGACGCGATGCGCGCCGAGACCCGATCGACCATCGAGAAGGCCCTCGGGTTCATCTCGACGTTCTTGCTGGTCTTCGCCGGGATCTCGCTGTTCGTGGGCGCGTTCATCATCGCCAACACGTTCACCATGTCGGTGCGCGAGCGGATGCGTGAGTTCGCGCTGCTACGGGCCATCGGGGCGTCGCCGTCGCAGGTGTTCGCGTCGATCCTGCTCCAGGCCGCCGCGATCGGCGTGGTCGGTTCCGCGCTCGGGGTCGCGGGCGGGCTCGGGCTCGTCTCGGCGCTCCGCGTGCTCTTCGAGCGGATGGGCATGACCCTGTCGGGCAGCATCCCGCTCGACGCCTCGACAGTCCTCGTCTCGATCGGCATCGGGACGCTGGTCAGCCTGCTCGCGGCGCTCGTCCCGGCGCGGCGCGCGGCTCTCGTCCCGCCCGTCGAGGCGATGCGCGACGACGTCGTCGACCAGGAGCACTCGCTCCGGATCCGGTCCGTCGCCGGCTGGGCGCTCGTCGCGCTCGGCGTCGGCGGGGTGCTCGTCGCGATCGTGCGGCCCCAGGCCGACCAGGCGGGGACGTTCCTCGGGATCGGTGCCGCAGCGGTCGTGCTGGGCATGCTCACACTCGCTCCCGTCATCGCCCGGTTCATCGTCTCGGGGCTCGCGGTGCCGTTCGTGGCGCTGCTCCGACCTGTCGGGCGTCTCGCGCGCGGCAACGTGACCCGTAACCCGCGGCGTACCGCGAGCACGGCAGGCGCCCTCATGATCGGGATGGCACTCGTGGGCGCGGCGTCGGTGCTCGCGGCCACCACCCAGGCGTCGACCCGCGAGATCGTCGCGGCCGACATGCACGCCGACTTCATCCTGCAGTCAGCGACGGGCTCGATCCCGCCCGACGCGCTCGATGCGTTGCGTCACCTCGGCTCGGTCGCGAAGGTCGACACGTTCGACATCGGCTCGGCCGTCGTCACCCGTCCTGGCACGACCGCCGTGTCGGGGACCGCCTCGGCCGCCCCGACGACGCTCGTCGGGATGGACTTCTCGGCCTTCGGCTCGACGATCGAGGTCGACGAGATCGACGGGACCATGGCGTCGGTCGGCGCCGACGGAGTCGCGGTGCTCCGCAGCGAGGCCAAGGCCCACGACTGGAAGGTCGGCGACCACGTCACCCTGACGAGTGACCTCGGCACCCGGACCGCGACGGTCCGTGCGGTGTTCGTCTCCGCGGTCGTCGACGCCCCGATGGTGGTGTCGAAGACGCTCTACGACGAGATCGTGCCCGCCGACCAGTCGCTCGTGAAGACGGCCCTCGTGACCGATGCCGCGGGCACGACCCCCGGCACGGCGCGGTCCGACATCGTCACGGTCGTCAAGCCGTACGTCGTGATCTCGGTGCTCGACTCTGCCGAGTTCGCGTCGAGCCTCGCGAAGCAGGTCGACCAGGTCCTGGTGATCCTCTACGCGCTGCTCGGGCTGTCGATCGTCATCGCAGTCCTCGGCATCGTCAACACGCTCGCGCTGTCGGTGATCGAGCGGACGCGGGAGATCGGGCTGCTGCGCGCGGTCGGGCTCGGGCGGACGCAGCTCGCGGGGACGGTCGTGATCGAGTCGGTGCTCACGGCGGTGTTCGGGACCGTCGTCGGGGTCGGCGTGGGGGTCGCCCTCGCGGCAGCCATGCCCACGGTGTTCTCCGACGTCGGCCTGACGACCCTCGCGATCCCGTGGGCGAGCCTCGCGTGGATGCTCATGCTTGCCGTGGTGGTGGGCGTCCTGGCCGCGGTGTGGCCCGCGATCCGGGCCGCACGGCTCCCGGTGCTCGACGCGATCAGCTACGAGTAGGGCGGGGCATCAACTGAACCGGGCGGTGCCTGCGCACGTGTCGTAGGCATGACCGTTCACAGAAGTTCGCTCGGTCTGGCGCTGGCCGCGATCGTCCTCGCGGTCAGCGCCGGATGCTCGAGCGCGAACCCGGTGGCGGCGCCGTCTGTCTCGTCGGCGCCCTCACAGTCCACGGCAGCTGCGGGGCCGACGATCACCATCGCCTCGTTCAAGTTCTCCGAGCTGACCGTCCCCGCGGGCGCCGAGGTCACCGTCAAGAACCAGGACTCGGCCACCCACACCGTCAAGGTCAAGGGCACCGACGTGGACGTGAACGTTCCCGGCGGCGGGCAGGCGACCTTCACAGCGCCGGCCAAGGCCGGCACGTACGACCTGACCTGCGACTTCCACGCCTCCATGCACGGGACCTTGACCGTCACCGGCTGATCGGGGGTTCGCCCGGCGGGCACCGGTCAAGCAGAGGGGTGAGTCTGCCGATCTCACAGGGGTGACACCCCCGTGCTAGGCCGCGTTGGTCTGTCCCAAGACCGGGCTCCGCGGCGGTCTGCGCGTGGCGTCGCCGCGCAGCTCGTCGCCGCGGGCCTCCTCCTCGTGTCCGTCGGGTTCACGGCCGCCTGCCAGCCCGCCGATGCGACGGCCGCCCCGGCGTCGCGCGCAGCGAGCTCGCCGGTCGGTGGTGCGACTCCGTCGGGCACGATCACACCCGGCGCGACGCCGGTCGTCACTGCCCCGACCACGGCTGCACCCACGGCCGAGCCCGCAGAGACTGTTGCGGCGCCCGCCGCCGGACCGGACCCGGCTCAGCCCGCCACCCCGACCGCCCTCGCGGCCGCGCTGCTCCTGCCCGTCAAAGGTCGCGCGCCCCTGACCGGCTACACCCGCGCCCAGTTCGGCCAGGCGTGGATGGACGCCGACCGCAACGGCTGCGACCAGCGCAACGACGTCCTGGGACGTGACCTGACCGGCGTCGTGCACAAGGCCGGGACGCACGACTGCGTGGTCCTCTCGGGGGTTCTCGCCGACCCGTACAGCGGGACGACCATCGCCTTCACGCGTGGGCAGACGACGTCGAGCGCCGTGCAGATCGACCACGTCGTCGCGCTCGCCGACGCGTGGCAGAAGGGCGCCCAGCAGTGGGACGCGGCGACGCGTGCGTCGTTCGCGAACGACCTTGCCAACCTCCTGGCCGTCGACGGTCCGCTCAACGAGCAGAAGGGCGCGGGCGACACGGCGACCTGGCTACCGCCCAACAACGCCTACCGGTGCGCGTATGTTGCGCGGCAGGTCGGCGTGAAGGCCACGTACGGGCTGTGGGTCACGCAGGCCGAGCAGGACGCGATGGTCCGCGTGCTCACGACGTGCCCGGAGGAGTCGATGCCGACCGGGTCCTCGGTGCTCGCCGTCGCGCCGGCGTCGACCCCTGTGGTCGTCGCAGCCGCACCGGCACCCGCCGTCGACACCCTCGTCACGGTCACCTACGCGAACTGCGACGCGGTCCGCGCCGCCGGCGCCGCTCCGATCCACCTCGGCGAACCGGGGTACGCCACAGCGCTCGACCGCGACGGCGACGGCATCGCCTGCGAGTGACTCCTCCGCTACCCGGCGGGCGGCGCCTCGGCAGCAGTCGGGCGCGTCGTCGTGAGGTGAGGGTGCGCCGGGGTGGTCCGGGGCGCGATCACCGCGGCGAGCGCGGCCAAGGCGATCGACACGGCGAATCCGGCCACGAACGACCGCGAGGTCACCGGGCCACCCAGGGCGTTGAACAGCGAGCCGACCAGGGCGAGCGCGATCGCGACCCCGACCGCGTCCATGAGCTGCAGCGCCGCGCTGTTGACGCCCTGCTCGTGCGGCGCCGACAGCCGCAGCAGGAGCACGGACAAGGTCGGGAACGCGGCACCCATCCCGAGCCCCGCGACAGCCCAGCCGATGAACCCGACCAGGACGGGCGTCCCGTCGAGAGCGAGCAGCCCGGCCAGCACCACGCCGACCCCGATCGCCGACGCACCGAACCGCACCCACGCGGCGTCGGACCACCCCACGAGGCTCCGGCCGCGCGCCCACGACCCGGTCGACCACGTGAGCGCACCGAACGTGAGCACTGCGCCCGCGCCCGCGGGGCTGAGCCCGTGGTGGGTCTGCAGCAGCAGTGGCAGGAACACCTCGGCGCCGAAGAAGGCCGCGCTCAGGAGCCCCCGCAGGACGACGACGCTCGGCAGTCCCCGCGCCGACCGCAGCGTCCCCACCGGGAGCAGGCGCGGCAGGGCGAACGCGGTCGCGACGACGCCCGTCGTGAGCCAGCCGAGCTCGACCGCGCCGTGCGACTGGCCACCCCGGTGGAGCGCCAGCACACCGGCCGCGGTCAGCACGGCGAAGCCCACCCCGCGCCGCCCCGCGCGCGCCGGCGCGGCCTCCGGGTTCCCGACGACGGCGTGACCGCGCAGCCCGACGAGCGCGGGCCACAGCGCCAGGACGGCCGGGACCGCGAGCGCCGGCACCCCGAGGAACACCCACCGCCAGCCGGCGTGCTCGACGACGAGCCCCGCCAGGTACGGACCGACGATGCCGGGGACGACCCAGGCCGCCGCGAACGCCGCGAACACGCGGGGCTGGAGCCGCTCGGGGTAGACGCGGGCGACGATGACGTACAGGACGACGCTGTACAGCCCGGTCCCGACACCCTGGACGATGCGCCCGGCCACGAGGGCGAGCATCGAGGGTGCGAGTCCCGCGACGACGAGCCCGACGACGAACAGGGTGACGCCGACGAGCAGCGGCATCACCGGCCCCCGGCGGTCGGACCAGAACCCGGCCAGGGTGAGCCCGATGACGCTCGTCGCGACGGGTCCGGCGAAGGCTGTCGCGTACAGCGCGATGCCGCCGAGGTCCGCGACGACGCTCGGCATCGCGGTCGACACCGCCAGCGACTCGAACGCGCCGAGGGCCACGAGCGCCACCAGACCGAGAGTCGCGACCCGGTACTCGGCAGCGAACGGTCCGCGGCCGGCGGGGGGCACCCCGGGCAGGGCACCGTCGGGAGGCTGGGTCACCGTCGCATCATCCTCGGTGCTCTCGGCCGCGGCTAGGTCGTGAGCACCGGGTGGGTCAGCTGCGCGAGCTCATGACCAGGTACAGCGCCATGAACAGTGTCCCGAGCGTCCCGGTGACGATCGCGAAGATCGCCCGGCCGCGACCGTGGCCACCCGTGCGCGCCTTCTGGATCGCCCAGATGCCGAGCCAGATCGCCACCGGACCGAGCGCCCAGAGGCCCAGCGAGAGCAGTCCGACGTAGCCGGCGGTGATCGACTGCCACGACCGGCCGACCGGCAGCATCCAGTGCACGGCGTCCGACGGACCGGACGTGGCCATCGACCCGTGCTGCGCCGGCCACTGAGGCGCGCCACCCTGCTGGCCTGGCCACTGCTGCCCACCCCCGGCACCAGGACCGGGGTACGGCTGGCCGTAGGGGGACGCCTGTGCGACCGGTACAGGCGCCACCCAGACCGGGCGCGTGTGCTCGGACCACTCGGTCCCGTCGAACCACCGCTCCACGCCCGGCGTCACGCCGTCGTCGTACCAGCCAGAAGTCATGGGAGTGCCATCGGCAGCCCAGCATCCGGGCTTGAACTGCCGATGGCAACCATCAGACCGCGGTGTACCCGCCGTCGACCAGGTGGTAGCTGCCCGTGATGAACGACGCCTCGTCCGACAGGAGGAAACACACGAGGTGCGCGACCTCCTCCGGGCGCCCGAGCCGTCCGAGCGAGTGCTTGGTCTTGAGGACCTCGAGGATGTCGTCGGTCAGGTTGGCGGTGAGCAGCGGCGTCATGTTGACGATCGCGCACCCGGCGCCCGCCGCGAGCATCGCGGGGATCTGGTAGCGCATGCCCCCCTCTCTCGGCGCTCTCCCTGCTCGACCAACGTAGGCCGCTTCCGTCGCGTGCGACGATCGGGCGTGATCATCGGCCGAAACCCGGGACATGCGCCGTGGCGGTTGGTGCTGTCGCTCGCCGTCATGGTGACGGTGCTCGCCGCGTGCAGCCCGACCGCGGAGAACGGCAACCTGACTTCCGTCCCCTCGTCGGGTCCGCCGAGCGCCTCGGTCACCGCCTCGACCACAGCCCGCGCCTTGCCCACGCCGACCGGCATCACCAAGGTGCTCACGATCGTCCTGGAGAACCACGGCGTCGCCGCTGTCACGGCCGGCATGCCGAAGCTGATGAAGCTCGCCACGACGTACGGGCGCACGTCGCTCTACAGCGCGACCACGCATCCGTCGCTGCCGAACTACCTGGACCTCGCCGCCGGATCGACCTTCGGCGTCACGGATGACTCGCCGCCGGCGGCCCATCCGATCCAGGGCCCGTCGGTGTTCGACCTGGCCCGCACGAGCGGTCGCAGCGCGCGCACCTATGCCGAGGCCATGCCGGCCGCGTGCTCGCTCGA
>NZ_DASUIR010000130.1:0-34376 GCF_036279715.1 Cellulomonas sp. | reverse complement strand
GGACTGGTCATGCTCGAGGACTCCGGGCGGGGGTGGCGGACCGTCGTCGCGTCACCGCGCCCGGTCGACATCGTCGAGCGGGACTCGATCCTCAACCTGCTCGACCACGAGTTCATCGTGGTCGCGTGCGGCGGGGGCGGGATCCCCGTGGTCAAGGACGCGGCGGGCGACTACCACGGGGTGCCGGCCGTCATCGACAAGGACTTCGCGTCCTCGAAGCTCGCCGAGGTGGTCGGTGCCGACTTCCTGTTCATCCTGACGGCGGTCGACCGCGTCGCGATCGACTTCGGCACCCCTGAGCAGCGCGACCTCGAGGACCTCGACCTCGTCACGGCGCAGCGCTACGTGGACGACGGGTGCTTCGGCGCGGGGTCGATGCTGCCCAAGGTCCAGGCGGCGATGGAGTTCGCCGCGAGCGGCCCCGGCCGCAGGGCCGTGATCTGCTCGCTCGAGAAGGCGCCGCTCGCCATGCGCGGCGAGAGCGGGACCGTGATCCACGGGTAGCCCCCCGCTGCGCCCCCCATGAGCAGCATCTTCACCCGTCTCAGCTCGGGGGGCGCTCGCTAGAGTGGCCTCACCTTCCAGAACCCACGACGGCGTCGGCCGCCGATCGCAGGAGACGCCGCATGTCGGTTGACGCTTCGCCCCTCGGGGTGCGGCCCGCGGGTCCGGGACCCGTCGGTATCCGCCGCGTCACCGGCACGGACGTGGCCCGCGCCGCCGGGGTCTCGCAGAAGACCGTCTCGCGCGTCGTGAACCACGATCCTCAGGTCAGCCCCGACGTCCGCCGACGCGTGCAGGAGGCCATCGAGCAGCTCGGCTACCGCCCCAACACGGCAGCCCGGTCGTTGCTGCTGGGCCGCAGCCGGACGGTCGGGCTGCTGAACCTCGGCAGCGCGGCGTACGGTCCCGCGTCTCTCGCCATCGCGACGGGGCGGGCGGTGAGCGCAGCGGGCTACGGGCTCCGGGTCGTCAACACGTTCGATCTCGACGCGCAGACCATGGAGGACGGCCTCGTGTCGCTGCTCGACCAGGGGGTCGACGCCATCGTGGTCAACGAACCGACGGCGATGTTCCGGGCGCGACGCCACGGCCTTGCCGTTCCCGTCCTCAGCCTGTCCGGACCACTCAACCTTGCCGCGACCGAGCTTGTGGTCGAGACCGACGAGGCGAGCGGGGTCACCGATGCGGTCAACCACCTGCTGGAGCTCGGGCACGCCACCGTCCACCACATCGGGGGCCCCAAGGACTGGCCTTCTGCGGTACGACGAACAGAGGCGTGGCGAGCAGCCCTGCAGGCCGCGGGCCGTGACGTGCCGGACGTGCTCCAAGGTGACTGGTCGCTGGCATCCGGCTACGAGGCCGGCCGCGTGCTCGCTCAGCGACCCGGGGTGACGGCGGTCTTCGCTGCGAACGACCACATGGCCATCGGGCTCGCACGTGCGCTCCAGGACGTCGGTCGACGGGTGCCCGACGACGTCAGCATCGTCGGTTACGACGACGTGCCGGAGGCCGCCTTCCTGTCGCGCGCCCTGACGACGGTTCGCCAGGACCTCACCGTCGCGGCAGTGCGCGGTGTCGAGCTCCTCCTGCAGGTCCTCGAAGGCCACCGCGCCCACGGCCTGCTCGAGACGATCCCGACCCATCTCGTCATCCGTGAGACCACGGGTCCCGCACGCGCGTCCTGACGGACACCCCGCCCGGCCGCGACGTCAGGCACCCTCCCGCAGGACGACGACGCCCCTGGCCGGCACGAGGTTCCCGCAGCGGTGCGTGCCACCGCCGACGAGGTCGAGCCCGACCGCCTGCAGCGGCAGGTCGGTGTCGGTGTGGTTGATCGCGAACAGCCAGCTGCCCGACTCACCCGTCCGCCGCACGACCTCGAGCCCGCCAGCCTGCTCGACGACCGGCGCGACCTGCGCTGCGTCGACCACGCGCCCGACGAGGGCCGCGAGCGCCGGTCCGTCGAGCCGCGTCGACAGGTACCAGGCCGCTCCCCCACCGTCCACCGACCGCCGCGTGAGCGCGGGGCCGCCGGCTGCCGGGCCGTCGGCGTAGGTGGCCAGCACCTCGGCGTCGGCGGCGGTGAGCCGTTCAGTCCACACCTCGCCGGTGGTGCCGTCGCTGAGCCGCACCGCGCCGCCCTCGACGAGCGGGGCGAACTCCTCGACGCGCACGCCGAGCAGGTCCCGGAACGCTCCGGGATAGCCGCCCAGCAGCACCCGGTCGGACTCGTCGACGATGCCCGAGAAGTACGAGACGAGCACCTGACCGCCGCGCGCCACGACCGCGGTGAGCCGGTCGGACAGCTCGGGCGGCGCGAGGTAGAGCGTCGGGACCAGGACGACGTCGTAGCCGTCGAGCACCGCCGTCGCGGGCAGCACGTCGACGGCGACCCCCGCGTCGAGCAGCGCACCGTGCAGGCGCCGGGCCAGGTCGAGGTAGTGCAGGTCGACGGTGGGGTGCGCCTCGAGATCCGTCGCCCACCAGGCCTGCGTGTCCCACAGCAGCGCGACCCGCGCCGGTTCGACGACGCTCCCCCGGAGCTCAGCCAGACGCTCGAGCGTCGCACCGAGATCGACGACCTCACGGAACCGGTCCGAGTCGGCGCCGGCGTGGGGCACCATGCCGGAGTGGTACTTCTCGGCACCTGCCCGGGACTGCCGCCACTGGAAGAACAGCACCCCGTCCGCGCCGCGGGCCACGTGCTGCAAGGAGTTGCGCAGCATCTGGCCCGGCTCCTTGGCCAGGTTGCGCGGCTGCCAGTTCACCGCGCTGGTCGAGTGCTCCATGAGCACCCACGGGTCCCCTCCGGCCAGCCCCCGGACCCGGTCCGCGCTGAACGCCAGCTCGGCCCAGCCGCGCGGGTCGTCGGCCTTGAGGTAGTGGTCGTTGGACACGATGTCGACCAACGGGGTCGTCGCGGCGTAGTCGATCTGGTGGAAGTCGCCCATGACCATGTAGTTGGTGGTCACGGGCAGGTGCGGGGTGACCTCGCGCAGCACGGCCGCCTCGGCCTCGAGGTGGTCGACGAACGCGTCGGACGAGAACCGCTCGAAGTCGAGCCGCTGGCCCGGGTTGGGGATCGTCGTCGTGCGACGCGGCGGCAGGATCTGCTCGAACGACGCGTAGCGCTGACCCCAGAAGGCCGTGCCCCAGGCAAGGTTGAGCTCGTCGACGTCCGCGTACCTCGCGGCCAGCCAGGTGCGGAACGCGGCCGCCGACACGTCGCAGTAGCAGCGCCCGTTGTGGCACGCGAGCTCGTTGGAGACGTGCCACATGCGGACCGCGGGGTGCTGCCCGTAGCGCTCCGCGACGACCCGGGCGATCCGGGTCGCGTGCTCGCGGATGACCGGCGAGCTCACGCACCACGACTCGCGGCTGCCGTGGGTGTAGCGCAGACCATCGGCGTCGACCGGCAACATCTCGGGGTGGGCGAGGTGCAGCCAGACCGGCGGCGCGGCGGTGGGCGTCGCGAGGTCCACGCCGATCCCGGCCTCGTGCAGCAGGTCGAGGATCCGGTCCAGCCAGCCGAACTCGAACCGCCCCTCCTCCGGCTCGAGCTGCCCCCACGAGAAGATCCCCACGCTGACGAGGTTCACGCCCGCCTGGCGCATGAGCGCGACGTCGTCGGCCCAGACCTCCTCGGGCCACTGCTCCGGGTTGTAGTCGGCGCCGAACGCGATGCCGTCGGTCGGCCACGGGCCCGCCCAGCGCGTCATCGGGTCACCGCCACGAGGACGTCCCACGAGCCGAGGGTCACGGAATCGCCGGCCGCGAGCGAGCCACCGGGGGCGTCGACGGGCGGTGGGTCCGCCGGGACGTCACCGCGCGCGGCGACCAGGACGTCGAGATCGAACGGCACTGTCACGGTCACGGCCTCCCAGGACCAGTTGTGCACCACGTGCACGCGGGTGCCGTCCGGTCGGGACGACGTGTGGACGGTGACGCTCGCCGGGACGTCCGCCCACGCCGCGAGCGGTTCGGGGACGAGCCACGAGGCGAGCGAGCGGGCGAGCCCGACACCGGGAACCGTCCCGACGACCGTGATCCGGCCGGCGCCGTGCGGGTTCGTCGTCACGGCCGACCACGCGCCCAGGTGGGGGTGGACGTAGCGCGCGAGCACCTCGGCACCGTCGGCCACCAGGCCCTCGGCCCAGGCGGTCGCCTCCCCCGTGAGCGTGCCTGCCACCGGGACGGGGTCGGGGAGGTTGTTGAGCTCGTCGTACCAGACGCCTGCCGGCGAGGACAGCCGGGCCGGCTGGACCTCGTCGCGGGCCCGGGCCTCGTGGTCGGCGTACGCGGTCCGGGGCCCGACGACGAGGTGGCCGCCCGCGTCCGCGTACCTCAGCAGCCAGTCGAGGTCGGCGTCCGACGCCGGGTAGTAGCCGGCCGCGACGAGCACGGGCAGGCGGCGCACGACGTCGGCAGGGTCCTCGCCGAACAGGTAGCGCGGGCGGACGACCCGCACCTGGAGACCGGCGTCGAACGCGCCCTGGTAGAACGCGCCGACGATCCGGGGGTAGCTGTTCGGGTCCCCGGTGCCGTCGGGCTTCTGGAGCGGCGGCTGGGCCGCGAGCGCGAAGCGCGCGTCGGTCGAGGCGAGGATCGCGATGTCGGCGTCCGGGGTCGCGTCCGCCAGCACGCCTCCGGTGCGGGCGAGCTCGGCGCCGAGCAGGGCGATCTCGCGGTAGGCGCGACCGGGCACACCGCTGTGCGGCAGCACGCCACCCCAGTAGGTCTCCGCGCCGTAGTGCAGCGTGTGCCAGTGCCAGTACTCGACCATGCGGGCGCCGCGGCTCACGAGAGCCCAGGCCGCCTGCCGCCACTGGCCCGGGTAGGCCGGGTTGTTGGTGCTTGGGCCCCCGATGGACTGGGCGTCCGTCTCGGTCACCCAGAACGGTTCGCCGCGGCTCGAGAACATCGTGTCGCCGCTCTGGAACAGGGCCCACGTGCCGTTCGTCGTCCAGTACTGCAGCCGCTGCGAGGCGTTCGGGTGGGCCAGCCCGTCCTGCATGGCGTAGTACGGGTTGCCGCTCGTCACGTCGAGGACCGACGCCAGGTCGGCGTCCTCGAGCGCGGGCCGGTCGTACGAGATGCAGGTCGTCACGATCTGGTCGGGGCGCGCGAGCTTGCGGACCGCGCGGGCCTGCCAGTCGATCATCTCCGTGGTCAGGTCCGCCTGGAACCGGCGCCAGGCGAGGTCGTACTGCGGCTGGGCGTTGCCGTCCGGCGTCCACAGGTCCGCCCACGTGGACAGCCGGTGCGACCAGTAGACGAGACCCCACTCCCGGTTCAGCGTCTCGACGTCACCGTAGATGTCGCGAAGGTGGTCGACGAAGCGCTCGAAGACGCCCCGGTTGTGCAGGAGGTGCAGGCCGGGCTCGTTGTCGACCTGGTACGCGACGACAGCGGGGTGGTCGCGGTACCGCTCGACGATCTGCGTGAGGATGCGCTCGGCGTGGAAGCGGAAGGCCGGATGCGTGAAGTCGACCTCCTGGCGGGCACCCCAGCCCATCCGGTGCCCGGTGCGGTCCTCGCCCGCGATCTCCGGGTACCGCCGGACCAGCCACATCGGGACCGCATACGTCGGGGTCCCGAGGACGACGTCGATGCCGCGGGCGTGCGCCCCGTCGAGGACCGGCTCGAGCCAGTCCAGGTCGAAGCTGCCGTCCTCGGGCTCCCACGTCGACCAGACCGACTCCCCGACGCGGATCACCGAGAACCCGGCGGCCGCCATGAGGTCGAGGTCGCGCTCCAGGGTCTCCGGCTTCGGGTCCTGGCCGGGGCCCGCGTACTCGTAGTAGTAGGCCGCGCCGAAGCGGACGGTCTGGTGCTGGATTGCCATGTGTGTCTTCTCCACCTGGTGGGGGGTCAGCCCTTGACGGCACCGCTGGCGAGGCCGGACTGCCAGTAGCGCTGAAGGAACAGGAATGCGATGACGAGCGGGATGATCGAGAGGAACGAGCCGGTGATGATGCTCGAGAACAGGGCCCTCGACCCCGAGCCTCCGGCGGCGGTCGCCTGCCACTGGGCCAGGCCGACCGTGAGCGGGTACAGCTCCGGGCTGTTGAGCATGATCAGGGGCAGGAAGTAGTTGTTCCAGGTCGACACCAGAGCGAACAGGAGCACCGTGACCAGGCCCGGCGAGAGCAGCCGGAGGGCGACGGTGAAGAAGATGCGCAGCTCGCCCGCGCCGTCCACGCGTGCGGCCTCGATGAGGGTCTCGTCGACCGAGTCGGCGGCGTAGACCCGCATGAGGTAGACGCCGAACGGGCTCGCCAGCGACGGCAGGATGACCGCCCACGGCGTGTTCGTGAGGCCGGCGTTGGCGAACAGCAGGTAGGTCGGGATGGTGAGCGCCGTCATCGGGATCATGATCGCTCCGAGGATCCCGCTGAAGATCGCGTTGCCGCCGGGGAACCGGTACTTGGCGAACGCGTACCCGGCCATCGTCGCCAGGAACGCCGAACCCACCGCGCTGGTCACGGAGTAGACGAGCGAGTTGCGCAGCCAGAGCAGGTAGACGCCGTTGTCCGACGTGAACACCGTCTGGATGTTGACCCACAGCGAGTTCGTGCTCGAGAACCAGAGCCCGAAGGTGGAGAACAGGTTGGCGTTGGACTTCGTCGACGCGACGAGGAGCCACCACAGCGGGATGAGGAAGTAGAGCAGGACGGCGCCCATCACGACGGTGAGCACCGGGCTGCGGTGCGGCTTGTCGGAGGAGTACGCGCGGGACCTGCGGGCGCGCTGCCGCGGGGGCGAGGTGCGGTCGAGGGGGCTGCCGGTCAGGGCTGACCCGCCGGCGGCGGTCTGCGTGGTCATCGTGCTGCACGCTCCTTGCGCTGGGTGGACAGCTGCACCGAGTACGACACGACCATGATCACGACGCCGAGGATGAAGGCGATCGCGGCGGCATAGTTGCTGTCCCGGTTGATGAACGCGAGGTTGTACGCGTACATGTTCGGCGTGTAGTCGATGCCGATGACGTTGGGGGCGATGGTCCGCAGGAGGTTCGGCTCGTTGAAGAGCTGGAACGAGCCGATCACCGAGAAGATCGCGGTGAGGATGATCGCCGGGCGGATGGCCGGGATCTTGATGCTCCAGGCTGTGCGCACGCGGCCGGCGCCATCGACCGCCGCGGCGTCGAAGAGCTCGCTCGGGATGGATCGCAGAGCGGCGTACAAGATGATCATGTTGTAGCCGATGAACTCCCACGACACGATGTTCATGATCGATCCGAGCATCCAGTTCTGGGACAGGAATGGCGGCGCCGAGATGTGCAGGTTCTTGGCGATCTGGGCGGCGGGGCCGAAGTCCGGGCCGTAGAGGTATCCCCACATCAGCGCGGCGATGACGCTCGGCACGGCATACGGGATGAAGATGCCCAGCCGGATGAAGCGCTGCAGGTAGAGGACGCCCGCGTCGAGCAGCAGGGCGAACACCAGCGCGAGGCCGAGCATGATCGGCACCTGGATGAGCAGGAAGATCGCCATCCGGCCGACGCCGGTCAGGAACGACGAGTCGGTGAGGGCCCGCGTGTAGTTGTCGAACGCGACGAAGGTGGTGCCGCCCACGAGCTGGTCGCGGAACAGGCTGAGGTAGCCGGAGTACACGAGCGGCACGACGATGAACAGGGCGAACACGACCACGAAGGGCGTGATCAGGATGTAGGCGGCCGCGTTCTCGCGCCGACGCATCGGCGACGGGCCCCGGCGCTTGATCGGCTCGGTGGACGTCGTCGGTGGTCCTGGGGGCAGACGGACATCAGCTGCAGTCATGGTGGTCTCCTGGATCGAGCGGGGTGCGCCGCCCCACGCCCACGCAGCGGGCGTGGGGCGGCGCCATCCCACTACTTGACGGTGAAGCCCTGCTGCTTGGCGTACGTGGTCAGGGCGTCCTGCCAGGCCTTCAGCGCGCCGACGATGTCGCCCTTGTCAGCGATCGCCTTGCCGACCGACTCCTGGCCGGCGGAGTACGCGTAGTCCATGAACGGCAGCCAGCTGAAGTCCTCCGGCACCGTCTTGGAGATGTCCGCGAACACCTGGTTGACCTTCTGGCCCCCGTAGAACTCGGGCGCCAGGTCGGTGAACTCCTTGCTCGTGAGCGTGGCGTTCGTCGTCGGGAACAGGAACTGCGTGTTCGCCAGCATCAGCGTCGAGGCCGGGTCATGGTTGATCCAGAGGGCGAGCTGCGCCGCGGCGATCGGGTTCTTCGTGCTCTTCATGACCGCGTCGGACGAACCACCCCAGTTCGCGGAGACCGGCGTGCCGGACGCGTCCCACTGCGGCATGTTCGCGGCGCGCCACATCCCGGAGGTGTTCGCCGCCGTGCCCTGCAGGAACACCGGGGCCCAGGCTGCCGTCGGCGCCCAGCCGGCGTACTTGCCGTTGGCCAGGCCCTGGTACCAGGTGTCGGTGAAGTCGGGGTCGACCGAGACGTCACCGGCCTGGATGAGGTCCTGCCAGTACTTCGCGACCTTCGTCGCCTCCGGGGAGGTCACGTTGATCGTGACGTCCTTGTCCCCGTTCCAGCCGAACGGGCGCGCCCCGGCCTGCCACAGCATCGCCGTGAACTGGCCCATGTCGTTGCCCGGCATGTTGGTCAGGTAGACGTTCGGGTCCGCGGCGTGCAGCGTCTTCGCGGCCGTGGCGAACTCGTCCCAGGTCTTCGGCACCGCGATGTTGTGCGCCTTGAGGATGTCGTCGCGGTACAGCCCACCCATGGGGCCCGAGTCCTGCGGGATGCTCCAGATCTTCGAGCCGTCCGTCGACAGGACCTGCTTCCACACCCACGGGACGTAGTCCGCGCTGGTGCTCGCCGGGATGTACGGCGTGAGGTCGAGGAGGTTGTCGCCGAGGGCGAACGACTGCACGTGCTGGAACTCGATCTGGGCGACGTCGGGGGCACCCTTGCCGGCCTGCAGCGCGCTGCGCATCTTCTTGTAGTGGTCAGCGCCCTGGCCGACGTTCACGACGTCGACCGTGATCGCCGGGTAGGCGGCCTCGAACAGCTTGACCTCGTTCCCGATGTCCGGGACCCAGGTCCAGAACGTGAGCTTCGTCGGCGTCTTCATCGCCTTGTCGATGTCCGCCTGGCTGATCGCCGCAGCGGGTCCCGTGGTCTTGGTGCCCGAGCTCCCGCCGCTGCACGCTGTGAGCGCCAGTGCGGCGACGGCGATCCCTGCGGTCACTCCCATGGCCTTGCGCCGCCACGTGATTGTTCTCGACATGCTCCACTCCTTCGTGTGCCATGCGGGCGTTCTGGTGGGGTCCGTCATCGCCGGAGTGGCGGTGCGGCCGTTGTCTCCCGGATCACGAGCTCGACCGGGACGTTCTCGCGGCGGTCCTGCCGCCGCGGGTTCTCGATGGCGTCGATGAGCATGCCGACGCCGAAGGTGGCCAGGTAGGCCAGGTCCTGGCGGACGGTGGTGAGGGCCCGCGACAGGTAGGCGGCCTCGGGGACGTCGTCGAAGCCGACGACGCTCACCTCACCCGGTACATCCCGGCCCGCCTCCGCGAACGCACGCATGAGGCCGATGGCCATCTGGTCGTTCGCGACGAAGACGGCCGTGACCTCGGGGTCGACAGCCAGGCGGGTACCCAGCTCGTACCCGGACCGGGCTGTCCAGTCGCCGTGCACGACGGCGGGCTCCGGTACGCCGGCAGCCCGG
The DNA here is from genome assembly GCF_036279715.1 of Cellulomonas sp. Classification (GTDB taxonomy): domain Bacteria; phylum Actinomycetota; class Actinomycetes; order Actinomycetales; family Cellulomonadaceae; genus Cellulomonas_A. The sequence goes on along the minus strand of NZ_DASUIR010000130.1, from coordinate 24,700 downwards.
ATCGAGCTGCGCCACCCCTCGAGCCGCAGCGTGCTCGACCGCCAGTTCGCCGGGCCCGCGATGTGGTGCACGGTGCGGTGCCCCAGTCCGACCAGGTGCTCCGTCGCGCTGCGGGCGCCCGACGCCTGGTCCGCGTCGGCGACGATCTCGCTGGTCGAGATGCCGTAGGAGCCCGACAGGCTCAGCACCGGAAGGTCGCCGAGCGCACCGGCGGCCAGCGTGAACGCCCCGACCGGCTCGTTGACCACGATCCCGTCGACGCCCTGGTCGACGAGCGCCCGCAGCGAGTCGGTGATCGTCTCCGGCTGGTCCTCGAACGTGTTGATGACCGACATCGCGTACCGGGCGCTGCGGATCGCTCCCTCCGCGGCCAGCACCAGCGAGGACGGCCCGAAGTCCGTGGAGCCGACCGACAGCACCCCGATGGTGCGGCTGCGGCCGAGGACCAGGTTGCGGGCGGCGCGGTTGGGCCGGTAGCCCAGCGTGACGATCGCGCGGGTCACACGCTCACGCACCTCGTGGCTCACGTGCGGGTCGCCGTTGACGACGCGCGAGACCGTCTTCTGCGAGACGCCCGCAGCCCGTGCCACGTCCATGGCGACAACCGGGTGGGCCTTGGTGGGGACGATCTTGGTGGTCACGAACTCGTCCCCCTCTTCAACGTCGGTGTCGATGTCTACGTAGTCAATAGACGCACTGTCTACGTAGTCAAGTGATCTAGGTCACAACCTTGCATCGATCCGGCGGCGGCGGCCGAGGGAGCGCGACCACGAGCACCGCTCCGTCGGGCGGCGTCGGGCACGGGCACTGTGCGAGCACAAGTCGACGCACGGACCGGGGGTTCTCCGTAGCATCGGCCCCATGGCACTCCTGCACCGGGCCGAGCTGCGGCCGTCGAAGATCGAGCTCGTCGCGGGCTGGGCACCGAGCCAGCCGTGGTTCGAGGCGAGCGCCGGCGCGGAGCTGGCGACCGTCGCATCGTTCCGCTTCGACGACCCCGCGGGCGAGGTCGGCATCGAGACCCTGCTCGTCCGGGCGGCTGACGGCCCGGTGCTGCAGGTGCCGCTGACCTATCGCGGGGCGCCCCTCGAGGGCGGCGATGCGTGGCTCATCGGCACCATGCAGCACTCGGTCCTGGGCCGGCGGTGGGTGTACGACGGCGCCGGGGACCCCGCGTACCTCACGGCAGCAGCGACCGCTGCTCTCACGGGCGGCCGCCAGGCCGACCAGTACGTCGACGTCGACGGCGCGCTGGTCTTCCGCGAGCCGACGGCAGTCGTCGTCGGCAGCGGCACGAGTGGCACGCCGGTGCCACCCCCGGTACCGGCCGACCGCGTGTCGATGCGGCCCGAGCCCGGGTCCACCGTCGTGGCGGCGGGCGAGCTGCGGCTGGTCATCGTCCGCACGCTCGGCAGCGACGGCCGCCCGCGTGCCCTCGACCGCACCGACGACGTGCCGTCGGCCGTGCTGGCCGGCACCTGGTCGGGCCAGGTCGAACCGCAGCCTCTGGTCCTCGTGCTGGCGCCGTGAACCCGGGCGACGCGAGGGCGACGTCGGCCGACACCTGCGTCGCGCGTGTCCCGGTCTTCGCCAGCCTCTCGCCGCATGACCAGCACCGGGTCGAGGCGCTGGCGCGGCCGACCCACCTGCGCGCGGGTGAGACGGCGTACTCCGCCGACGACGACGTGTCGCAGCTCGTGGTGCTGCACACGGGACGCCTCAAGATCTTCCGACTCCTGGCCGACGGCTCCGAGCAGCTCGTCCGGGTGCTGCTCCCGGGCGAGTTCACCGGCGAGACCTCGGTGTTCACGCGGCAGCGGCCGGACGGCTACGCCATCGCGCTCGACGAGAGCCAGCTCTGCGTGTTCCGTCATGACGACCTCGAGGCCCTGATCACGCAGCACCCCGACATCGGCCTGCGGATGCTGGCCGCGGTGAGCGAGCGGCTCTCCGACACCGAGCGCCGACTCAGCTCGGTGACCTCGCGTGGCGTCGAGAGCCGGCTCGCCGACTACCTGCTCGGCCTGCCGAGCACCTGGCGGGACGGCATCGCGACGGTGACCCTGCCGTTGGCCAAGAAGGACGTGGCCGCGCTGCTCGACACGACCCCCGAGAGCTTCAGCCGGGCACTGAAGAGCCTCGCCGAGCAGGGACTCATCGCGGTCGGCGCGGGACGGTCGGTGTCGATCACGCAACCTGACCGGCTGCAGCAGCTCGTCGACGAGGACTGAGCCTCCCGGTCCCGCGGCCGGCCCAGAGCCGCCGCGTGACGACCGCGTCGAGACTCTGGAGCCGGACGAAGGGCTCGTCCCAGACCCGCGAGTCGTCCGAGGCGGCCGCGTTGTCCCCCGCCATGAAGCAGCTCGACCTGGGGACCCGCCAGGTCTGGGTGAACGCGCCGCGTACCCGGGGACGCCCGTCGACGGGGTTCCCGTTGACGAACAGGCGTCCGGCCTCGAGCTCGACGAGGTCTCCCGGCACGCCGACCACGCGCTTGATCATCCGCAGCTCGCCGCGGCGGAACACCACGACGTCGCCGCGTCGGACCCGCGCCCCGGCTCGTCCGGCCGGCCGCGTGAGCAGCAGGTCGGACGAGCGGTAGGTGGGGGCCATGGAGTCGCCGGCCACCCGGACGAGGCGGGCCACGGGACTAGTGCGCGTGGCTGAGCTCGTGGCCGTGCTCATGCCCGTGCTCGTGCTCGTGCTCCTCGCCCTCGGCGTACGTGAAGAAGCTCACGTAGGCGGCGAGGTAGCGCCGGCCGGCCGCGACGTCGTCCACGTCGAAGTCCTTGACGGCCAGCGCAGCCCGGAAGCGCTTGTCGAGCTCGGCGCGTCGCTCCGCCGGAACCATCGGCAGCAGCGCGGCGTCCGAGCCCTGCGCGATGGCCTCGTCGGCGGCCACGACGACCGGGTCGACCTGGGTGCCGACGGGCTGGATGCCGGTGAACCCGACACCCTCCCCCATCCGGTGGAGGCGGACCAACGTCTCCAGGAAGAGCCGGTCGGCCAGCTCGGCGGCGTCAGCTCCGAGGCTGCGCACCGTCAGCGCCTTCTCGAAGACGTCCCGCAGCTCGGCCTCGCCCTCGGCGGGGATCCACGTGAGCGCGTGGTTGATGTTGCCCGTCTCGAGGGACCTGCGGCCGTCCGTGACCGCCGGGCCCTCCGCGGTGTCGCAGTGAGCCTGCGCCGTGGGCGGCTTCAGCGCGGCCAACACCCGGACGAGGCCGGTGATGAGGTTGGTGAACATGGGGGCTCTCCTTCGCTTGAGTCGTCCCCACGCTAGGAAGATCAGCGTCGCGCCGCCTTGACGACGATCAAGTCGCCTCGCGGCCGGGTCCGCGCTCAGCCCTGCGCGCGGTAGTCGTCCGCACGGGTGACGTACCGCGACGCGTTGCCGTGCAGTGCCTCGACCTCGGCGTCGGTGAGCTCGCGGCGCACCTTGCCGGGTACACCGGCCACGAGCGAGCGCGGCGGGACGACGGCCCCCTCGAGGACGACCGCCCCGGCGGCGACCAGCGAGTCGCGACCGACGACGGCCCGGGTCAGCACCGTCGCGTTCATGCCGATCAGGCAGCCGTCCTCGATCGTGCAGCCGTGGACCACCGCACCATGCCCGACGCTCACACCGCTGCCGACGATCGCCGGGGACCCCAGCTCGGTGTGCACGACGACGTTGTCCTGCAGGTTCGAGCCGCGGCCGATCTCGATCTCGTCGATGTCCCCGCGCAGCACCGCACCGAACCACACGCTCGCGTCGGCGTGCACCCGCACCTTGCCGATCAGTGCGGCGCTCTGGGCGACCCACGCAGTCTCGTGCACCTCGGGCGTGCGTCCGGCGAACGGCAGCAGAATCATGCGGACCAGGCTAGTTGGCCCGGCATCGCCGCACGCACCGTGCCCGATGGTCCTGGGTGCAGCGCCCCGTCGTCGCCGTAGGCTCCTCGGAGAGCCAAGAGCCGACCAAGGGATCAGACATGGGCAGCACGGCGCCCGTCGACACGACGGTGAGCCCGAGGCCCGCAATCGCGGTCCTCACCTCCGGCGGTGACGCCCAGGGCATGAACGCAGTGGTCCGGGCCGTCGTCCGGACAGCCATCGGGGCCGGGGCGGACGTCTACGCGGTCTACGAGGGCCTGCAGGGCCTCGTCGACGGCGGCGACCGGATCAGGGAGTTCGACTGGGGATCGGTGGGCTCGATCCTGCACCGCGGCGGCACCGTGATCGGGACCGCCCGCTCGGCCGACTTCCGCCAGCGTGCGGGGCGGCTCAAGGCCGCTCTCAACCTCGTGGAGCACGGCATCGACCGCATCGTCGTGATCGGCGGCGACGGCTCGCTGTCCGGGACGGACCTGTTCCGCAGCGAGTGGACCGGCCTGCTCGCCGAGCTCGTCGCGGCGGGCGAGATCACCGCGGAGCAGGCCCTGCGGCACGGCAGCCTGATGGTGGCGGGCGTCGTCGGCTCGATCGACAACGACATGGTCGGCACCGACATGACGGTGGGTGCCGACACGGCCCTGCACCGGATCATCGAGGCGATCGACGCGCTCTCGAGCACCGCGGCGAGCCATCAGCGGTCGTTCGTCGTCGAGGTCATGGGCCGCCACTGCGGCTACCTCGCCCTGATGAGCGCGATCGCCGGCGGCGCCGACTACGTGCTCATCCCGGAGAACCCGCCGCCGGACGGCTGGGAGGACAAGATGTGCGCCCGCCTGCGTGCGGGTCGCGCTGCCGGCCGACGCGACTCGATCGTCATCGTGGCCGAGGGCGCCCGGTCCCGGACCGGCGAACCCATCACCAGCCAGGGCGTCCGCGACCTGCTCGAGGAGCGACTCGGTGAGGACACCCGGGTCACGATCCTCGGTCACGTGCAACGAGGCGGTACGCCCAGCGCGTACGACCGGTGGATGCCGACCCTCGTCGGCCACGCGGCGGCGATGGAGGTCCTCGGGGCCGGTCCCGACGACGAGCCGCAGCTCATCGGCGTGCGCAACAACCGGGTGCAACGGACCCCGCTCATGGAGGCGGTCCAGCGCACCCGGGACATCCCCGGGCTGATCGACGCCGGCGACTACGAGGGCGCGATGGCTGCCCGCGGCTCGTCGTTCAGCGAGATGGTGCAGGTCTTCCAGCGCATCGCCCAGGTGGCCCCGTCGGACCTGCCGCCGGGTTCGCGGATCGCCATCGTGCACGCGGGTGGGCTCGCGCCGGGCATGAACACCGCCGTGCGAGCGGCCGTGCGCTTCGGCCTGTCCAAGGGGCACACGATGCTCGGCGTGCAGGGCAGCTTCCAGGGCCTCATCGACGGCGACGTGAGCGAGCTGACCTGGGGCGACGTCGACGGCTGGGTGGGCATCGGCGGTGCTGAGCTCGGCACGAGCCGGGCGGCGCCCGGGGTCGAGCAGTACTACGCGGTGAGCCGCGCGCTCGAGAACCACGACATCCAGGCGCTCCTCGTGATCGGTGGGCACCGGGCCTACGAGACGATCCACCGGATGCTCCAGGAGCGGGACCGCTACCCCGGGTTCCAGATCCCCGTCATCTGCCTGCCCACGACCATCGACAACAACCTGCCCGGCTGGGACATGGCCATCGGCGCCGACACGGCGCTGTGCTCCATCGTCAGCTCGGTGGACCGGCTGAAGCAGTCGGCGATGGCGTCGCGCCGGTGCTTCGTCGTCGAGGTCATGGGCCGGTACTGCGGCTACCTCGCGTTCATGGGCGCGCTGTCCGTCGGTGCCGAGCGCGTCTACCTGCACGAGCAGGGCGTGCACCTCGCTGACCTCACGGAGGACGTCAGGAAGATGGTGGCGGGCTTCGCGGCCGGCCGGAGCTTCCACCTGGCGATCCGCAACGAGGCCGCGAGCGTGGGGTACACGACCGAGTTCCTCTGCCAGCTGTTCACGGAGGAGTCGGGCGGCCACTTCGACGTACGGCCGATGGTCCTCGGCCACCTGCAGCAGGGCGGCAACCCCACCCCCTATGACCGCGTCCACGCGACCCGGCTCGCCGCGTACTGCGTGGACTGGCTCTCGGGCGAGATCGTCGCGGGCAAGCGGGACTGGGGCTTCGTCGGGCTTGACGAGGGGGCCCTGGCCACCGTGCCGATGAAGGCCATGACCGACCTCGTCGACGCGCAGTTCCGCCGGCCGGTCGACCAGTGGTGGCTCGAGCTGCAGCCGATCATGGAGGCCCTCGCGACGGAGCCGCCCGAGTAGGGACGCCGACGCACGCCGAGCGGGGCGACGCCTGGTTCAGGCGTCGCCCCGCTCGCGTTCACCCCCGTCCGCCGCGGCGGGCCGGGCGCCTCACACGAGGACCGGCACCCGCTCCTCGGCGACCTCGACGTCGGTGCGGGTCGCGGCGGGCCGAGCCGTGACGAGCACGCTCGCGATCACGGCCGCGGCGAGCACGAACCCGACGGCCCACCAGATCGCGACGGAGAACCCGTGCACGACGCCGGTCGCCATGGCGAGCTGGCTCGTGCCGTGCGTGGTCAGGTAGTGCGCCGTGGCCGACGTGGCGACGGTGTTCAGCAGGGCGATCCCGATCGATCCACCGACCTGCTGCGACGTGTTGACCATCGCCGAGGCGACCCCGGCGTCCCGCGGTGCGACACCGAAGGTCGCCGTGCTCATCGCGGGCATGAATGTCGAGCCCATGCCGATCCCGAGCAGGAGCAGCGACGGCAGGACGTGCGTCACGTAGCTGGAGTCGACCTGGATGCGGGTCAGCAGGACGAGCCCGGTCGCCGCGACGAGCAGTCCGGGCACCATGATCATGCGAGCAGGTACCCGCGGGAGCAGGCGGCTCGCGATCCCGACGGCGCCGGTCATCATGCCGGCGGTCATCGGCAGGAACGCCAGTCCGGTGCGCACCGGCGAGTAGCCGAGGGTGACCTGCAGGTAGTAGGTCAGGAACAGGAACATGCCGAACATGCCGACCGTGACGAGCCCGACGCTGAGCAGCGCGCCGGCCCGGTTGCGGTCACGCAGGACGCGCATCGGCAGCAGCGGGTGTGCGACGCGACCCTCGGCCACGACGAACAGTGCGAGCAGCGCCAGTCCGCCGGCGAGCAGCGACAGGACGAGCCCGGAGGTCCAGCCGTGCTGCTCGGCCTCGCTCAGGCCGTAGACGATCGAGAGCAGCCCGGCGCTGGCCAGCACGGCACCGACGACGTCGAGCCGCGACTCGCTGTCCCGGCGCCGGTCGTGCAGGAACACTCGCGCCCCGATCACCGCGACGATCGCGATCGGTGCGTTGACGAGAAGGGTCCAGCGCCAGCTCAGGTACTCCGTGAGCAGACCGCCGGTGATCAGGCCGATCGCGCTGCCGCCACCTGCGATGGCGCCGTAGATGCCGAACGCGCGGGCGCGCTCGTGCGGCTCCGTGAACGTGGTGCTCACGAGGGACAGGGCGGCGGGTGCCAGGAGGGCTGCGAAGACCCCCTGGAGGCCTCGCGCGGCGAGCAGCATGCCGCCGGACGCGGCGATCCCGCCGAGGGCCGACGCGCCGGCGAAGCCGAGCAGCCCGATGATCAGGGCGCGGCGACGCCCGATGAGGTCGCCGACCCGGCCGCCGAGGAGCAGCAGCCCGCCGAAGGCCAGCGTGTAGGCCGTGACGACCCACTGCCGGTCGGCGTCGCTGATGCCGAGGTCGGACTGGGCGGACGGCAGTGCGATGTTCACGATGGTCATGTCGAGCACGACCATGAGCTGGGCGAGGGCGATGACCGCGAGTCCCCACCAGCGGCGGGGGTCGGGCGCAGTGTCGCGCGGCGCGTGGATCGCCGCGGACGTGGGCGTGGCAGAGTCCATGAGAGGACCTTCCTGGAAAGGTGGGGAGAGCAGCGACGCTCGATGTGGGGCCGGGTGGCTCTCGTCAGGTGGCGGAGCGACCTGTGACGTAGTGCTCATCTACTTGCCGGCCGGCAAGTTGTAGACTCGAAGATAGATCCATACTTGCCGGTCGTCAAGTAAGTACGATGGGCAGTCGCGAACAGGAGATGACGGCACATGGAGGCGGACACCCGTCGCCGCGGCGACACACGCAGCGAGATCCAGCGGGTCGCGCTGTGCCGCTTCACCGAGGACGGCTACGACAAGACGTCCCTGCGGGAGATCGCCGAGGACCTCGGCGTCACGAAGGCCGCGCTGTACTACCACTTCCGGACCAAGGAGAACATCCTCGAGTCCCTGGTCACCGACATCGGGAAGTCCGTCGACGACCTCGTCGCCTGGGCCGGCTCCGCGCCCTCGACCCGTGAGCGGCGCCAGGAGCTGCTGCGCCGCCTCGCGGCTCTCGCGCAGAGCGGCGTCGGCGACCTCATGCGATGCGTGCAGCAGAACGAGGCGTCACTCACCTCGCTGCCGCAGGCCACCGACGTCGTGCACCGCTACAAGGAGGAGCTCGCGCGCGCGTGCACCCCTCCCGACGCGACGCTCGAGGACCGACTCCGGGCGCGGATCGCCATCATGACGATCCTGGTCGCCGGCAAGGGTGCGGCCGAGCTCGGCGGGACCGTCCAGGAGCGCGCGGACGCCGCGCTGCGGATCGCCTTCGAGATCATGCCCTGACGCTGCTGACGATCGAAGGACCAGCGCCGGGTCGCCGACGCTGGTCCTTCGATGCGGTCCCGGTGGATCAGCGGCCAGCAGCCGCCAGCGCCGGAGAGCCGACAACCTCAGCCTCGGCGGGCGCGTCGTCCCAGGCACCACCGTCAAGGTCGTCACCGGACGCGAAGGCGACCTCGTCGAACGGGTCCCGGCCGCTCAGCACGCGCTCGGCCTGGCTCCTGTCGAACTGACCCGTCCAGCTGCCGACCACGACCGTCGCCACCGCATTGCCGGCGAAGTTCGTCACGGCGCGGGCCTCGCTCATGAAGCGGTCGATCCCGACGATCATGCCGACGCCGTCGAGCAGGTCTGGCCGGTAGGACTGCAGACCACCGGCCAGCGTGGCCAGGCCGGCACCGGAGACCCCCGCGGCACCCTTGGACGCGATGATCATGAACACCAGGAGCGAGATCTGCTCGCCCAGAGCGAACGGCTTGTGCAACGCCTCGGCGACGAAGAGCGAGGCCATCGTCAGGTAGATCGCCGTGCCGTCCAGGTTGAACGAGTAGCCGGTCGGGACCACGACGCCGACGACCGGGCGGGAGACGCCGAGGTGCTCCATCTTGCCGATCAGCCGGGGCAACGCGCTCTCGGACGACGACGTCGAGACGATGATGAGGAACTCCCGGCCGAGGTACTTCAGGAGCCGGAGGATCGAGATGCCGGAGGTGAGGCGCAGGATCGTGCCGAGCACGAGGATCACGAACAGCACGCACGTGATGTAGAAGCCGACCATGACCTTGCCGAGGCTGAGCAGGGCGTCGACGCCGGTCGCACCGACGACGGCCGCGATCGCGCCGAACGCACCGACCGGCGCGACCCACATGATCATCGCCAGGACCTTGAAGACGACCTTCTGCATGCTGCTGATGCCGTGCAGGACCGGCACGCCTCGCGAGCCCATCGACTGCACGGCGAAGCCGACGAGGAGTGCCACGACGAGGGTCTGCAGGACCTGGCCCTCGGTCAGCGCCGAGATCAGCGTCTTCGGGATGAGCCCGAGCAGGAACTGGGTGGTCGTCTCGGCTCCGGTTCCCGCCTGGGCCTGCCCCGCCTTGGCGACCGCAGGGGTCAGGTTGAGCCCCGCGCCGGGCTTGACGAGGTTGCCCACGACCAGGCCGATCCCGAGCGCGAACGTCGACATCACCATGAAGTAGCCGAGCGCGAGTCCACCGACCCTGCCGACGCTCGCGGCCTTCCGGACCGATCCGATGCCCAGCACGATCGTGACGAAGATGATCGGGGTGATCATCATCTTGATCAGGCTGACGAAGCCCGTACCGAGCGGCTGGAGTCGGACGGCGAACCCGTCCTTCCCGGGGAAGGCGAAGCCGACCGCGATGCCGAGCACCACCGCGACGATCACGGCGAGATAGAGCACGTGCGTCTTGTCGCGTCGACCGGGCGACCCGGAGGCCGGCGGGTCGACGGGGGTGCGGGGCGGTCGCGACGCTGCGACTGAGCTGGTCATCATGTACCTCCAGGGCTGGGGTCTGCGTGCCCCCGAGGGTGGTCCCGTTTGTGATCTGGGTCACGATTGCGTTCATTGCGTTCACCGCGGACCGCCGCACCCGACGCACACTGGGGCATGCGCACTCGCGTGGATCCTCGACGGTGGAGCGTGGCGTGGCAGGTCTTCACGCTGCAGCTGATCGTCGTGGCGGTCGTGCTGCTGGCCGGAGTGGCTGCGGCCTACCTGCAGGCCCGGGAGAACAGCCAGGAGGCCAGCCGGAGCCGGGTCCTCGCCGTCGCCCGGGCCGTCGCAGCGTCCCCGCAGGTGCGGGCCGCACTCACGACGCCCGACCCGTCGACGGTCCTGCAGCCGCTGGCCGAACAGGTCCGGCACGACACCGCGACCGACTTCGTCGTCGTGATGGGCACCGATCGCACGCGCTACTCGCACCCCAACGCCAGCCTGATCGGCCAGCCGTTCATCGGCCACATCGACGCGGCGCTCGCTGGGGGCGTGGTCCTCGAGACGTACACGGGCACCCTCGGGCCCTCCGAGCGCGCCGTCGTGCCGGTCAGGTCCGAGGGCGGCTCCGTGGTGGGGCTCGTCTCCGTCGGCGTCACCCGTGGCACGGTCTCGCGCGACCTGGCACAGCAGGTGCCCCGGTTGCTGGGGGCTGGTGCCGTCGCGCTGATCCTGGCCGCGTTCGGCGCCGTGCTGGTCGCGCGCCGGCTCCGTCGTCAGACCCACGGCCTGGGGCCGGACGAGCTCGGGCGGATGTACGAGTTCTACGACGCCGTGCTGCACGCGGTGCGCGAGGGGCTCGTGCTCCTCGACCTGCAGGGCCGCCTCGTGCTCGCCAACGACGAGGCCTGCCGACTGCTCGATCTGGGCCCCGACTGGGAGGGGCGCCGCCTCGACGAGCTGGGGCTGCCCGCGCCGATGACCGCGTCCCTGGCTGGTGGGACCAGGGTCCAGGATGCGATCCAGCTGACCACGAACCGGGTCCTGGTCGTCAACCAGGCGCCGGCGCGCTGGGAAGGCCGCGAGCTCGGCACCGTCCTCACGCTGCGTGACCACACCGATCTGCAGGCACTGACCGGCGAGCTGAACTCGGCGCGCGGTCTGACAGAGGCGCTGCGCTCGCAGGCGCACGAGGCGGCGAACCGCCTGCACAGCGTGATCAGCCTGATCGAGCTGGGACGCACCGACCAGGCGCTCGACTTCGCCACGGTCGAGCTCGCCGCGGCCCAGCGGCTGACCGACCTGGTCGTCGGCGCCGTTGACGAGCCCGTCCTGGCCGCGCTCCTGCTCGGCAAGGCGGCCGAGGCCAACGAGCGGGGTGTCGAGCTCGAGGTGGACCCTGCGACCTCGGTCCCCGAAGGCATGCTCCCGGCCCGTGACATGGTCACCGTGGTCGGCAACCTGCTCGACAACGCGATCGACGCAGCAGCCTCCGTGCCCGGCCTGCGCCGGGTGCGGTTCAGCGGCTGGGTCGAGGACTCACGGTCCGAGGGGGGCATCGCCAGCGTCGTCGTGCTGCAGGTCAGCGACACCGGTCCCGGTCTGGACGACGAGACGGCCGCACTCGCGTTCACTCGCGGGTGGTCGACCAAGACGGACCAGCGACTGGTGGGCCACGGGCTCGGCCTCGCCCTGGTCGGTCAGACGGCCCACCGGCATCACGGCACGGTCGAGGTCCGGGGTACCGGCGACGACCCGTATCTCGGCGCCGTGTTCACCGTCCGGCTGCCGATCGCGGTGGAGGTCGTGCGATGAGCGAGATCGGGGTCCTGATCGTGGAGGACGAGCCCGTCGCTGCCGAGGCCCACCGGGCGTACGTCGAACGGGTACCGGGGTTCGTGGTCCGCGGCGTGGCGCACGACGGTGCCGGAGCGCTGCGCCTGCTGGGATCGCCCGAGTCCGCGGTCGACCTGGTGCTGCTCGACCTGCACCTCCCACCCGGTCTCAACGGCCTCGGTGTGGTGCGTGCGATGCGGACCTCAGGTCATCGCGCCGACGTCATCGCCGTCACCTCAGCCCGCGACCTCGAGGTCGTGCGCGCGGCCGTCTCGCAGGGCGTCGTGCAGTACCTGCTGAAGCCGTTCACGTTCGCAGCGCTGCGGGACAAGCTCGAGCGCTACGCCGCGTACCGCGGCCGACTCATCGGGGACGTCGCGAGCGGGCAGCACGAGGTCGACGGGATCTTCGCCACCCTGCGCGGACATGATCCGTCGAGCCTCCCCAAGGGGATGAGCCGCGAATCCCTGGATGCCGTGGTCGGGGTGCTGCGGTCGGCCGTCGAGGCACGCTCGTCCGCCGAGGTCGCTGGACAGGTCGGGGCATCCCGCGTCACCGCGCGTCGCTATCTCGAGCACCTCGCCGACGCCGGGCTCGTCGTCCGGCGTTCGCGGTACGGCAGCGCAGGGCGTCCTGAGGTCGAGTACCGCTGGGTCGGCGGCGCCTGAGGTCGCTAGCGCTGGGTCGGCGGCGCGTGAGGTCGCGACCCCCGGGGCCGATCGACGCGAGCTCGACGATGGCGTCCGTGCCCTCCTCGGTCCCCGGCTGACGAAGTCGGATCTCCGCACCGTCTTCGCCGGTTCAGACCGGCTTCGCTCAGTCAAAGTGATCACTTGCCGCGGATACTGCGCATTTCCTTGCGCGGGTTGAGCAGAACAACGATCCTCAACACCAGGGTCAGAGTCGCCCTCTGGAGAGGCGCACCAGCCCTGCCGGACGGCGTGAAGACCGCGGTCATCGCAGTTTCGGTGAAGAAGCGCACTGGACGGTCAGTGGTGCTTCCTCCCTGTCGGAAGTGGAGCATCGTGGGCGACTATCTCTTGGACACCGTGCGCAGTCACAAGGCGGGCGAGGCGGTCGGCGTCACGTCGGTCTGCTCGGCCCACCCGTTGGTGCTCGAGGCCGCCGTGCTGCAGGCGCTCGAGGACGGCACCGCCGTCCTCGTCGAGGCCACGTCGAACCAGGTCGACCAGTTCGGCGGGTACACCGGGATGAAGCCGGCCGACTTCCGCGACCTCGTGCACGGGATCGCGGACCGCCGCGGGCTGCCGCGCCGCCGCGTGGTCCTCGGGGGCGACCACCTCGGCCCCAACACGTGGCGCCAGCTCGGGCCGGAGGAGGCCATGAACCGGGCCGAGGCCCTCGTCGAGGCCTACGTCGCAGCCGGCTTCACGAAGATCCACCTGGACTGCAGCATGCCGTGCGCCGGCGACCCGTCACCCCTCACGGACGACCTCGTCGCCGAGCGGGCGGCCCGGCTGGCCAGGGTGGCCGAGGCCACCGCGGTGCGCGAGCACGGGGCCAGCACCCTGCTCTACGTCGTCGGCACGGAGGTGCCCGTCCCGGGCGGCGCCCACGAGACCATCGACACCCTCGCGCCCACGTCGAGCGAGGCTGCGCGCGCCACGATCGCGCGCCACCAGAAGGCGTTCGACGACGCGGGGATCGGGTCGGCCTGGAACCGGGTGATCGGTCTGGTCGTCCAGCCCGGCGTCGAGTTCGACCACCTCCGCGTCGTCGACTACCAGCGCAACCGCACCCAGGAGCTCCAGCACGTCGTCGACGAGCACCCCAACCTCGTCTTCGAGGCGCACTCCACCGACTACCAGACGGCCGAGCGGCTCACCGAGCTCGTCGAGGACCACTGGGCGGTGCTCAAGGTCGGGCCGGGGCTGACGTTCGCGCTCCGGGAGGCCCTCTTCGCCCTGGCCGCCATCGAGGACGAGCTGGTCGACGCTGCGGACCGCTCGCACCTCGTCGAGGTCGTCGAGCGGCGGATGCTGGACCAGCCGCAGTGGTGGCAGGGCTACTACGACGGTGACGAGCGGGACCAACACCTCGCCCGGTACTACAGCTACAGCGACCGCGTCCGCTACTACTGGCCCGATCCCGAGATCCATGCCGCAGAGTCGCGGCTGCTGGCCAACCTCGCCTCCGTCGACATCCCGTTGCCCATGCTGAGCCAGTACCTGCCGAACCAGTACGCCCGCGTCCGTCGCGGCGAGCTTGCCGCAGAGCCCACCGCGCTGGTCATCGACAGCGTCCGTGACGTCCTGCGCACCTACTCGCTCGCCTGCAACCCGTCCCTGAGGAGGGCATCGTGATCAACACGTCATTCGGCTACACGCTTCCGGAGCTGAGTGAACGCGGTGCCGAGCAGACCGCACGGGAGATCTTCCAGCAGCCGGTCCTCTGGCGGGAGGTCGGCCGCACGGCGGTCGCCGACCGCGCGACGAACAGCGCGTTCCTCGACCCGCTGCTCGCGCGTCCTGAGCTGCGGATCGTCCTGACCGGGGCCGGCACCTCGGCCTTCGCCGGCGAGATCCTCGCGCCGGCGTTGACCCGGCAGCTCAGGCGCCGCGTCGACGCCGTCCCCACGACCGACATCGTGTCCAACCCACGCGAGTGCTTCGCCGAGGACCGTCCGACGCTGCTCGTGTCGTTCGCCCGGTCCGGCGACAGCCCCGAGAGCGTCGCGGCCACCGAGCTCGCCGAGCAGTGCCTCACCGAGGTGCATCACCTCGTCGTCACCTGCAACCCCGAGGGCGAGCTCTACCGGCGCCACACGGGGACCGCGCGATCCCTCGTGCTGCTCATGCCCGACGGAGCGAACGACGAGGGCTTCGCGATGACGTCGAGCTTCACGTGCATGACGCTCGCGACCTGGCTCACCCTCGCGGGGTCAGCGGTCGACGACGGGCTGGCCGCGCGGTTGGCGGTCGCAGCCGAGCAGGTCCTGGCCACGCGGGGCGCGGCAGCCGGTGAGCTGGCACGCCGGGGCTACGGCCGCGCCGTCTACCTCGGCAGCGGGTCGCTCGCGGGGCTCGCCCGGGAGTCCGCGCTCAAGCTCCTCGAGCTCAGCGCCGGCGGCGTCGTCTCCTACTTCGACTCGGCGCTCGGCTTCCGGCACGGACCGAAGGCCGTGCTCGACGGCAGCACCCTCGCGCTCGTCTACCTCTCGAACGACCCGTACACACGCCAGTACGACCTGGACATCGCCGACGAGCTGCGCCGGTCTCTCGGCACGGGGAATGTCGTCGCCATCGGCGCCGGCGACAGGGACGGCCTCGCCGACCTCGACCTGTGGCAGATCGACGGCCTGGACGACGTCGTCGACGCGGCCCTCGCACTCCCGCTCGTCGTCTGCGCGCAGCTGATCGGCCTGCACTTCTCGCTCGCCCTGGGCCGGACACCCGACAACCCCTTCCCCTCGGGCGCGGTCAACCGCGTCGTCGAGGGGGTGACGATCCACGCGCTTCCGCCGCAGCTCTGACCGCCCGATCGACCCCAGACCACGTCACGAACCGAAAGGCCAGCAGATGACCCGTCAGCTGAACACCACGAGGGCGGCCGCGATCGTTGCCGGCGCAGCAACCCTGAGCCTGCTCGTCACCGGATGCTCCGGGGGCAAGAGCGCCGCGTCGACCGAGACGAAGGGCGTGACGATCACCGTCGCGCTGATGAACCCCGCCCCGCCGCAGGCGGCTCTGGACCAGTTCACCAAGGACACGGGCATCACCGTCCAGTGGTCGAACATCGACTGGGACAGCCTGCAGACGAAGATCACCGCCGCCGCGACGGCCAACACCTACTTCGCCGACGCCACCGACGTCGACTGGTCCCGCGTCGGCCAGCTCGGCAAGCTCAACTGGTTCTTCCCCCTGGAGGACTACCTTGACACCAAGGCGCTGACGGCGGACATGCCGCAGCTGAGCTCCTTCACCTCCGGCGGGCACGTGATCGGCATCCCGTTCGACGCGTCGTTCATGGTCACCACGGTCAACAAGGACCTGTTCGCCAAGGCCGGCATCGACACGATGCCCACCACCATGGACGAGTACACGAAGGACCTCCGCCAGATCAAGGACAAGGGCGTCGTCGAGAACCCGCTCAGCATCCCGTTCGCCGCAGCCGAGGGGCTCTCCACGTACTGGTACCAGACGACTGCGGCGTTCGGCGGCACGGTCCTGGACGGCAACGGCAAGCCCCAGTTCTCCACCCCGGACACGGCCGGCTACAAGGCGGCGAAGTGGATGATCGACGCGCTCCAGAGCGGCCTCGTGCCGCCGGGGAACATCAACGTCAGCGACAGCCAGGGCGAGCAGACCCTCATGGCCAAGGGCACCGTCGCGAGCACGTTCTCCGACTACTCCGGGATGGTCGGGACGCTCTACGACGTCCCTGACTCCTCGAGCGTGGTCGGACAGGTCAAGTACCTGGCCACACCGGGAGCGAGCGGCGCCGGACCGAACCTCGGCAACCCCGACGGCATCGGCATCCCGCGCTCGGCGAAGTACCCGGCCGCGGCAGCCAAGTTCATCGAGT
Source organism: Cellulomonas sp. (assembly GCF_036279715.1). Lineage (GTDB taxonomy): Bacteria > Actinomycetota > Actinomycetes > Actinomycetales > Cellulomonadaceae > Cellulomonas_A. Next base: position 8,293 of record NZ_DASUIR010000130.1, on the reverse strand, counting down.
GGTTCACGTCGGCCCAGCAGCAGTCGGACTTCGCCGGGGCCAACGGAGCGGACAAGGTGATGCCGAACTACGCCATCCCCTCGCGGCTCAGCGCCGTCCAGGACCTGACGACCAAGGGGAACCTGATCGGCGGTGCCGAGCTGAGCGACATGCTCAAGAACAGCGCCAAGCCCGTGTTCCCCGAGGGCGCACCGGTCTGGTACGCCGAGTTCTCCCGTGCCGTCTACACCAACCTGCACAGCGCAGCCACCGGATCGATCAGCGTCGACGACGCGATCAAGGCGATCGTCGACACAGCCAACAAGCAGTCGAGCGGCTCATGAGGTCCCTCGTCACCCGGCGCAGACGCGGAGCAGGGCAATGAGCATCGGAATCCATCCCGCGGGTTCGCCGTCAGCCGTGGGGGCTGACGGCGGGCCGCGGCCCCCCGAGAGCAGGCGCCGGCGGCGTCCGTTCGACCTGCTCCCCTACGCGCTGGTCACGCCGCTCACCCTGTTCATCGTCGGGCTGGCGATCGTGCCGGCGGCGTTCACGATCGGTGGAGCGTTCTTCCGGATGCAGCCGCTCGACCCGCCGACCCGGTTCTCGGGGCTGGACAACTTCCGGAACCTGTTCAGCGACGCCGCGGTCCGCACGACGATCGGCAACACCACGCTGTACGTGCTGATCGGTGTGCTCGTGTCGACCGTGCTGGCCATCGCGATGGCCGTCACCCTGCAGAAGAAGTTCGCCGGGCGGGGCGTGCTCATCGCGGTGCTGATCCTGCCGTGGGCGCTGCCCGGGGTCGTGTCCGCGATCGTCTGGAGCACCATCTGGGACAGCAACGCCGGGCTGCTCAACAGCGTCCTGACGTCGTTCCACCTGATCGACCACTACCAGGTGTTCCTCGGTCAGAACCGGCTCGTCACCATCGTGGCCATCGAGCTGGTGCAGATCTGGCAGATCACGCCGCTGTCCACGCTGCTCGTGCTCGCGTCGCTGCAGAACATCCCCGGCGACGTGTACGAGGCCGCGAACCTCGACGGCTGCTCGACCTGGTCCACGTTCCGCCGGATCACGCTGCCGCTCGTCCGGCCCGGGATCACGGTGGCGATGGTGCAGGCCGTGATCGTCACGCTGAACGTCTTCGACCAGCCGTACGTGCTCAACGGCGCGGCCCCGACGGGGGCGTCGCTGAACATGCAGACCTACTTCATCAGCTTCCAGAACCTGGACTTCGGCGAGGGGTACGCCCTGTCGTTGCTGATCACGGTCGCGACCCTCGTGATGTCGTTCGGGGTCCTGAAGCTGGTGTACCGAGCGGTGGAGTTCTGATGAAGCGACGTAGTCCCTGGCTCCGCCGGACCGGTGTGCTGTTCATCCTGCTGTGGTCGTTGGTCCCGGTCTACTGGGCCGTGAACGCAAGCCTGCAGACCGGCGCGCAGATCACCTCGAAGCCCGCCCACTACCTGCCGCCGACCCCGACGATCAAGAACTACATCTCCCTGCTCAGCGGCACGGGCGAGCTGCCCGACGCGGTCCGCCGCTCGTCGCTGAACATCTTCATCGAGTGCGGTGTGGCCACGATCGTCACGGTGGTGCTGTCGACGCTGGCGGCCTATGCGTTCGCCCGGATGACGTTCCGTGGACGCAACGTCCTGTTCTACGGCGTGCTGGCCACGATGGCGTTCCCCGCCTACACGACGCTGATCCCGCTGTACCAGATCCTCACGAACTTCGGGCTCGTCAACACCTACACCGGGATCATCCTCGTGTACGTGTCCGGGTTCCTGCCGCTCGCGACCTGGATCCTCTACAACTACATGTCGAGCCTCCCCGTCGCGATCGAGGAGGCGGGGCAGGTGGACGGAGCCAGCCGCATGCAGGTTCTCTGGCACGTGGTGATCCCGTTGGCGCGGCCCGGGATCATCTCGACGGCCATCATCACGTTCCTCTTCGCGTGGGGTCAGTTCCTGTTCCCGCTGGTGCTGTCGAGCGACCTCTCGACCCAGCCGCTGACGGTCGTCATCGCGGCGCTCCAGGGCCGGCACGTCGTGCCGTTCACGCTGCTCAGCGCGGCCGGTGTCCTGGCCATGGCGGTGCCCGCGGTCATCGCGGTCACCCTGAACAAGTACATCGTGAGCGGGCTGCTGACCGGGAGCGTGAAGTGAGGGCGGAGCGGGACGTCGTCGTCCTCGTCGGCGCCGGGAGCACGGTGTTCACACCGGGCCTGCTGCGCGACCTGGCCTCCTCGCCGGCGTTCGAGGACTTCACCGTGCGCCTGGTCGACGTCAACGCCGAGGCGGCCGAGACGATGGCCACCCTCGGGCGCCGGATCGCCACGCACCTCGGGTCCGGCATGCGTGTCGAGGCGAGCGCCGATCGTCGGGAGGCGCTCGTCGGTGCACGCTTCGTGACGACGACGATCGCCGTCGGCTCGGCCGAGGGGTGGCGTGCGGACCTGGACATCCCGGCCAGGTATGGCATCCAGCAGACCGTCGGCGACAGCGTCGGGCCCGGTGGCGTGCTGCGGGCGCTGCGGCACATCCCCGAGCTCGTCGCCATCGCCGAGGACGTCGCGGACGTGGCCCCGGCGGCGTGGCTGGTCAACTACACCAACCCGCTGACGGCCAACGTCCGGGCCATCACCAAGCACACCGACGTCTCCACCATCGGGCTGTGCCACGGGACCATGCACACGAGGTCCGCGCTCGCCGCCGACCTCGGGCTCGAGCCGGACACTGTGCACGCGGTCTTCGCGGGGCTCAACCACCTGTGCTGGCTGCTGGACATCCGTACCGACGGCGTCGACCTCTACCCTCGTCTCCGGGAGCTCGTGGCCGAGCGCGGCGGCGACCGTGCCGCGCCGTCCAACCGGCGCGAGGGCGTGCACGCTGCGGTGTCGGCGGACCTGCTGCGCATGTTCGGCCGGTACCCGGCTCCGGGTGACCGGCACGTCGCCGAGTTCTTCTCCGACTACCTCCGGGGTGCCCCGGCGGGTTACCTGGGCTGGGGGCTGCAGGGTGGTCAGGACATGACGCTGGAGTACATCGCCGAGAAGGACGACCTCTGGGAGCACCTGCGGGCCCAGGCGAGCGGCGTCGAGCCGCTGAACGTGCCCGACAACCAGGAGGCGGAACGTCTCGTGTCGATCGCTGAGGCCATCGTGAGTGGACGTGACCACGTCGAGATGGCGGTCAACCTCCCGAACGACGGCAAGATCTCGAACCTGCCGCCCACCGCGGTGGTCGAGGTCCCCGCGGTGGTCGGTGCCGCCGGGATCACCGGGCTGGCAGTCGGGCCGCTGCCCGACGCGATCGCCGCGGTCCTCACCGCGCGCGCGCACCAGCAGGAGCTGACCGTGCAGGCGGCCGTGCTGGGCGACCGTGAGCGCGCGCTGCAGGCTCTCCTGCTCGACCCGCTCGTCCCCGACTCCGCGACGGCGCGAGCCATCCTCGACGACGCGGTCGCCGCCGACCCCGTCTGGCTCGCGCGATTCGCCGCGGTTGCCGCGGTCGCCGCATGAACGGCGCGATCGGCAGCCGCCGGGTGGTCGCGCTCGACGTCGGCGGCACCGCGATGAAGGGTGCCGTCCTGGACGCGGACAACCGGGTCGTGGACCTCTACCGCTGGCCGACGCCGCGGAGCGAGGGGCCCGACGCCGTCGTCGCCGCGGTGCTGAGTGCCGTCGATGAGCTGCTGGTCCACGCCGACGGTGCCGTCGCGGTCGGGCTCGTCGTGCCGGGGCTCGTCGACGACCGTGCCGGCGTCGCGGTGTACTCCGAGAACATCGAGTGGCGTGACGTGCCGTTCCGCGAGCGCGTCGTCGCACGGAGCGGGCTCCCCGTCGGCTTCGGTCACGATGTCCGTGCGGGCGGCCTCGCCGAACGCGCCCTCGGCGCTGCCCGCGGGGTCGACGACGTCCTCTTCCTGCCGATCGGGACGGGCATCTCCGGCGCGATGTTCGTGGCCGGCTGCCTCATCGAGAACAAGTACGGCGGCGAGATCGGCCACACCGACGTCGGTTCCGGGGAGGACTGCGCCTGCGGTGCCCACGGATGCCTCGAGGCCGTCGCCTCCGGAGCCGCCATCGCGAAGCGGTACAACCGGGTGACCGGCGGATCCGCCGCCGGCGGCCGGGAGGTGCTGGACCTGATGGTCGCCGGCGACCGGGCTGCGGCGACCGTCTGGGGCGAGGCGGTCGACGCCCTCGCGCGGGCTCTGGCGACCTACACGTCGCTGCTCGCCCCGGAGCTGATCGTCATCGGCGGCGGCCTCTCCCACGCCGGCGAGGCGCTGCTGGGTCCGCTGCGCAGCCGGCTCCACGAGCTACTCGTCTGGCAGCAGGAACCCCATGTCGTTGTCGCTCAGCTGGGCGACAACGCCGCGTGCCTCGGTGCGGGACTGCTGGCTCGGGCGGCGATCCCGCCGACGGCTCCCTAGGCAGCGGCGATCCCGCAGCCGGCTCGCGCGGCTGGCTGGCGGGGGCTGGGCTGGGCTACGGCTACGGCTGCGGCGAGGGCTGCCGCACGAGCGAGCACAGCCGCAGCACGGACTCGGACACCGCGTCTCGGGCCCCCGCCAGGTAGGCGCGCGGGTCCGTGACCCGCGCGTCCCCGTCGAGGAGCCGCCGGATCTCGCCGGTGTACGCGACGTTGAGGGCGGTCCCGACGTTTACCTTGCGGATACCCGCGCGGACCGCCGCACCGAGGCTGTCCGGGGTGACACCCGAGGAGCCGTGCAGCACGAGCGGAACGGGCACCAGGGCGGCCAGCCGCTCGAGCAGCCCGATGTCCACGCTCGCGCCCGCCGAGGTCATGGCGTGCGTGCTCCCGACGGCCACGGCGAGACCGTCGACCCCGGTGCGCTCCACGAAGTCGCGCGCCTCCTCCGGATCGGTGCGCACGCCCGGGGTGTGCGCACCGGCCTTGCCGCCGATCGCGCCGAGCTCGGCCTCGACCCAGAGGCCTTCGCGGTGCGCCGTCTGCGCGAGCGCGGCCGTCGCCGCGACGTTGTCCGTGTAGGGCAGGTGGGCCGCGTCGACCATGACGGACGTGACGCCGAGCCGGGCCGCGAGACGGATCCCCTTCGCGGTGAGGGCGGCGTCCTGGAAGTGGTCGAGGTGGATCGCGACCGGGACGGTCGCCTCGTCCGCGAGCTCCCGGCAGGCCGCGAGGAGAGGCTCCATGCGCCCGTGGTGGAAGTGGACGGCGTTCTCGCTGACCTGGAGGATCCCCGCTGCGCCGGCGTGCTCGAGCCCTCCGACGATGCCCTGGGCGTGCTCGAGAGTGATGACGTTGAACGCCAGGACGGCGCTGCGTGCGCTGACCGCCGCGGCGATGAGGTCCCCGGTGCGGGCGAGCGTCACAACCCGCTCGCGGGCAGGGGCTGCCGCAGGGCCTCGGGCAGCAGGTCGCCGTGCGCGGCGACCAAGTCGTCGCACATCTCCCAGATCTGCTCGGGTCGCAGCGTGGAGGACGCGTTCGGGTCCATGAGGACGGCCTGCCGCACGAGTCGCGGGTCGCCGCGTCGGGCAGCCTCGATCGTCAGCTCCGCGACCGACAGGTAGGGCCGGTTCTGCGCGGCGCACTGCGGCGGCAGGGCACCCATGGGGACCGGCCGCAGCCCACTCGCGTCGACGAGGCACGGGACCTCGACGACGGCACCCGCGGGCAGGTTGTCAATGAGGCCGTTGTTGACGACGTTCCCGTGGATCTCGCGCGGCGTCCCGGTGACGATCGAGTGGATGACCTGCGGGGCGTACTCGGCCGCGCCCCCCTCGACGGGGAAGGGGTCCGTCCCGGCGAGCAGGACCTTGGCGGTCTCGAACTCCGCGACGTTCCCCTGGCTGATCCCGATGTACTGGAGCGGCTCGATGCGGAACCGTGCGATCTGCTCGTCGGAGCGCAGGAACCAGGACAGGTACTCCGAGGAGTGCTCACTCGTCTCCGTGGGGTAGTACCCGATGCGCCGGAAGATCTCGACGCGGACGCGGCGCTCGAGCTCGGGCTCGGCGGCGATCCGCTCGCGGAGCAGCGGGTAGAGGTCGCGGCCCTGGTGGGTCCACTCGAGCAGCCACGCCTGGTGGTTGACGCCTGCCGCCCGGTAGTGCGTCTCCTCGAGCGGCACCCCGACGAGCTCGGCCAGGTCGTGCGCGGTCCAGTAGACGCTGTGGCACAGCCCGACGGTCTTGATCTCCGGGGCGACCACGGACGCCCACCACACGTTCATCGCCATGGGGTTCGTGTAGTTGAGGAGCCACGCGTCGGGGCACACCTCCCGCATGTCCGCGGTCAGGGCGGTCAGGGCGGGGAACGTGCGCAGGGCACGGAACACGCCACCGACGCCGGTCGTGTCGCCGATCGTCTGCCGCAGGCCGTAGCCGGCGGGGATGCGCAGGTCCTTGATCGTGGCGTCGATGCCGCCGACCTGGATCATGTTGATCACGAAGTCCGCGCCCGCGAGCGCCTCGCGCCGGTCGAGGGTCGCGACGACCGTGGCGTGGGTGCCGAGCTGCTCGTTGAGCCGTTTCGCCGTGCCCTCAGCCACGGCGAGCCGATCCGGGTCGAGGTCATGGAGCGCGAACGTGACGTCGGCGAGCTCGGGGAAGCGGAGCAGGTCCGCGACGAGCTGACGTGTGAAGACGACACTTCCGGCACCGATGAACGCGACTCTGGTCATGGCGTCGATCATCTGCGCGCTGCTCAAATCGTGCAAGAATATGCGCAGATCTCGTGAGAATCGATCACTTCTACTGAGCGGTCCGGCGTCCAGCCGACCAGAGGGAGACCCCGGTGGCGAACCTGCCGTTCGACGGATCCGCACCGCGGGCGATCTCGAACAAGCGATCCGAACGCATGCTCGCCGAGCTCTCGCTCCTCGACGAGGACGGCTTCGTCAGCCTCGCCACCCTGACGCGCGAGCTCGACGTGTCCGCGGCGACGGTCCGGCGCGACCTCGCAGACATGGAGGAGCAGGGCTTCCTCGTCCGCACCCACGGCGGCGCCCGCGTCTCCACCCCGCAGGTGGAGGTGCCCGTCCGCCTCCGCGACTCGCAGTTCCGCGAGGCGAAGCAGCGCATCGCCCGCCGCGCCGCGGAGCTGCTCCCCGACGGGCCCTACAGCATCGCGCTCTCCGGCGGCACGACGACGGCGGAGGTCGCGAAAGTCCTGGCCGCGCGGCCGGCTCTCGCGATCGTGACGAACTCCCTGACCACGGTCATGGCGATCGCCTCGCGGCCCAACCTCAAGGTGATCATGACCGGCGGAGTCGTCCGGCCCAGCTCCTACGAGGCCGTCGGGGTGCTCGCGGAGAACACGTTCAACGCGATCAACGTCGGCACGGCCATCCTCGGCACCGACGGCATCAGCGCCCTGGGCGGAGCCACGACGCACGACGAGACCGAGGCGCGCACCAACCACGCGATGGTCGCGCACGCCCAGCGGGTGATGGTCGTCGCCGACGGCTCCAAGGTGGGCCGGGTCACGCTCGCCAAGATGGCCGACCTCGGCGAGATCCACACGCTCGTCACCGACGAAACGGCCGACCCCGACGAGCTCGAGCGGATCGCCGCACGCGGCGTCGACGTCCACGTCGTCCGCGCCTGAGCCGAAGCGAGCCACCTCGGCGGGACCCCGCGACCTAGGTCCGAAGTCCGGCAAACAAGCCCAAGCGCGACCTTACTGTGCTCGCAGGAGCCAGCGTCGGCACCGCCGTGCTGCACGTGAGGTGGCGGAAGGCGCGGACAGCTGCTGCTGCGCTCGCGATCACACCAACGGAGGTCTGACGTGCGCGAACTGTCTGAGAGCGACCGCTTCACCGTCACGGTGAACAGCCGCGAGATCGAGGTCTTCGAGGGCCTGACGATTCTCGAGGCGCTCGTGCTGGAGGGCATCGAGGTCCCGTCGCTCTGCCACGACATCCGGCTCGAGCGGTCGAACGGCAACTGCGGTCTGTGCGTCGTCGAGGTCGGGGCCGAGGCGCCGCGCGACGTGAAGGCGTGCCTGACGCCGGTCAAGCCGGGCATGGTCATCACGACCCACTCCCCCCGGCTCGTCGAGTACCGCAAGGTGCGGCTGCAGCAGCTCCTCTGCGACCACAACGCCGACTGCGTCGCGCCGTGCGTCGAGACGTGCCCGGCCAACATCGACATCCAGACGTACCTCAGCCATGTCGCGGACGGGAACTTCCAGGCCGCCGTGCACGTCATCAAGGACCGCAACCCGTTCCCGTCGGTGTGCGGTCGCGTGTGCCCTCACCCGTGCGAGTCCGAGTGCCGCCGCAGCCTCGTCGACGAGCCCGTCGCGATCAACTA
>NZ_DASUIR010000129.1:0-8565 GCF_036279715.1 Cellulomonas sp. | reverse complement strand
CGGAGAGGGTCTTGCTCGGCAGGAGTTCGGCGAGCCGTTGTCGGCCGTCGGAAGTCAGGCGTATGGCGCGGCCGCTGTCGGGTCGTTGCAGCCACCCGAGGTCGAGCAGGCGGCGCGTGAACGCCGCCGGCAGCGCCCCGGCGACGTGGTGGCGACGTTCGGTCCAGTCGAGGCATGGTCGGACGATGGGCCGGTGCCGAGACGGAGTTATCACGAGGTTGAGTGGGGCTAGGGGCGCGAGGTCGCCGAGGGCGAGTTCGGGGCTGAGCACGCCGGCGGCGACGAGCGTGTCGGTGACGCGGACGCCGAGCTGTCCAGCGAGATGGTCGTAGCAGGTGCGTCCGGCTCGCAACCGCTCCCCCGCCGCGGCTTGGCGCAGTGAGCGCACCGGAACGGGAGCCGCGAGCACGCTGAGCGCCTCGACGGCCGCCGCGACGTCGGCGCCGGCGAGGTGGTAGTAGCGGTGCCGCCCTTGTGCGGTCACTTCGACCAGTCCGCCGGTGCGGAGCCGGTTGAGGTGCTCGCTTGCCGTCGAGGCGCTGACTCCGGCGAGCCGCGCAAGTTCCCCCGCCGGGCGAAACCGCCCGTCCAGCAGCGCCAGGCACATTGCCGCGCGGGCGCGGTCGGCCAGTAAGGCTGCCACGCCAGCGACGTCTGCGTCCCCGGTCATGACCCAATGCTAGGAGGCGTTCATTTCGGCGTCGGCCGAAACGTCTGACACCGATGCTGGCTACATGACCTCATCTCTCCCGGAAGGGCAGCCTGCAACGGCAACAATCGAGCCGGGTCTGCGGCACGTGACGATCGAGCCGTCCGTGCTGTACTTCGGCACACCGGTTGCGCTGATCAGCACGCTCAACCCGGACGGCACTGCGAACCTCGCTCCGATGTCGTCGAGCTGGTACCTCGGCAACACCGTGGTGCTGGGCTTCGGGGACACGGGCCAGACCCTTCCAAATCTGCAACGCTGCCCCGATCTGGTGATCAACCTGCCATCGGCGGCGCAGCGGGCAGCCGTGGAACGACTCGCGCCGTTGACCGGCCGCTACCCGGTGCCCGACGACAAACGTGAACGGTTCCGTTACGAACCGGACAAGTTCCGAGCAGCCGGGCTCACCGAGCAGCCGAGTGACCTCGTCCAAGCGCCCCGCGTCGCCGAATGCCCGGTGCAACTGGAAGCCACCGTCACGGGCATCCACATGGCGGCCGAGGGAGGATTCGCGATCGTCGAAGCCCGCGTACTCCAAGTTCACGTGGCCGCCGATCTCGTGATTCCTGGCACGAACTATGTCGACACCGGCCGCTGGCAACCCCTGTTCTACGTGTTCCGCCACTACTTCAGCACCGGCCCCGACCTCGGCAGCAACTTCCGAGCCGAACAATAATCGGACGTCCCAACCGTCACTGAGGATCAGCTACCGGAACACTCTGGCTCAACCCACAGCGTCGATAGGACTTGTCGGTGATCCAGAACGGCGACGCTTGTCGGGTCTTCGTCTGCGGGACGCTGACCTTCGCCTGGGACGTGTGTCGGCGACGAGATCGCAACTGGCGCGCCCACAACTTAGCGGTCGATAGGTGATGTCAGGGGCGCTCCTTCGACAGGCAAGCAGTCACGCCCCGAGGCCGTGCCGACACGAACGCACACGATCGGCCCTAGCTTCTCGCTGAGGCAGCTGTGAAGCTCCGAGCGTGGAGATCAGGCATCAGCGCTTCGTGCGCAGCGCGCTGACTCCCGCCGAAGCATCCGAGCTCGAACAGGTGGACGAACTCGCACTCGAACTCCGCGAGCACTTGGAGAGCAATGCAGCCGCGATCGACCTCGTGCACATCCACCGGGCGCAAAGCAGTGCCGTCCAACTGATCGTGTCCTCGCTCCTGAAGGAGCACCTCGGATTCCGCGAGGAGGTCGTCCTCACTCCGAGTGACGGGTTCGTCACCCACGCTCGACCGGACTTCGTCTACGCCCTCGGCCCAGGTCGCGGGATCCTCGCCGAGGTCGAGCGCGGCGGCACGACGACCAACAACCACGACCTCAAGGACCTCTGGAAGACGCACATCGCCCCTGACGCCCAGCACCTGTTCCTCGTCGTCCCCAACGCCAACTGGAACGAGGCCGGCGCCGCGCGCGAACATCCCTTCGCCCGGGTCCTCGTGCGCCTCGGGTCGTTCTTCGGAGACCAGCGCCGCGAGATCGACGTCGTCAGCCTGCACGTCTTCGGCTACGGCCGGGCAACGTAACCATGCTCACCAACTGCCGGAGACGGGTGGCAGTTCTGGTAGCAGTTCCACTCCGGACGCCCAACGCTAGTGCCCGTGACCTGCAGGTATGCACGAGGGGGCCCTTCGCCATGATCAGGTGCGGGGAACTCGGTGAGACATGGTGGCTCCCACGCTGGGGCCGAACGAGGGCGCGATTCACCCGCTTGACGTCACCGTCCGGCTGAGAGCGACGGCGGTGGTGGTGCACCATGGACGGGCACCTGGCCGAACGACGCCGGCGGACCTGCGAGAGGACCCCCCAGTGACGTACCCAGCCGCGACCAACCCGGACCGGGTTGTGGGTGTCGACGAACTGTTCTTCTCCACGACGGACCGCAAGGGCATCATCGCGAGCGCGAACTCCGTGTTCGTCGCGCTGTCGCACTACTCGCGCTCCGAGCTCCTCGGTGCGCCGCACAACATCATCCGCCACCCCGACATGCCGGCCGGTGCGTTCACGATCATGTGGGATCGGTTGCTCTCAGGTCGGCCGATGGTCGCCTACGTGAAGAACCTCGCCAAGGACGGCTCGGCGTACTGGGTCTTCGCGACGATCACACCGCTGGGCGACGGGTTCCTCTCGGTGCGCGGGGCGATCTGCCGCCCCGACCTGTGGGAGATCGTCAAGGGCGTGTACGAGAAGGTCCTCGCGATCGAGAACGCAGCGCGCGAGCAAGGCCACGGCAGGCCGGCCGCCGCACGGATCGGCGCGGCGGTCATCGCCGAACAGCTCGCGGGACTCGGCTTCCCGGGATACGGCGACTTCCTGCGCTACCTCCTGCCCGCCGAGGTGTCCGCACGGGCCACGCTCTCCCAGCTCTCGGCAGAGCGGCCCGACGTGCCCGGAGGGCTTGGCGCACTCCTCGGAGCGACACACACGCTCGACGTCGAGCTGTCATCGCTCCTCGTCCTGCTGGACGGCTACCTCGACCTGGCCGCCAGCCTCAGCGCTGCCTCGAAGGACGCCATGACGACTCTGGCAGGCCTGAGCGCCTCGACCGGCTCGGCGTCCCGCGCGTCTGCGATCGTCGCGGACCGCGCCCCCGTGCTCACCCGCACCGCCTCAGCGATGTCGAGCGTCTCCGATGAGCTGGGAGCCAAGATCCGGGCCCTCGCGCTGCGACTGGAGGACGTGCACGGCTGGGTCATGGAGCTGCGCTTCCGGATCGCGCTGGCCCGGCTCCACAACGACATGGCGACATCGTTCGCCGTCGAGGTCGCGGAGGGTCGGGCGTCACCCGAAGGCATCAGCTACGTCCCCCTGCTCTGTCGTGCGCTCGAGGAAGGCACCGAGGCCGTCACAGCCTCGCTGACCGGCACGAGCGGCGCCCTGCGAGAGGTGGCCGAGCAGGTGATCGCCGCCGAGAAGCAGCTGAACGACTTCCAGTACCTGCTCGCGAACTGGCGTCTGCTCGTGACGCGCGCCGGGAAGTCGACCGAGCTCGGTGGGCACGTGGGACCCATCGACGTCCAGCAGCGCGAAGGACGCGAGCAGATGGGCGCGATGCGGGACCTCGCGGCGCGCTGCCTCGCCGAGGCCCGGCCGTACGATCCCGCGAGGCTTCGCACGCCGGTCTCGCTGCTCTCGCAGGCAAGCGCCGAGCTGTCCGGGACAGGTTCGAGCGCGGTCTGACTGGCCAGGTCGAGGCTGCGTCGCGAGGACGCGACCGTGCCGCCACCAACGCCTCAGCGCTGGTCGGCCACCTGCGGTGCGCCCCACGGCATGCCGCGCGCCATCATGAGGGCACGGAGCGCGTCACAGCCGGCAGCGCCGATGCCGTCCCACGTCGAGACCGCCACCATGCCTCGCTCTCCGCGGAGTTGCTCTGCTCCGTTGTCGGTCGGCGCGCCGCCGTCGCTCTGCTCCAATTGCCGGGGCGCCAGCGCAGCAACTTCATGCGAAGCCCGAGGCGGCGAGAACCCCAACTCAACGAGATCAGGGGTTCAATACCCTCGAAATCAGGGGTTCAGGGTCCGCGAGAAAGGGACTTCACGCTACGCTCGGACCATGGATCTGCCCCAAGGCCTGGTCGAGCGACGCATCCTCCGCATCGTGCTGGACCGCCTCACAGACGAGCCGGTCATCCTTCTGGAGGGACCGAGAGCCGTCGGGAAGTCCACCGCACTGCGGACACTCGCCGAACACCTCAACGGAGAGCTCCTCGATCTGGACGATCTCGCAACCCGCGATGCCACGCTCACCGACCCGACCACGATGATCGCCTCCAGCGGGCTGACCTGCATCGACGAGTACCAGCACGCACCGGCCGTCCTCGATGCGATCAAGGCGCAGCTCAACCGGTCGACACGGCCGGGCCAGTTCATCCTCACGGGGTCGGCCCGACACGAGTCCCTGCCGGTAGCCGCGCAGGCGCTGACCGGTCGGCTGCACCGCATGGCGATCTACCCGCTCGCACAGAGCGAGCTCGAGGGGACGGCACCCGATCTGCTCGCTCGACTGTTCGCAGAACCGGAGGTGGCGATCACGGGACGGCCGTCATCGACAAAACGCGAGGACTACATCGCGCGCCTCGCTCGCGGTGGGTTCCCCCTGGCCCTGGCGCGGCACACGGAGCCCGCCCGCAACCGGTGGTTCGACGACTATGTCCGCCTGACGCTCGAGCGGGACGTCCGCGAGCTGAGCAAGGTGCGTCAGGCGCGCGCCCTGCCAGCCCTCCTCCAACGCCTGGCCGGACAGACCGCACAGGTCCTCAATGCAACGACCGCAGCGAATGACGTCGGGATCGATCCGCACACGGCCCGGGACTACATCCGGCTCCTGGAGAGCGTCTTCCTGATCTACCTCCTCCCTGCCTGGGGTACGACGCTCACCAGCCGTTCAGCCAACGCCCCCAAGCTGCACGTCCTCGACTCAGGAGTCGCTGGACGACTCCTGCGACTCACCCCCGACAAGCTCGCCCGCCGCGACGCGACATCCCTGACGGAGTTCGGTCACCTCCTGGAGACCTTCGTCGTCGGCGAGCTGCTCAAGGAGGCGTCCTGGATGGACGGGATCGCCGGCGCCGGCCACTGGCGCACCTACGACAGACACTCGGTCGACCTGGTCGTCGAACGTGACGACGGCGCCGTGGTCGCGTTCGAGATCAAGGCCGCCGGACGCGTGCCCGGAGATGACTTCCGTGGGATGCGCAAACTCCGCGACACGCTCGGCGACGCCTTCATTGCCGGCGTCGCGCTGTACACCGGTGAGCGGGCGTACACCCACGAAGACCGGCTGCACACCGTTCCGATCGACCGACTCTGGTCGGAGCCGTAGGTCCGGACAACTGCCTGCCCCGCGGCAAGCGGGTCGATGTCGACGTCACGCCACGGCATCTGACGGCGGTCGAGACGCGGCCCCGGTCCCACGAGGACGTCGAACCGCAGTGGACAGGTTCCGGATCAGCCAGGTCTGCCGGGTGCGGCCGCGGGGCGAGAGTCTGGACCGGCCGGTAGAGTCAAGCGCTATAGGGCGCATGTTCGAGCGCGGGAAGGGGCCTGTCAGCGCCGAGTTCCCTCGAACTCGTCAGGTGTGATCCCGATCCACCGTGGCCGACGCGCGAGCCATCAGATCAGAAGACTTCGCTACGCCGCGTGCACCGCGTTCGGTTTCACGCGGGTCGGACCACGGAGGATCAAAGATGAAGCGCTCCAGGTTCCAGACGAACGCGAGAAACGCGCGATTCGGTGTCGCCTCCGCTGCAGCACTGGCGCTGCTGGTGGCGCTGCCGGCAACAGCTCAGGCGGCGGCCACCGCTGTGCCCCTCGGTACCGCCGACAGCTTCGTGGTCCTGGCGGGCACGCTCATCAGCAACACCGGCGCGACCACGCTCAGTGGTGACGTGGGGCTCTCCCCGGGCGCCGCCGACGCGATCACCGGATTCAGCACGGTGACACAGCCGACCGGCACCGTCCACGCCGCCGATGCCGTCGCTCTCGGCGCCCAGGCTGATCTCACCGTCGCCTACCTCAATGCCGCGGGTCAGTCGCCTGCTACTGCGCTCCCCACCGAGCTGGGTGGCTCGACACTTCTGCCCGGTGTCTACAGTTCAGGCACCTTCGGCATCACCAACACGCTCACGCTCGACGCCCAGGGTGACCCGAACGCGGTGTTCGTCTTCACTGCCGCCTCCACGCTCATCACGGCATCGGACAGCAACGTCGCCCTCATCAACGGCGCCCAGGCCTGCAACGTCTTCTGGCAGGTCACGAGCTCGGCCACGCTCGGTAGCGGCTCACACTTCCTGGGAACCATCCTGGCGCTGACAAGCATCACCCTCAACACCGGTGCGACCGTTGAAGGCCGGGTCCTGGCCCGCAACGGCGCCGTGACGCTGGACGCGAACACCATCACGAAGCCGACGTGCGCGGCCGCTCCTGCGCCGACGTCGACCCCGACACCCACCACCACCCCGACACCCGCGCCCAAGCCCACGCCGACGCGACAGGTCGCGGCGGTCCCCGCGGGGGCGGTCTCCACGGGTGATGGCAGCACCGCGGCCGGCACGAGCACTGCTCCGGCAGCGGCCATCGGCGCGCTGGCGATCGCGACGATCGCCGGGGTGACCGTGGTTGTCGTTCGGCGTCGCCGCCTCGACAGCTGACTCCGCACCGCATGCGCCACCACACCGAGCGGCTCTCGCCGCGTCACACCGGCGCTCGGGTGGTGGCGCGCGGCGTCCTGATCGCTGCAATCACCCTCGCCGTCGCCGGCTGCTCTGGTCCGGCGGACACCGGGCCGTCGGCGGCGCTTGTCGGTCCGAGTGTCCTGTCGCCGAGCGCCCCCTCCCCGAGCGTTGCCGCGCCAAGCGTCCCCACGCCGACCCCGGTCGAAGCCCCCCACCTGGCCAAGTCCAAGCCCGTACGCCTGCAGATCCCGGCGATCGGGGTGGACTCCCCACTGATGGACCTCGGGCTGAAGGCCGACGGGACGATGGAGGTTCCGCCGAGCGGATTCCCCGCCGGTTGGTACACCGGTGCACCAACTCCCGGTGAGCTGGGGCCCGCGATCATCGCGGGGCATGTCGACTGGAAGGGGCCCGGCGTCTTCTACCACCTGCGCAACCTGAAGCCCGGCGACACTGTCTCCGTCACGCGCGAGGACGGCAGCATCGCCGCGTTCCGAGTGACTCGGGTCGAGCAGTTCGCCAAGGACACGTTCCCCACTGATCTGGTCTACGGCAACATCGACGTCGCCGGACTACGACTGATCACCTGCGGTGGGTCGTGGAATGCGCAGACGCATCACTATGACGACAACATCATTGCGTTCGCCGATTTCGTCCCACCGGGGTCGTAGTCGCTCGGGCAAGCGCCGCGACTCACTGCCGGCGGGCAGACTGAATCCCGTGATGCCGGAACTGGGCGACGAGGGCATCCATGCGATGACCGTCTCGTCTGCGCGATCACTCACAGGAGGCCAGCGTGGCTGATCTCACCGGGGCATACGTCGCCGTCGTCGGGCCCGACTCCGCGGCGACGCCCGACGACGTCGCGACCGCAACGCAGATCGCCGAGGCGCTGGCCCGCGCCGGCGCGACGATCGTCACCGGCGGGATGGGCGGCGTCATGCGCGCGGCCGCAGAGGGTGCCCGGCGGGCCGGCGGGATGAGCCTCGGGCTGCTGCCGGGGTCGGACCGGGCATCCGGCAGCGCGGAGCACACCGTGCTGGTGCCCACCGGGCTCGGCGAGCTGCGGAACGCCCTCGTGGTGCGGGCCGCCGACGTCGTCGTCGCCGTCGGAGGCTCGTGGGGGACGCTCAGCGAGATCGCCCTCGCGGTACGGACCGGCATGCCGGTGGTCACCGTGGGCGGCTGGCACCTTCCGGCGCCCGGCGCCATGGTGGCCGCCGACGCGTCCGAGGCGGTGCGGCTGGTCCGGGAAGCCGTCGCCCGGCCGACCTGAGCGGGACAGCGCAGGATGAAGCACGGCCTGACCTCGAGCCGTCAGGCGATCACCGCTGGCTCACCGTCGTCGGACCGGGCGAGCCGGACGGCGTCGAGCTGGTCCTCGAGCCGGACGCACACCCGGCCGCGCGCGTGTTCAAGGCAGCATTGGTGGCCGACGGCATCCCGTTCACGTCGTTCGGCGTCGACGACGCGCGCGCCGAGCACGCCCGGCTCGTCGCGCTCGGCGTGCGGTTCACCCAGGAACCGCTCGAGCTGGGGCCGATGGTGACCGCGGTGCTGGACGACACGTGCGGGAACCTCATCCAGATCGCGTCGATGGCGTAGGCGGCGGCCGGTTCAGCCGCCACCCGCCTACTCCTGCCGGATGACGTCGACCGAGATCTCGACCGCCGGG
>NZ_DASUIR010000128.1:0-2032 GCF_036279715.1 Cellulomonas sp. | reverse complement strand
CTGGGCGCAAACGGGTTGTTGCCGGGACGAGCAGCAGGCGTCGCCTCGCGGCCCTCGCGGCCCTCACGGGTCTCACCGCGGGGCTCACGGCTCTCGCGGTCACTTCGAGGCATGCCCTGGCTCGGCGCAAACGGGTTGTTGCCGGGTCGGGGAGCCCCGGGACGGGGGCCTGGACGCGTGGCGTCGCCACCGCCTTCGCGGGCCGCAGGCGCCTCGGGCGCACCGGCCTTGGCCGCAGCAGTCGTGGGAGCAGCAGTCGTGGGGACGGCGCTGTCCGGAACGTCGGCGAACGGACGGGTGACCGGTTTGGGCCCGGGCGTGGGAGCGCCGGGACGCGAGGGGGTTTCAGGGGCGCTCACGGCGGCTGGGGCGGCGACTTGCACCGTCGGAGCAGCAGGGGCCTCGGTGGCAGTCGCTGAGTTGGCGGCCTCAGCGGTGACCGTCACATCAGGGGCCGCGGCGCCGGGCTTGGCAGCCGACTTCTTGGCGGTGGACGCGGCGCCTGCCTTGGCGCCGGCATCGGGAGCCCCGGCGGAAGTCAGGTGTGCGGGGAACGTCTCGCGAATCTTGCGGACGACTGGGGGTTCGATGGTCGATGACGCCGACCGGACGAACTCGCCCTGTTCTTTCAGATGGTTGAGCAATATCTTGCTCTCGACTCCAAGCTCTTTTGCGAGCTCGTAGACCCGGACCTTAGCCACGTTTCTCCTTCATCTTTGGCCCGGGCAAGAGATGAAGCGCGGACCGTCGTTAGTGCTGGGTGTTGCTCATCGGTGAGTACTCATCGGGTGCTCATCAGCGTCAAACCCGCTTTCGCGTTCGGAAACCTGCTGAACCGGCAGCTCCAGGGTGGAGCCGTCAGTTGTGACGACGGACTGCGCGTGGGCCTCGACATATGCACTCACGTCCGCCAGCTCGAGCTGGGCCTTGACATGCAGGGCCCGCCCGAATGCTTTGCGGCGTAAGGCGAGATCGAGACACTCCGGTGTTGGGTGCAGCCAAGCGCCACGCCCAGGCAACCGGAGCCGCGGATCGGCAACGACTCTGGCAATGTGCTCACCGGTGTCGTCCCGCTTCGCTACAACTCGCAGCAATGCTGATCGATCATCGCGACGACGGCAACCCACGCACGTACGTGTCACACGTTGGGTTGGCCGCTGACGGATACGTCGCAACCGATCGATCTCCACCACTCTACCGCCTAGTGCTCACGGTCCGTGCCAGCATCGGCCTCAGGAGCACCCTCATCGTGCCCGGGCGCGGTGTCAGAGCGGATGTCGATGCGCCAGCCGGTGAGCTTGGCGGCAAGGCGCGCATTCTGACCTTCCTTGCCGATGGCCAGCGACAGCTGGTAGTCGGGGACGATCACCCGGGCCGAACGCATCTCCAGGTCGACGATCTCGACCGAGTTGACCCGCGCCGGCGAGAGCGCGGCCGCAACGAAGGCTCGAGGGTCCTCCGAGAAGTCCACGATGTCGATCTTCTCGCCGTGCAGCTCGGCCATGATCGCCCGGACCCGGGCACCCATCGGGCCGATGCAGGCGCCCTTTGCATTGACACCAGGGATCTTTGAGTGGACGGCGACCTTGGTCCGGTGCCCCGCCTCACGCGCCAGTGCGGCGATCTCGACCGTGCCGTCGGCAACCTCGGGGATCTCGAGGGCGAACAGCTTGCGAACCAGGTTGGGGTGGGTGCGCGACAGGCTGATCTGGGGTCCACGCTGACCACGCTTGACGCTGACCACGTAGCAGCGCAGACGCTGACCGTGGACGTACTTCTCCCCCGGCACCTGCTCGGCCAGGGGCAGCGATCCCTCGATGGCCCCGAGGTCGACCATGACGTAACGCGGATCGCTGCTCTGCTGGATGATCCCCGTGATGATGTCGCCCTCGCGGCCGTGGAAGTCGCCCATGATCGCCTCGTCCTCGAGGTCACGCAGCCGCTGCACGATCACCTGACGTGCTGTCGACGCCGCGATCCGCCCGAAGCCTGCCGGTGTGTCGTCGAACTCGGGCCCGGGCTCAGAGCGCTC
>NZ_DASUIR010000127.1:0-2585 GCF_036279715.1 Cellulomonas sp. | reverse complement strand
CTGGGAGATCTACCGCGACACGGTGATCGAGCAGTGCGAGCAGGGCGTCGACTACATGACCGTCCATGCGGGCGTGCTGCTCCGGTACGTCCCGCTGACCGCGGGGCGCGTGACGGGCATCGTCTCGCGCGGCGGGTCGATCATGGCGGCCTGGTGCCTCGCGCACCATGAAGAGAGCTTCCTGTACACCCACTTCGTCGAGCTGTGCGAGATCCTGCGGCGCTACGACGTGACGTTCTCGCTCGGTGACGGCCTGCGCCCGGGTTCGATCGCCGACGCCAACGACGAGGCCCAGCTCGCCGAGCTGCGGACGCTGGGCGAGCTCACGACGATCGCCAAGTCCTATGGCGTGCAGGTGATGATCGAAGGCCCCGGCCACGTGCCGATGCACAAGATCGTCGAGAACGTGCGGCTGGAGGAGGAGCTCTGCGAGGAGGCGCCGTTCTACACGCTCGGCCCGCTCGCGACCGACATCGCGCCCGCGTACGACCACATCACCTCCGCGATCGGCGCCGCGATGATCGCCCAGGCCGGGACAGCGATGCTCTGCTACGTCACCCCCAAGGAACACCTCGGCCTGCCCGACCGCGACGACGTGAAGACGGGGGTCATCACCTACAAGATCGCCGCGCACGCAGCCGACCTCGCCAAGCAGCACCCACGCGCCCAGGAGCGTGACGACGCGCTCAGCCGGGCCCGCTTCGAGTTCCGCTGGGACGACCAGTTCGCGTTGTCGCTCGACCCGGACACCGCACGCGCGTTCCACGACGAGACCCTGCCGGCGCCGGCCGCCAAGACGGCCCACTTCTGCTCGATGTGCGGCCCGAAGTTCTGCTCGATGCGGATCTCCGCCGACGTCCGCACCTACGCGCAGGAGAACGGCCTGACGAGCGCGGAAGCGATCGAGGCGGCCATGGCCGTCAAGTCCGCCGAGTTCGTCCGACGAGGCAGCTCGATGTACCTCCCGATCGAGGCGATCTGACATGACGACGCTCCGGCCCCAGGCTTCGTTCCGCACCGCGTCGGCCGAGGACGCCATCCGCGTGCTCGACGAGCTGCGCCGCACCGGTCCGCTCGTGCACTGCATGACCAACATCGTGGTGGCGGGGTTCACCGCGAACGTCCTGCTCGCGGTCGGCGCCTCGCCCGCGATGGTGGAGAACTCCGAGGAATCCGCGGAGTTCGCCCAGATCGCGGATGCCGTGCTGGTGAACTTCGGGACGTTGTCCCCCGACCGGGTCGTCGCGATGCGAGCAGCCGTCGCGGCGGCGACGCGCGCCGGCACACCTTGGGTCCTCGACCCGGTCGCCGTCGGGGCGCTCGGGTACCGGACCCGGTTCGCCGCCGAGCTCGTGACCGCCCGTCCGGCGGTCGTCCGCGGCAACGCCTCAGAGATCCTGTCCCTTGCGGGCGCCACGGGCTCGGCCGGGCGCGGGGTGGACTCGACGAGCACGTCCGCGGAGGCCCTGGATGAGGCGTCGGGGCTCGCCCGCAGGATGGGGACGACGGTCGCCGTGAGCGGAGCCGTCGACTACCTGACGGACGGCACCGACGTGCTGGAGGTCCATTCCGGGCACGAGCTGATGACGCGGGTGACGGGCGTCGGGTGCGCCCTGGGCGCCCTCGTCGCTGCCTGCTGCGCCGTGGAGGCAACGCCTCTCATCGCGGCCGGTGCTGCGACGACGATCCTGACCGTCGCCGCGGAGGTCGCCGCCGCCAGGAGCGCGGGCCCCGGCAGCTTCGCGGTAGCGCTGCTCGATGCGCTGCACGGCCTCGACGCCGCGGCGTTGCGCACCCACCTCGGCTGAGCCGTGGCTCTCGACCTGTCGGTCTACCTGGTGATCGGTGCGCGGGACGCAGGTCCGCGGGGAGTGCGGGCCACGGTGGAGGCCGCGGTCGCCGGCGGGGTCAGCGTCGTCCAGCTGCGTGACAAGCAGGCGTCCGGACGAGAGCTGATGGCCCTCGCCGCCCAGCTTCTCGACCTCCTTGACGGCACCGGCGTCCCCCTGCTCCTCAACGACCGGCTCGACATCGCCTTGGCGTCGGGCGCGCACGGCGTCCATCTCGGCCAGTCCGATCTGGACGTACGCCGTGCGCGGCGGCTGGCCGGGCCGGAGTTCGTCATCGGGCTCTCGGCCTCCCGGCCGGAGGAGGTCGCGGACGTGCACTCCCTGCCCAGCGGCACCGTGGACTACCTCGGCATCGGCCCGGTGTTCCCTACCGCCACCAAGCCTGACGCCCGGGCGGCTGTCGGGCTGGCCGCGCTCGCTGAGCTGTGTGCCGGGACGGCGCTGCCGTGCGTCGGCATCGGTGGTATCACCGCCCGCAACGCGGCAGCGGTCTGGGCGGCCGGGGTCGACGGACTGGCCGTGGTGTCCGCCATCACGGGCGCACCCAACCCCCGCGCAGCGGCCGCCGGCCTGCGCGGTGCCCGACCATGATCCTCAACGCGCTGACCATCGCCGGCACCGACCCGAGCGGCGGGGCGGGTATCCAGGCGGACCTCAAGACCTTCTCGGCCCTGGGCGTCTACGGCATGACAGTCGTCACCGCCCTGACCGCCCAGAACACGCAGGGTGTGGCAG
>NZ_DASUIR010000126.1:0-4429 GCF_036279715.1 Cellulomonas sp. | reverse complement strand
CCGTACTTCGTGGCCCGCTCGTGCCACGGGCTGGAGGGCAGGCCGGCCCAGTTGATGCTCAGCACCTCGCTGCGGCTCTGCAGGAACTCGACCACCTTGGCTGCGTTGGAGAAGTGGCGCTCCATGCGCAGGCTGAGGGTCTCCAGACCCTGCAGGAGCAAGAACGCGTTGAACGGCGAGATCGCCGAGCCGAGGTCGCGCAGCAGCTGAACGCGCGCCTTGAGGATGAAGGAGAGGTTCGCGCCGAACGCGCTGCCGACGCCGAGGTCCCGCGCGTAGACGAGGCCGTGGTAGCTCGGGTCGGGCGTGTTGTAGTTCGGGAACCGCTCGGGGTGCTGGGCGTAGTCGAACGTGCCCGCGTCGACGATGACCCCGCCGATCGCCGTGCCGTGGCCACCGAGGTACTTCGTCGCGGAGTGCACGACGACGTCGGCGCCGAACTTGATCGGGTTGAGCAGGTACGGGGTCGCGATCGTGTTGTCGACGACGAGCGGGACGCCGACCTCGTGCGCGATCGACGCGACCTCCTCGATGTCGAGGATGTCGGAGCGCGGGTTCGGGATCGTCTCGGCGTAGAAGAGCTTGGTGTTCGGGCGGACGGCGTCGCGCCACGCCTGCGCGTCGTGCGGGTCGGTGACGAACGTCGTCTCGATGCCCAGCTTGGGGAGCGTGTAGTGCAGCAGGTTGTACGTGCCGCCGTACAGGCTCGGGCTCGCCACGATGTGGTCGCCGGCCTCGGCGATGTTGAGGATCGCGAGGGTCTCGGCGGCCTGGCCGGACGCGACGAGCAGCGCGCCGACGCCGCCCTCGAGGGACGCGATGCGGTCCTCGACGACCGTCTGGGTGGGGTTGCCGATGCGCGTGTAGATCGGGCCGAGGTCCTTCAGCGCGAACCGGTCGGCGGCGACGCCGGCGTCGGGGAAGACGAAGGAGGTGGTCTGGTAGATCGGCAGCGCGCGCGCACCCGTCGCGGGGTCGGGCGTCTGGCCGGCGTGGATCTGGCGGGTCTCGAAGGACCAGTTGTTGCTCATGGGGACTCCTGGGGCTGCGCGGGAGCAGCGGCCGATGTGCCGGACCGCTCCCGCAAGGGATGGGGAGGTGGTCGCACGAACGGGAGGGCGCCAGAGTCAGCCGGGAGGTGTCCGAGGAGGCCGGGAGGGGCCACCGAGGCCGGTGTGCGGGCGCAGCCGAAGTGCGTCGGTCAGCGACACATTCGGCAGGTCATGGTGCGAGCGTAGGGTGCGGGTGTCCAGCATGGGAAACCCCGTATCACGATGCGAGACAGATCGGACTGTCCTGACGGCTGGCCCGCGCGTTGTGCGCCGTTCATCCCGGATTCACCGCGGGGAGTCATCGCCGACGCGTGGATGACGCAGCCTCAGAGCAATGACCCCTGCCAGCGCGACGACCCGCACCCACGCCGCCTTCGCGCGCCGCGTGGACTGGTCGTCGATCGCAGTCGTCGCTGTGCTGCTCGGCATCGGTGGCGGGGTCGGGGCCGTAGTCGCATCGCGGCACGAGGTCGTGCTCGCGGACGGCGGAGCTCGCCCGGCCGCCACGGCCATCCCTGTCGCCGCCCGGTCGGACGAGCTGCCTGCCGCGGTCGACACCGCGCATCTTGAGCTGACCTCGGGCGCGCTCGGCGCCGGCGCGCCGGCCGCAACGATCGTCCCGCGAGCGTCCGCCGGTTGGATTGCGACCGTTGCGCATGCCACCGGCATCCCGTCGGTGGCGCTGCGCGCCTACGCCGAAGCGAGCCTGACCGTCGGCGTCGAGCAGCCCGGCTGCCGGCTCGGGTGGTCGACCCTCGCTGCGATCGGTGGGATCGAGTCTGGCCACGGCACGCACGGCGGGAGCGCCCTCCGGGAGGACGGCACGACGAACGTCCCGATCCTCGGGCCCGCCCTCGACGGCCGTCCGGGCTTCGCGGCGATCCGTGCGACACCGGAGTCCACCACCTGGCACGGCGACCCGACCTGGGACCACGCGGTGGGACCGCTGCAGATGCTGCCGTCGACGTGGCTGCGGTGGCGCTCCGATGGCGACGGGGACGGGTCCGACGACCCGAACGACATCGACGACGCGGCGCTCGGTGCGGCGCGCTACCTGTGCGCGTCGGGCGCCGACGTCACAGGTGCGACCGCATGGCACGACGCAGTCTTCTCGTACAACCACTCGGAGCAGTACGTCGCGGACGTGCTCGGTGCCGCCAACCGGTACGCGGCGGACTCGTTGGCGGGATGAGTCACCCGTTCGGTGCGCGAACGGGTGAATACCTCGCGTTTGAGGACCATAGCGACATTCGTTCATCCTCCGGACGCCCGGCAGGAGTCCGCACGTCGCCGACAACCCCTTGAATCCGTGCGGTGCGCAACCCGTCGCGCCGCTGCCGGGATGACAAGGACGAACCTCGATGCGCGCCGTCGCACCCGTCTTCCAGGTGTACAGGTTCGGCGGCGACGGCCCGGTGTGGTGGCGGATGGTGAGCCCCAACGGACGGGGGCTCGCCCGCACCGTCGCCCCGTTCGAGTCTGTCGTGGCCGCCCACCAGTCGATCGACGTCGTCAGGCGCCGTGTCGACGAGCTCGAGCCGTCGCTGCGGCTCACCGAGCGCGCGCGCTGGCGGTGGTCGCTGAGCCTCGAAGGCCGGCCGATCGTCGAGAGCACGGGCGACCTCGACCGCAGGGTCCGCGGCGACCACGCGTGGCGCATGTTCGCGGCACTCGCACCGACCGCGCAGATCGATCCCGTCGTGCACGCGTACCGGGCCGTGGCCGCGGCTCGCCCGCTCGTCTCGCGGGGCGCCGAGTGATCCCTTCCGTCCCGTTCGTCCTGCGTTCACCGGTGGGGGGACCCGCAGTCGCCGACGGACTGTTCGATCGGTCCGACCCGCGGTGCGCGGCGAACCACGACACGAGAGGACCGGTCCGCGTGTGAGCACGATCGTCCGCGTCGAGGAGTCGTCGAGCGCGGCAGCGACCCCGCGACGGCTCGCACGGAGCGAGTCGGGCAGCGACCGTGTGTTCGCGATCGGCGGCCGGGCCGTCGGCGCCACCGTGCTCGCCATCACGGGCGGCATCGGCCTGTTCCTCGCGCTCCAGGCCGTCCCGACGTTCAAGCGCTACGGCCTGGGGTTCTTGACCGAGACGCAGTGGCAGCCCGAGGCCGACGTGGTCGGCATCGGATCGGTGCTGCTCGGGACGCTCACGGTCGCGCTGGTGGCCATGACGTTCGCGTTCCCGCTCGCGCTCGCCACCGCGCTGTACATCAGCGAGTACGCACCGGTCCGCCTGCGATCGACGCTCGTGTCGATGGTTGACCTCATGGCCGCGGTGCCGAGCATCATCTACGGGCTGTGGGGCTTCTTCCTCCTGCAGCCGTACGCGAGCAGGCTCGCGCGGTGGCTCCACACGTACCTGGGGTTCCTGCCGTTCTTCCGGGTGGACACCGACCCGCACGCCGCGATGTGGGAGCAGACGCGGTACACGGCCTCGGCTTTCGTCGCGGGCATCGCCGTCGCGATGATGGTGCTGCCGATGGCATCGGCGGTCATGCGCGAGGTCTTCTCGCAGGCACCGGCGGGGGAGCGGGAGGGTGCGATCGCGCTCGGCTCGACGCGCTGGGGTGTCATCCGCGCCGTCGTCCTGCCGTTCGGCAAGGGCGGGATCATCGGCGGAACGATGCTCGGGATGGGTCGCGCGCTCGGCGAGACGATCGCCGTCGTGCTGATCATCTCGCCGTCGTTCGACCTGAAGTTCCGGCCGCTCGAGGTCGGCACGAACACCATCTCGGCGCTGATCGCGGGCCGCTTCGGAGAGGCGTCCGCCTCGCAGCTGTCCGCGCTGCTGACGGCCGGCTTCGTCCTCTTCATCATCACGCTCGTCGTCAACACGATCGCGTCGATGGTCGTCGGGCGCAGCCGCTCGGGCGCAGGGACGGACATCTGATGGCCACCGTGACCAGCTCGTCCGCCCAGCTGCCGCGCACGTCCGAGGACGAGGTCCTGCGGACCTGGGTGCGCTCGCTCGAGGACCTCCCAGCGGCGCCGCCCGCACGACGTCGGACCGTCTCGACCAGCACGGCCGAGGAGCGCACGATCCTCGTCGGCTCGATGGCTGCCGGGCTCGCGCTCGCCTGGGTGATCTGCTTCCGGCTGCTGCCGTGGGGCAACCCGCTGGCGTTCACGCTCTCGGCGTTCCTGCTGTTCCTGGCCACCCTGACGGCGACGACCGCGGCCGTGTCGCCGGGACCGGCGGTCGTCGACCGGCTCGCCAGCGCCCTGGTGACCGGCGGGGCGGCCGTCGTGGGGATCGCGCTCGTCACCACGGTCGGGTTCACGTTCCTGCGGGGGATGGGCGCTCTGCCGCACCTCAACATGTTCACGCACGACATGGCGGGCACCGGACCGCGTGCGCCCCTCAGCCAGGGC
>NZ_DASUIR010000125.1:0-11527 GCF_036279715.1 Cellulomonas sp. | reverse complement strand
GCGCCGCAGCCGTGCCGCAAGCGCCATCAATGCCCGGTCGTGGAAGGCCGGGCCGGTGAGCATGACGCCGAACGGCAACCCGTGGACCGATCCAGCCGGTAGGGCCAGGGCCGACATGTCCAGCAGGTTGGCGAAGTTCGTGAACCGGCCCATCCGACTGTTCGCACCGACGGGGTCCGCCGCGACCTGCTCGATCGTCGGGTGCCACGTCGTCGTCGGGGTCAGCAGCGCGTCGAAGCCCGCGAGGAGCTCACGGGACCGGGCGGCGAGGACGTCGAGGCGTTCCATGTCGGCGAACAGCTCGGCGGCGCTGGGACCGGCTCCCGCCAGCACGATGCCCGCGACCGTAGGGTCCAGGTCCGACCCGACCAGCTCGGGGTGCGCAGCGATGTGGGCGCCGACGGCCGCGTACCGCTCGGCGACGTAGGCGCCGCCGTAGAGCAGGGTGGCGGCTTCGAGCAGCGGGAAGATGTCGATCGCGACGACCTCCACGCCCGTGGCCGCGAGCGCCGCTACCACCGCCGCGAACGCCTCCGCCCAGCCGTCGGCCATCCCGGCCAGCTGGGAGTCGAGCGGGATCCCGACCCGTGCACCCGGCGCTCCGCCGCTCGCGGCAGCGGGCCACGGACGCGCGAGCGGGTCTCGACCGTCCGGGCCGCTCAACAACGCTGCGACGTCACCCGCGAGGTCGACGGAGCGTGCGAAGACGCTCACGCAGTCCAGGCTGCGGCACGCGGGTACGACGCCGGTCGTCGGGATGAGCCCCCGGGTCGGCTTGAGTCCGACGACACCGTTGAGAGCCGCAGGCACCCGTCCGGATCCCGCGGTGTCGGTACCGAGCGCGACGTCGACCAGGCCGAGCGCGACGGCCACGGCAGAGCCTGAGCTCGACCCTCCCGAGATGCGTTGCGGGTCCCATGCGTTGCGCACTGCACCGAACGGGCTGCGGGTACCGACCAGGCCCGTTGCGAACTGGTCCAGGTTCGTCTTGCCCAGCACGACGGCGCCGGCGGCCCGCAGCCGGGCTACGGATGTCGCGTCCTCGTCGGGCTCGTATCGGTAGGAGCGCGCTCCCGCCGTCGTCGCCAGACCCGCGACGTCGATGTTGTCCTTGACTGCGGCGACGAGGCCCGCGAGCGGCAACCGCTCCCCCGCCTCCGTCCGACGGTCGACCTGCTCGGCCTCGGCGAGCGCGTCGACCTCCTCGCGCAGCGCGACCCAGATCTCGGGGCGCTGCGCGGACTCGATCGACCGGTACGCCGCCCGGGTGCGCTCTACGGCGCTCACCGCTCCCGCGCCCCGATCGCGACGAGGGTCTGTCCTGGCGCGACCTGCTCACCCGTCCCCGTGTACACGCCGAGCACGGTGCCCGCGAACGGTGCGGTCACGACCGTCTCCATCTTCATCGCCTCGAGCGACAAGAGCTTGTCGCCCTGTGCCACGCGCATACCGGGGCGCACGTCGACCTGCCAGACCATCGAGGTGAAGGGCGCCTCGATCGCCGTCGAGCCCACCGGGATGATCACCTCAGCCGCCGACGGCGTCGGTTCGGGCTCGACCTGACGGTCGAACTCCCCCGAGTCGCGCCACCGCTGCTTCTCGGCCGCGAATGCCGTCGCCTGGGTATCCCGGAAGGCCGCGATCGACCCGGCGTTCTCGGCGAGGAACTGCCCGTAGGCACCGACGGAGAACTGCCCGTCCTCGACGCGGAACTCACCGCGCCCGGCGTCGACCTCCGCGCGCAGCTCCAGCAGCTCGTCCGCCGCCACCGGGTACCACTCGATTCGGTCGAAAAACCGCAGCGCCCAGGGCTGGGCGTCGAAGAGGCCACCGCGACGGAACCGGTTCCATACCTGCACGGTGCGACCGACGAACTGGTAGCCGCCTGGTCCCTCCATGCCGTAGACGCACAGGTAGGCGCCGCCGATGCCGACCGCGTTCTCCGGGGTCCAGGTGCGCGCCGGGTTGTACTTCGTCGTGACGAGCCGGTGGCGCGGGTCGAGAGGCGTCGCGACCGGAGCACCGAGGTAGACGTCCCCCAGCCCGAGCACCAGGTAGCTCGCGTCGAAGACGGTGCGGTACACGTCGTCGACGCTCGCCAGACCGTTGATGCGGCGGATGAACTCGATGTTCCACGGGCACCACGGCGCGTCATCCCGGACGCCGTTCATGTACCGCTCGATCGCGAGCCGGGTCGCGGGGTCATCCCACGACAACGGCAGATGGACCGTGCGCGAGGGGACGGACAGATGCATGGTGGCCGGGATCTCGGCCTCGACCTCACCCAGAAGGCCCAGCAGCGAGCGCGCCGTCCGCACCGAAGGGTCGGTGTGGATCTGCAGCGACCGGATCCCGGGGGTGTAGTCGAGGACGCCGGTCGGGGCGACCTCACGCAGCGCTGTGACCAGCGCATGGACCCGCATCCGCAGGCCGAGGTCGAGCTCCTGCTCGCCGTACTCGATCAGCACGTTGTCGTCCCCGTCGCGCCGGTAGGTCACGGCCGGTCGGCCGTCGCCGGCCTCGACCCGGGCGAGGACCCCGTCGTCGCCGTCACCCCCGGAGCTCAGCAGCGTCGGTGCGGCGCGTCGTTCGCGCAGGCCTGCGGCATCCGCCTCCCGCACCGGGGTGAACCGGATCGTGTCGCCCGGGCGCAGCTGCCCGAGCTTCCACATCTGACCGCTCGCGACGACTGCCGGACACACGAACCCGCCCAGGCTCGGGCCGTCGGGCCCGAGGATGATCGGCGTGTCGCCGGTGAAGTCGAGCGCGCCGACGGCGTAGGGCGTGTCGTGGATGTTCGAGGGGTGCAGCCCGGCCTCGCCGCCGTCGGTGCGCGCCCAGGACGGCCGCGGACCGATGAGCCGGACGCCCGTCCGGGCCGAGTTGAAGTGCACGGTGTACTCGGCGGCGTACAGCTCGTCGATGTCGGCCCTCGTGAAGAACTCGGGGGCAGCATGCGGCCCCTCGGTCACGCCGATCACCCAGCGGTCGGTCAGGAGGGGTCGGTGCTCGGTCGGCGTCGGACCGCCGGGGGCGGGGCTCGGCCCACGGCCTGTCTGCGGGTCGGTGACCACGCCAGGGTGCAGGACGTCACCTGCACGCAGCGCGCGCCCTCCATGGCCACCGAACCCGCCAAGCGTGAACGTCGAGGCGCTCCCGAGGTACTCAGGCACGTCGATCCCACCCCGTACGGCCACATAGGTCCGGAGGCCGGGTCCCGACATGACTCCGACCGTGAGCGTGGCGCCGGCCGGGATCTCCACGGGTTCCCAGAAGGGCACGACCACGCCCTCGACGTAGGCCGGGGCGGGTGCGCCGGTCAGGCAGACCAGGGTGTCCGTGGTGAAGCGCAGCGTCGGGCCGGCGGCCGTGCACTCCAACGCGGGGGCACCTTCGGCATTGCCGACCGCAAGGTTCGCCTCCCGCAGCGAGACCTCGTCCATGGGCCCGCTGGGCGGCACGCCGACGTCCCAGTACCCGAGGCGTCCGGGCCAGTCCTGCACGGTCGTCATCGTCCCGCCGGCGATCACCTCGATGCGCGGCTCGGGGTCGCACAGCGTGTCGAGCGTCGAGGTCGAGTGCACGACGGCGCGCACCTCGTGGTCGTGGACGACGGCGCGCAGCAGGCCGAGGTTGGTCTGCACCCCGTCGACGCGGCTCGCCCCGAGCGCGGCACCGAGCAGGGCGAACGCGCTCGCGCGGTCCGTTCCGGTGGCGATGACCTTGGCCAGCATCGGGTCGTAGTACGGCGAGATCTCGGAGCCTGTCTCGACCCAGCCGTCGACCCGCACACCGGCCATCGGGTCCGCACCCTGTCCCGGGAAGCAGACGCCGGTGACCAGGCCGGTGCTTGGCCGGCCGGCGTGGTTGGGGTCCTCGGCGTACACCCGCGCCTCGACCGCGTGACCAGCGGGGACCGGGTCGGCGTCGAAGACCGCGCCGGTCTCGGGGCGGTCGAGCGCTCCGGATCCGTCTCGCGCGAGACGGAGCATCCACTCGACGAGGTCCACGCCGTACACCTGCTCTGTGACCGGGTGCTCGACCTGGAGTCGCGCGTTGACCTCGAGGAACGACGCATGCTGGCGGACCGGGTCGTAGACGAACTCGACCGTGCCGGCCGAGCGGTAGGCGACGGATGCGGCGAGTGCTCGCGCCGACTCGTGCAGGGTGCGGCGCAGCGAGTCCGGCAACCCGGGCGCGGGCGCCTCCTCGACGACCTTCTGGTTGCGCCGCTGCAACGAGCAGTCGCGGTCGCCGAGCACGGCGACACGACCGGTGCCGTCGCCGAACACCTGCACCTCGACGTGCCGCGCCGGCCGGACGAGACGTTCGAGGAAGACCCCCGGCGTACCGAAGCTCGTGGTGGCCAGTCGTCCGACCCGCTCGAACGCCTCGCTGACCTCCGCCACGTCGGCGCACGGCTGGATGCCGATCCCGCCGCCTCCGCCGGTGGCCTTGAGCATCACAGGGAACCCGAGCAGCTCGGCCTGCTCGACCGCCTCGGTCACGCCGGTGAGCAGTCCGGTCCCCGGCATGAGCGGCACGCCGGCGGCCCGGGCCAGGTCGCGCGCAGTGTGCTTGGTGCCGAACGCGTCGAGCTGGTCCGGCGTCGGGCCGACGAAGACGAGGCCAGCCGCCTCGACGGCCCGCGCGAACCCGGCGTTCTCGGAGAGAAAGCCGTAGCCCGGGTGGATCGCTCCCGCGCCGCTGTCACGCGCCGCGGCGAGCACCGCGGCGACATCGAGGTAGGAGTCCCGGGCCGGCGCAGGTCCGAGGCGCACAGCGGTGTCGGCCTCGCGCACGTGCGGTGCGAAGCGGTCGGCGTCGGAGTAGACCGCCACGGTGCGCAGACCGAGCCGCCGGGCGGTGCGGATGATGCGTCGGGCGATCTCGCCGCGGTTGGCGACGAGGAGGGTGTCGAAGGCCGCGGTCATGCGCGCGCCGCCCCGGTGGCGGCCCGCTCCCGGTCAGGGTCCGGTGCCGTGACCACCATGCGCAGCGGCGTCGGGTTGAAGTCGTTGCACGGGTTGTTCACCTGCGGGCAGTTGGAGACCAGGACGAGCACGTCCATCTCGGCGCGCACCGCGACCCGCCGGCCCGGACCGGACATCCCGTCGACGATGCCGAGGGTGCCGTCGGCCTCGATGGGCACGTTCATGAACCAGTTGAGGTTGGAGACCAGGTCGCGCGGACCCATGCCGTGCCGGCTCGCCTCGGCGAGGAAGTTCTCCCGGCAGGCGTGCTCGTGGACCGTGTGATGCCCGTACCGGAGACTGTTGGACTCCTTGCTGCACGCGCCGCCGATCGTGTCCTGCCGGTCGACCTCGTTGCCGACGACCGTCATCAGCGGGTTGCCGATGTTCGAGCGCAGCACTGTGCCGGTGTCCACGTAGACGTTGCCCGACCAGGTGATGGTGTCCGGCGCGCTGTACCGCTCGTCGGTGTCGTGGAGGTTGAACATCAGGCAGTCCCCCGCCTGGTTGCCGCCCACGTCGACGATGGTGAGCACGTGACCGGCGCGCACGACCCCCGACCACGGTGCGCGGGCCGGCACGATCTCGTCGAGCACGATGCGTCCCGCGACGAGCGGCTCGCCCATGTCGAGCACGGTGCCCGGCGCGTAGGACGCCGGGTCGAGCACGTCGGGGTCGATCTCCCAGGTTGCGGTCATGTCACAGGCCTCGCGCTTCGGCGTAGTCGACGGTGTTGAGGTAGGCGCGGCGCAGCTCCGGGCTGTCATCCCACTGGGCGTCGCCCGGCCCGGTCGGCCGACTCCGCCAGGCGTGCACGCGAAGCGGGCCGACCGTGTAGCGCGGTCGGGGGTCGACGGGGTGCGGCACGTTCGCGACCAGCACGATGAGCGGCAGCTCGGCCAGCAGCTCGACGTATCGGCCGGGACCGGCGCTGCCGGTGAACTCCAGGCTGCCGTCGGCCCGCGCGCGCACCCCCTGGAAGAAGGAGACGCTCGGCGGGAGGTCCCGTGGGGACAGCCCGTGCTTGACCGCACCCAGCGACAACAGCTCGCGACCGGACGGCGAGAGCCCCTGCGGCGCCGAGTCACCGAACTTCTCCCGGTTGAAGGCCCCGCTGCTCGTGCCGCACAGAGCGTCGTGACGACCGGAGGTGTCGCCCACGATCGTGGCCAGCACCCGGCCGTCGCCGGACAGCAGCGGGTGGCCCGGGCCGAGGTAGGCCTGCCAGGGGATCTTCTGGGTGTCGGCGACGTTGAGGCGCTCCCACGGCTCGTCGGCGTTGTAGAGCAGCACATGGGCGCAGCAGTCCCCGGTCGGGTCGTCGAACCGGATCCGCGTCCCGCGGGCGACGACCCGGTGCGTGTACCCGCCGCCCTTGACGGTCTCCCCCCAGACGAGGCTCGCCGGGTCCACACCGTGCGGCGGACAGGGGGAGCTCGCGGCCGGCAGGTACGGCATCACCTCGACCGAGCGGCCCGACTGGGCGCGGGCGTCGGCCCGCGCGGCGAGAACGGTGTCCGTCTGTCGCTCGTCACGAACGCTGCCCATCAGGTGAGTCCCTCGATGTCGGGGACGAGCGCTGACGGGTGGGCGACGGGGTGGCCGACGGGGTGGGCGACCGGGTGACCGAGCGCGTGGCCGGACAGGTGAGCGGCGACGAAGGTCATGCTCCCGTAGCGGGCCCGGTTGCGCAGGTGGATGGCGATGCCGACCACGATGGTCAGGGCAATGAAAAGGATCGCGCTCCACTGCAGCCACCACGTCGCGCCGGTGAGGTCGTACACCGAGGCGCGCGGCCAGACGAGGTTGACGAACATGACGACCTGATAGACCACAGCGATCACGTTGATCGCGATCCCCCAGCGGCCCAGCGAGAACAGCGGCTTGCCGGACTCGTCGTTCTGATGCAGCGCGCCACCGAAGCGCGCGTGGCGGATCCGCTCGACCAGCAGCGGCACGGTCACACCGAGGTAGGCGAGGTAGAGCATCGCGATGCACAGGCTCGCGAGCGCCGTGAACAGCGCGCTGTCGCCGATGTTGACGACGAGCGCGAGCGCAGCACCCACCCCCACGACGATCGAGGTGGCGATCGGCGTGCCAGTGCGCGGCGAGACCCGTGACAGGACGCGGTGGAACGGCAGCGACTTCTCCCGAGCCATCGAGTAGACCATCCGTGAGCCGGAGGTCTGGACGGCCAGGGTGCACACGAAGACGGCGATGGCCACATCGACGAGCAGGATTCGGCCGGCCACGGGTCCCATGACGCTGGTCAGCACCCAGGGAAGGCCGACCGTGGCGAGGTTGCCGTCGGTCAGGCTCGGCGCGGCCATCAGCGCGGCGATGATCAGCAGCCCGCCGCCGACGCCGGACACGACGAGGGCACGCAGGATCGTGCGGGGCGCGGTGCGGCGCGGCGCGTGGGTCTCCTCGGAGAGCTCGCCAGCCGAGTCGAACCCGACCATGACGTAGGCCGCCATCAGCCCCGAGGCGAGCCATGCCCAGATGTACGACGAGCCCGGTGTCGGTGCGGCACCCGCGGTCGTGAGCACCACGTGCGGCCCGCGCTGCACGTGGAACAGGAGCGCCGTGACGATCGCGATGACGCCCAGGATCTCCAGGACGACGCCGGCGCTCGTCACCACGGACATCAGGCGGACGCCGATGATGTTGATGACGGTGGTCAGGACGAGCAGCAGCACACCGAGCAGGACGGCGTTCGCGGCGCCGGTCGACGATGTCGGGCTCGAGTCGGCCCCCGCACCGCCGACGAGCTGGAAGCCGGACCAGATCGTTGGCAGCACAGCCTGAAGCGCGATCGCTGCGGTCGCGACCGTGAGGATCTGACCGATGACCATGACCCATCCGGTGAACCACCCGAACGTCGGACCCGCGAGCCGCGAGGACCACTGGAAGATCGCGCCCGAGATCGGGAACCTGGCCGCGAGTGTGGAGAAGTTCAGGGCGACAAGGATCTGACCGACGAACACGGCCGGCCAGGTCCAGAAGAATGCCGCTCCCCCGAAGCCGAAGCCGAGGAAGAACAGCTGGAAGACCGTGGTGAGGATCGAGACGAACGAGAAGCCGGCCGCGAACGAGGCGAAGGAGCCGACACGGCGGTGAAGCTCCTGGTGGTAACCGAAGCCAGCCAGGTCCTGGTGCTCGGTGATGGATGAAGCCGGTGATTCCGCGGTGATCAACGACGAGCTCATGGGCCGCCCTTCCGGACGCGTCAGCCGGGGTAGTACCTGCCGGTCGACAGGTATGGCGGCCATCGTGACCGACTCTCGTTTCGCCGCGATTTCCTCGGCGTCGCATGCCCGTTACGTTCTCGCACCCCGCGCTACCCAGCTCGCCCAGCCTAAGGTGGCGGTGTGCGCCCCGACCCGCTCGTGCAGCTGCCCGACGGCACCGTCAAACAGGTCTCACCGCTGACAGGCACGGTGGTGTGGACGGTCCCGAGCCGCGCCCACCGACCGCTGGGTGGACCGCCCGAGGACCGGCGACCCGTCGACGCGTCGGCCGCCGAGCGGTTCTGCGCGTTCTGCGCGGACCGCCACCTGGAGACCCCGCCGGAGAAGTCCCGCCTCGTCGTCTCCCCTGACGGAACGTGGTCCGTGCTGCGAGACGTACCCGCGGAGCACCTTTCGGACACCGTGCCGCAGCTGCGCAGGATCCCGAACCTGTTCGAGATCCTCCCGCTCGACTACTGGCGCACCAACCACGGCTACGTCGTGCCCGCGGAGGTTCTCGACCGCGCCCGCGCCTACACCGCGGTGCCCCAGGGACGCGCTCATGTCCTCGCGATCCTGCGTGGGCGCCAGATGGCAGCCGGCATGACCGACGGCGAGTGGGCCCGGATGGATGAGGACGCGTGGCTCGAGCACGGCGTGGACCTGTTCGCCGGGTTCCACGACGTGATCGTCGCGCGACGTCACCTCGTCGACGGTGCGACGTTCGACGACGAGCTCGCCGGCTCAGGCACCCTCACCCCGGACGAGCACCACCGGTACGTGGCCTTCACGATCCAGGCCCTGCGCGACCTGTACGCCGCGCAGCCGCACGCGCGCTACGTCGCCGTGTTCCAGAACTGGCTCCGACCCGCGGGGGCGTCCTTCGACCACCTGCACAAGCAGCTGGTCGCGATCGACGAGCACGGCCCGGAGATCGAGCGCGAGATCGCCCTGCTGCGCGACGACCCCGACGCGTTCACCAGCGCCGTCGTCGACCACGCCGCGACGCACCGGCTCGTCATCGCGGAGAACGACCACGCGATCGCCGTGGCCGGCGTCGGGCACCGCTTCCCCGCGATCGAGCTGTACTCGACCAGTGAGCACCAGCAGCCGTGGGAGCACACCGACGACGAGGTGCGCGCCGTGTCCGACCTGCTGCACGCCGTGCACGCCGCGACCGGTACGCACGTGCCGACGAACGAGGAGTGGCACCACCGTCCGCCCGACGTCGTCGAGCCGATGCCGTGGCGCATCGTGCTCAAGTGGCGGGTGTCAACCCTCGCGGGGTTCGAGGGTGGGACGCGCATCAACGTCAACACCATCGCCCCGTCCACGGTGCGCGACCAGGTCGTGACCGAGCTGCGCCGGTTGCGCGCGGTCGGAGCCATCGGGGCGATGCGCCTCGGGGACGAGTGCTCGCACCGGCTCGGGGCGCTCGGCTACGCCCGCGGCGGCCGCTGACCACACGCTCGGAGGTCAGCGACCACCGCGGGCGTCGCGCCCCGAGGCCCTACTGGGGACCGACGGGCAGCACGGTCCGCTGGTGCGTGGAGTTGATGACGACCGCAGAGGATGCGTACCAGGCCAGCAGCGCGGTGGCGATCCCGAGCACGCCACCGACACGCGTGAACGCCAGGGTCCCCGTGTAGTCACCGGCGGCGAGAGCGAAGAACGTCACCGTCAGGAAGACGAAGACGAGGAACACCGCGATGCTCGTCCGGCGCGCCGCGATCGTCATATAGAGCGTGAAGATGCCCCAGGCGAGCAGGAACACGCCCACACCCTTGCCCTTGTCCGAGCCGGCTCCGGACAGGTCGGTGAACCGGGCGAGGAACCAGAAGGACAGCCAGAACGCCCCGTAGGAGCAGAACGCCGTGGCGCCGAACGTGTTGCGGTTCGCGAACTCCCAGATCCCCGCAGCGAACTGCGCGAGACCGCCGTAGAACAGCGCGAGGCCGAAGACGACCGGCTCGACGGTCACCGGCAGCAGGCCGGCATTGACGAAGCTGAGGACGAATGTCGTCAGCGCGAACGCGGCGAGTCCGAGGGCACCGGGATCTGCGGGTGGAGCGGTCGGTCGGACGACTGCGTGCTTCGCGGCGGTCGAGCTGGCATCGACATCTTGAACGGCGCTGTTCATCCTTGAACCCCCGGTTCACCGCCGGCCCCGGCTGAGCGCGGCGCACTGTCTTGACATCAAGACGTTAGCGGCTGCTCGCTGCGAGGGCGAGCGCTCAGGCGGGGCGACGCGCGTCTGCGCGGCTCGTCAGCGCACGAGCGGCTGGACCTCGGCTGCGACGAACCGAACGAATCCCTCAGGGTCCGGCTCGTCGGAGGTCGGCTGCAGGACGACCGTGTCGGCACCAGCGTCGGCCCAGCGCCGGACGGCATCGGCCACCGTCGAAGCGTCGCCCGCCACCCCGACGTCCTGCGCCGGGTCGAACCCCCACGCGCGCCGCTCTGCGTCGAGCCGCTCGGCCGCATGCTCGCCGGTCGCCGCCAGCACGTTCACGATGAGGGTGTGACGGCCGCTGCGACCGGCCGCGAGACGACCCGTGTCGATGTGCCGGCGCGCCTGCCTCACCCCGTCGGGCGTCGTGCCGCACGTGATGAGCGTCGCGTCGGCCAGCTCGCCCGACAGCTGCAGGGAGCGCGGGCCGCCCGCACCGACGACCAGCGCGGGCGCCGCCGGCGGCGGCCAGTCGAGGCGGACGTCGTCCAGGTGCACGTATCGGCCCGACGTCGTGACGCTCGTGCCTTCGAGCAGCGCCGACAGCGCGGTCGCGTACTCCCGCAGGAGCGTCATCGGAGACTCGACCCGGGCGCCCACCTGACCCATCCAGTCCTGGACCCCGTGCCCGATGCCGACCGTGATGCGACCCGGGAACAGTCGGTGCAGCGTCGCGGTCTCCATCGCCGCGACGGCGACGTTCCGGAGCGGTACCGGCAGCAGGCCGACGCCCACGTGCAGCCGGTCGGTCCACGCGAGCGCTGCGGCCGCGCTGGCGACCCCGCTCTCCCGGAAGCAGTCCTCCCACAGCCAGAGCTCCGCGAGGCCCGCCTCGTCGGCTGCACGCACGACCCCCCGGAGCCGCTCCGGCGGGAGCTGGGGCACGAACACGGCACCGACAGTCGTCATGCGTCCATCCTGTCGCAGCAGCACGGGCTCCCGCGGTCGTTCGGCGGGCGCTCAGTACGTGAAGGCTGCGACGCGGGTGCGCAGGTCGGCGGAGAGGCGGGCGAGCTCGGTGACCGAGTCGCCCATCTGCCCGAGCACGTGCGCGGACGCGTCCGCGGACGTGGCGACCCCCGTGATGTTCGACG
>NZ_DASUIR010000124.1:0-3475 GCF_036279715.1 Cellulomonas sp. | reverse complement strand
GACACGAACGCGATGCACGACCAGTTCCTGTGCCACGCGCTCGGCGCGGCCGACAAGGCGACCTGGAACCTCGAGCCGTGGCGGCCCGACGTCGGCTCGATGGCCACCCTGATGGCGCGCTGCAACCCGACCTGACCGACCTGGCCCAGCTGACGGAGGAAGAGCCGACGATGACGTCGACCGAACGCGAGATCACCGAGCCCGTCGACCTGTGCCTGACGTCGGGCCGGCTGAACCGGGCGGCGGTCGGCTGGACCCGTGGCCCGCTGCACCGCACCGCGTTGACCGGGTGGGGTCGGACGAAGCGGTGGGAGTACTGGGGAGTCGTCACGCCGACGCACGTGATCGCCCTCACGGTCGCCGACCTCGACTACGCCGCGCAGCACCAGGTATGGGTGCTCGACCGGGCCACGGGCGTCGAGCTGGACACCGTCGCGGTCGTGCCGCTCGGGCACGGAGTCGTGCTGCCCGCGAGCAGCAGGGGCGGACCCGTGCGGGCCCACGCGAAGGGACTCGACATCGCGATCGACGAGGGCGACCGAAGTACGCGGTTGCGCGCGGCGACCGGGCGGGTCGAGGTGGACCTCGTCACGAGCGTGCCGGAGGGGCACGAGTCACTCGGCGTCGTCGTGCCG
This sequence comes from Cellulomonas sp., assembly GCF_036279715.1. Classification (GTDB taxonomy): domain Bacteria; phylum Actinomycetota; class Actinomycetes; order Actinomycetales; family Cellulomonadaceae; genus Cellulomonas_A. The sequence continues at coordinate 2,840 of NZ_DASUIR010000124.1, read as the reverse complement.
TGGTCGGACCGGCTGTTCCAGTACACCCTCAAGGACGTCGCGCGGCCCGTGTCCGGGACCCTCGTCGTCGACGGGGTCCGCCACGACGTCCCGGCAGACGGATCCTGGGCGGTGCTCGACCACGGCCGGGGACGCTGGCCGTATTTGATGTCGTGGAACTGGGGCGCGGGCGGCGGCACGGTCGACGGGAGGGTCGTCGGCGTGCAGGTCGGCGGGCGCTGGACCGACGGGACCGGATCGACCGAGAACGCGCTGCTCGTCGACGGCCGGCTGCACAAGTGCTCCGACGAGCTCGTGTGGGAGTACAACCGCGCCGACTGGCTCGCGCCATGGCACGTCCACGACCAGGCCAGCGAGAGCGTCGACCTGACGTTCACGCCGTTCCACGAGCGCGCGTCACGGCTGAACCTGCTCGTCGTGGCCGCCGAGACGCACCAGTGCTTCGGCACCTGGACAGGGTGGATGACCGACGACGCGGGCACGCGCGTGCGGGTGGATGGCGTGACGGGCTGGGCCGAGGAGGCCCGCAACCGGTGGTGAGCGCGCGCTAGATCGGCTGGGTCGGCTCAGGCTGCACAGTCGGCTCGGCCGGCTGCGTCACGGTGCGCGCCCGCAGCTCGTCGGCGAAGCCCCCGAGCAGCATGTCGAGGCGCTGTGGCCGACGTTCGACCGGCACCACGTCGATCTCGGCCGCCTCGTCGTCCGGGTCGACGGCTCCCTCGGCAGCCGGCGGTGTCAGCGCGGTATCGACAGGCGACTGCGCGACGACGCGCCAGTCCAGGGTCGCCCGCACCAGTCGCTCGTAGATGTGCGCGTCCAGCGGATCCCGCAGCCACGCGTCGGCCGCCTCGGCGACCTGGCGTGCGAGGCGATCGATCTCGGTGTCCACGGCGTCCTCCGGCTCGGTCCCCGGATCGTAGTCCGGCACCACCACCTCACCCGAACAGTTGCGCGTCACCCGAACGGGTGTGATGGTCGTCACACGACGAGGATGTCGCGTGGCGTGGGGAGCGCCCGGTGTCCATCGTGCCGACACCGACGACAGGACTCACATGAGACTCCGTACTGTCCTGGCAGCCACCGCTTCGACCTGCCTCCTGATCGCGCTCGCCGGACCAGCCGTGGCCGGCACGTCCGGCGGGCAGCATCCGACGACCAGCACCGACGCGTTGACCCGGGCCGACCGCGCGGACCTCCAACGCTGGGCCACCGACACCTGGGCCTCGTTCGCGGCGATGACCGACGAGACGACGGGCCTCCCGGCCGACAACATCAACGCAGACCTGTCGGCGGCGTCCCGCTCCGGCTACACGTCACCGACGAACATCGGCGCGTACCTGTGGAGCACGGTCGTCGCGGAGAAGCTCGGCATCATCGGCCACCGCGAGGCGCACACCCGGCTCGACCGGACCCTGACGACCCTGTCCACCATGGAGCGCCACACGCCGAGCGGGATGTTCTACAACTGGTACGACGAGGCCACGGGCGCCAAGCTCACGACGTTCCCGAGCGGCGAGCACGTCGACCCGTTCCTGTCGAGCGTCGACAACGGCTGGTTCGCGGCGGCACTCATGGTCGTGCGCAATGCCGAGCCCTCGGTGCGCAGGCAGGCCGATGCGCTGCTCGCCGGGATGGACTTCGGCGCGTTCTACGACGCGAACCAGTTCGGCGGGACAAAGCCCGGCATGGTGCGAGGCGGCTTCTGGGTCGACCCGCCGGCGCAGAACGCCTGCCCGGGGACCCTGCCCGACGGCACCCCGGTGCAGTTCACCTGCAACCACTACGACATCCTCGACTCCGAGCCCCGCATCGTGACGTACATCGGCGTCTCCCGCGGGCAGATCCCGTCCGCCGCGTACTTCGCGACCTACCGCACGTTCCCGGCCAGCTGCGACTGGTCGTGGCCCGAGCAGCGCCCGGTCGGCGTGACGCGGAACTACATGGGCCTCGACGTGTTCGAGGGCGCATTCACGTACCGCGGCATGCACATCGTCCCCACGTGGGGCGGGACCATGTTCGAGGAGCTCATGCCGGACCTGTTCGTGCCGGAGTCGAGCTGGGGCGCGACCAGCTGGGGCGTCAACCACCCGCTCGCGGTCCGCGCACAGATCGAGCACGGCCTGGCCGACGCCGGCTACGGCTACTGGGGCTTCTCCCCCGCGAGCAACCCGTTCGGCGGCTACAGCGTGTACGGGGTCGACGAGATCGGGATGGACCCGGCCGGCTACCCGTCTGACCGCGAGGGCACCAATGTCGACAAGGGCTACGAAGGATGCCGCGACGCGACCAACCCGACACCGACGTTCGGTGACGGCATCGTCACGCCGCATGCTTCGTTCCTCGCCCTGCCGTACGCCCCTCGCGCGGCGGTCGACAACCTCCGCGGCATCGAGGACACCCTCGGCGCCTACGGTGCGGGCGGCTTCTACGACTCCGTGGCGACCCGCAGCGGCACCGCGGCCAAGCGCTACCTGTCGCTCGACCAGGGCATCATCATGGGCTCGCTCGGCAACGTGCTCGGCAACGGCCTGCTGCACGACGCGTTCAGCAAGGGTGCGGTCGAGCGGACCGTGAAGCCGCTGCTCGCCCGCGAACAGTTCGGGGCTGGACTCGTCGACGCCCCGACGCCCTGACGCCGACGCCGACGGGCGCGACGCCCGACCCTTGGAGGGTAGGTGCCGCGCCCGTCGGCGTGCAGGTCAGCGCTTGCCGAGCAGCTTCTCCGCGAGCGGTGCGTCGTCCGATGCGCGCTGCGCCCGGTAGTACGCGCGCGCCTCGTCCTGCCGCTGGGCCTCGACCCCGGTCGCGATCGTCGCGCGCAGGTGCTCGGGGCCGTACCC
>NZ_DASUIR010000123.1:0-14987 GCF_036279715.1 Cellulomonas sp. | reverse complement strand
ACACGATCGTGACCGCCGCGCGCACCGGCAAGATCGGCGACGGCAAGGTCTGGGTGCAGACCGTCGACGAGGTCGTGCGGGTCCGGACGAACGAGCGCGGGGACGACGCCGTCTGACGACACCCGAGGTCAGGGGGTCGGGAGGTCGGGCACGCTAGAGCGCGATCTCTCCGGGGGGGCGTCGAGCCGCAGCACTCATCGCTGCGACACCTCACTCCCCTATCGGCAGACCTCGCCCGACCGTGAGCCCGCGAGGGTCGGCCAGCTCACCCCCCTCAGAGCACCGGGAGCGGACCGGTGACCGGCGCGCCGAACAGACCCGGCCGCGCGCGGAACAACGAGCCCACAGGCTTTCCCGCCCGCCCGTCGTCGACGGGCGACGTCGTGATGTAGAGGTCGCCCAGGTCGATCCCGCCGAACGCGCACCCGGTCACCTGGCTCCCGGTGACGTGGACGACGCGGTCGAGCGCGCCGTCGACGGTGTAGCGCAGCACGACGGACGCACCGTGCACGGCGACCCACACGCCACCATCGGAGTCGATCGCTGTGCCCCTGGGCGTCCCGTGCGCCGTGAGGCTCACCCACGGCCGCAGCGCGCCGCACCGGCCCGCGTCGTCGAGGTCAGCCACGAGCACCGTCGCGGGGGTGTCCGTCACGTACATGCGCGATCGCGCCGGGTCGAACGACAGCCCGCGCGGGTCGGCCAGCCCCTCGGCCAGGGTGTCCCAGCCCCCGTCCGACCGGTGGCGGTGGACGGCCCCGGTCGCGGCGCCCGAGGCCGACGTGGCCACGTGCAGGAGCCCGTCCGGGCCCCACTGCGCGTCCGTGACGGGCCCCCACCCCTCCACGAGCGGCACCGACAGCCCCTCGGGCCGAAGCCCGGCGTCGAGCGCCACGACGTTGTGCTGGGTCACGAGAGCCCAGCCGCCCCGGCGCGGACGGAGCGCGACAGCCCCGCCGCGAACGTGCTGGCGCTCGGCGAGACCGGTCTGCGCGTGGAACGTCAGGATGTCGCCGCGGCTGACGTCGACGTAGCGCAGCGCCTTCGTGCGCGCGTCCCACACGGGGCTCGCACCGTCGTCGTCGACCGGCCCCGAGACGCGCTCGGCCGAGATCTCGGTCACGGACTGATCTGCCCACATCGTCATTGACGTTCCATCCTCTTGCTCGAAGCGGCGCCGTTGCCCAGCCAGATCATGCTCCGCAGCGCGCCGCGGGACCCGGGACGTAGGGACTACATCAGCACGTCCCCGGCGTGACCTCACGGCTCGGTCCCGAGGTCGCCACGCCTTGACGGACTGGCGAACGCCTGTTAGTTTTCCACTTTATTAACTCCTGAACGAAGGTGTTCCATGGCTGGCACGTCCCGTCCTACGGCTCGCGGGGATCTCGTCCCCTCGGCGGTGCTCGCGCTGCTCGGCACGCGCGGACCGACGTCCCGTGCCGACGTCGCCCGCGCGCTCGACGTCAGCCCGGCAACCATCACGCAGCTGACCAAGGCCCTCATCGCTCGCGGACTCGTCGCCGAGCTCGAGACCGCACCGTCGCAGGGTGGACGCCCCGGACGACTCCTGGGTCTCGTCCGCTCGGCGGGTGGCGCGATCGGCGCCAAGGTGACGGCCGACCACGTCGCGATCGTCGACGTCGACGTCGACGGCACGGTGCGCAGCTCGACGTCTCACCGGTTCGACCCGGATGCGCCGAACGCCCTCGACGTCCTCGGGCACATCCTGGGCTCAGCCGTCGACGACCACTCCGGCCACCTGCTCGGCGTCGGGGTCGGGATCCCAGGCGCGGTCGACACCCAGGCCTCGGGAGTGGTCAACGCGCCGACGCTCGGCTGGGCGGACGCCCACGTGGGCGCCGTGCTGCGCACGATGCTGGGCGTGCCGGTGCTCGTCGAGAACGACGTGAACGCCCTGGCCGTCGCCGAACGCCTCTACGGCACGGGACGCCACTACAGCTCCTACCTGGTCGTGACGATCGGGCGCGGCATCGGCTGCGGGATCGTGGTCGACGGCGCCATCTACCGCGGTGCGTCGGGAGGGGCGGGCGAGATCGGCCACATCCCCATGAGTGTCGACGGTCCGCTGTGCGGCTGCGGCTCGCGCGGCTGCCTGGAGGCGCACATCGGCGACGACGCCCTGGTACGTCAGGCGCTCGAAGCCGGGGTGATCGGACCGCGCGGCACGCTCGACGGGCTCAAGGTCGCCGCAGGACGCGGCGACGAGACGGCGCGAGGGATCTACCGCGAGGCCGGCGCAGTGCTCGGACGAGCCCTGGCCGGGGTCGTGCACACGGTCGACCCGGAGGTCGTCGTGCTCCTCGGCGAGGGCATCGACGCCTGGCCGTACTGGGAGCTCGGCTTCGAGCAGTCCCTGCGCAGCCATCTCATGCCCGCGCGGCGCGGCCTGCCGTTCATCGTCGAGCCGTGGGCCGAGGACAAGTGGGCACTGGGTGCCGCGGCCCTCGTGCTGGCCACGCCGTTCGACTCCGCCGGAGCCGCCGGGGACCAGGGTCAGCTCGTGCGCGACCGCCTGCAGGCCGGCGGTCCCGCGATCGCCGCCGGGGCACTCCGGTGACCGCCGCACAGCCCGTGCCGACGTCAGCGGTCCTCACCGCGCCGGGCGCAGTCACCCCGACGGCACTCGCGCCCCGCCGCACGGCCGCATCCCGCTCGGGTCGGAGCCGCGGATGGAAGAACACCGCATGGGTGCTCTTCTTCCTCCTGCCGAGCGCGGTGCCCCTCGTGGCCTTCACGTTGATCCCGATGGTCACCTCCGCGTGGATCAGCCTGCACAAGTGGAACCTGATCTCGGCGATGGAGTTCGTCGGGCTGGACAACTACACCAAGCTGCTGAGCGATCCGGTGACGAGGCGGGTGTTCGGCCACACCCTGCTGTACATCGCGGGGTACCTGCCGCTCGTCTACGTCGGCGGGCTCGCGCTCGCGATGGCGCTGAACCAGGCCTTTCGCGGCCGCTCGTTCTTCCGGGCGGCGTACTTCCTGCCGGTGGTGACCAGCTGGGTCGTGGTCGCGCTCGTGTGGCAGTGGCTGCTGAACCCCAAGAACGGGCTCGTGAACCACGTGCTGGCGTTCTTCCACCTCCCCCAGCCGGGGTGGTGGACGGACCCGACGTGGGCGATGCCCGCGGTCGTCGTCGCCTCCGCCTGGAAGGACCTCGGCTTCGTCATGGTCATCCTGCTCGCCGGGCTGCAGGCGATCCCCGCGGACGTCCAGGAGGCCGCGCGGATCGACGGTGCCAACGCCTGGCAACGCTTCCGTCGGATCACCCTTCCGCTGCTGTCACCCTCGACCTTCTTCGTCCTAGTGATCTCGCTGATCAACGGTTTCCAGGTGTTCGACCAGGTCTACGTCATGACCGGCGGGGGCCCCGCGGGCTCGAGCCAGGTCGTCGTCGGCCAGATCTACGACCTGACGTTCCGCTACGGACGAGCCGGTGAGGCGTCCGCGCTCTCCTGGCTGCTGTTCATCCTCATCTTGGCGATCACCGCGCTCCAGCTGCGCGGGCAGAAGAAGTGGGTGACCCATGCCTGAGATCACGGACCGAGCGCTCGCACGTGCGATCGACGCGGAGAGGTCGACCACCCGCGCTCCACGGCGGCGGAGCCTGCGGCCGGGCCGGGTCGGCCTGTACGCCGGTGTCGTCGTCGGGGCCGTCGCGATGCTGTTCCCGTTCCTGTGGACGGTCATCACCTCGGTCACCCCGAACGGGACGCTCGCCGGCGGGCCGACCCTCGTCGTCGACAACCCCACCCTCGAGGCGTACACGACCCTGTTCACGTCGATGCCCATGTGGCGGATCGTGGCGAACTCGTTCGGGATCGCGATTGCCTCCACCGTGCTCCAGATGATCACCGGATCGATGGCGGCCTATGCCTTCGGCCGTCTGGAGTTTCGCGGCAAGAACGTGCTCTTCGGGCTGTACCTGGCGACCCTGATGGTCCCGCTGCAGGTGCTCGTCGTGCCGCTGTTCATCGAGATGACCAAGCTCCACGTGCAGGACACCTACTTCGCGCTGCTCGCGCCGTCGATCGCCGCCGCATTCGGCATCTTCCTGCTCAAGCAGGCCGTCGAGGGCGTTCCCCGCGAGCTCGACGAGGCGGCCACCATCGACGGGGCCGGTCACCTGCGCATCTTCACCTCGGTCGTGCTGCCCCTCATCCGGCCCGCCCTCGCGACGCTCGCCGTCTTCGCGTTCATGGGCAGCTGGAACAGCTTCCTGTGGCCGCTCGTCGCCATCCGCTCCCCCGAGCTCATGACCCTGCCGCTGGGGCTGTCCACGCTCCAGGGGCAGTTCACCACCCAGTGGAACGTGGTCATGGCCGGCTCGGTCGTGTCCATCCTGCCGATCGCCGTCGTCTACCTGTTCGCACAGAAGTACATCATCGCGGGCATGGCGCACACCGGCCTCAAGTAGCGCATTCCAGGCCCACACCGGGCGGTAACGATGCCGCCCGCCAGGAAAGGACGAACAATGCACCGCAGCATGACCTCCCGCCGTCCGCGGATGGTGGCCGCCCTTGTCTCGGGGGTCGCCCTCGCGCTGACCCTCACGGCCTGCGCTCAGGGCTCCGCCACGCGTTCCGACGCGGCCGCCGACTCCACGTCGGCCGGACCGACAACGGTTCGCTACATGAACTTCTCGGCGAACGACGGCCACGAGGCCGACCTCACCGCGATCGTGGCCGCGTTCGAGGCCGCGAACCCCGGCATCACCGTCCAGGTCGAGACGATCCCGTATGCCGACTACTTCACGAAGCTGCAGACGGCCGTCGCCGGTGGCACCGCGTCCGACGCCTTCGAGCTCAACTACGAGAACTTCGTCACCTACGCGGCCAACGGGACTCTCGCCGAGCTCAAGGGCGTCGACTCGGGCACCTACAAGGAGTCCCTCCTCACCGCGTTCACGAACGACAAGCTGCAGTACGGCCTTCCGGAGTCGTTCTCCAACGTCGTGCTCTTCTACAACAAGGCACTGTTCGACGCGGCCGGCATCGCCGCGCCGACCTCCAGCTGGACCTGGGCGGACGAGAAGAAGGCCGCCGAGGCCCTGACGAACAAGGCCACCGGGGTGTGGGGCGACTACCAGCCGGTGTCGTTCCACGAGTTCTACAAGGCCCTCGCGCAGTCCGGCGGCGAGTTCTTCAACGCGGACAAGACCAAGGCGACGTTCGCGTCGCCGCAGGGCATCGAGGCGGCCACGTGGCTGGTCGCGAAGTCCGGGTCGAGCATGCCCACCGAGGCAGACGGGGCCGGGACCGCGGACTTCGACACGAACCTGTTCAAGCAGGGCAAGCTCGCGATGTGGCACTCGGGCATCTGGATGTTCAGCGGGCTGAGCGCCGTCCCCGACCTCAGCTGGGACATCGCCGTCGAGCCGGGCAACACGCAGAAGGCCTCGGCGATGTTCACCAACGGGGTCGTCGTCTCGGCAGCCAGCAAGCACAAGGAGGCGGCCCAGAAGTGGATCGAGTACCTGACCGCCTCTGACACGACCGTCACCACCAGGCTGAAGACCGCCTGGGAGCTTCCGCCGGTCGACGAGTCCAAGCTCGGCGCCTACCTCGACATCACGCCTCCCACCAACCGGCAGGCCGTGTTCGACTCGCTCGACGCCGTCGTCCTGCCCCCGGTGATCGAGTCCCAGCAGGAGATGCAGGACGTCGTCACCGAGGAGCTCGGCAACGCCGCAGCCGGCCGGAAGAGCGTCGACCAGGCGCTCACGGACGCCCAGACCAGGGTGAACGCACTTCTGGGCTGATCCTCCTTGCTGGGTCCGGGCCACAGCAGCACCGGCCCGGACCCAGCACAGGTGACCATCGTCACGACAGCCGGCTCTGACCTCACCGGCACCGACTCCCCAGGACACCCCGACATGACCGAGAACTCCCCCGCCCAGCTTCCCGCCGTCGATGCGCACCGGCTGGTGGACCTCGCCCGCGTCAGCCACGAGGTGATCACCCGCCACCAGGACGCGGGCGGTGCGTACCCTGCTTCCCCGACGTTCTCCGCCTATCGGGGCTACGCGTGGCTGCGCGACGGAGCCTTCACCGCGGAGGGTGTCTCGCGCTACGGGGACGTCCTCTCCGCGAGCCGCTTCCACACGTGGGCGGCGGGCGTGCTGGCAGGGCGAGCAGACCAGGTCGCCGACCTCCGGACGGCGGCTGCCCGCGGCGAGGACGTGGCCCTCGACCGGATGCTGCCCACGCGTTTCACGTTCGACGGGGGCGTCGGCTCCGACCCCTGGTGGGACTTCCAGACGGACGGCTACGGGACCTGGCTGTGGTCGGTGGTCGAGCACGCTCGACGCCACGGGCTCCCGCTCGAGCCCTGGCAGGCCGGGATCGACGTCGCCGTGGACTACCTCACGACCTTCTGGGACCGGCCCTGCTACGACTGGTGGGAAGAGCACGTCGAGCAGCGGCACGTGTCGACGCTCGGCGCGATCTACGGGGGGTTGCGGGCAGCCGTCACCGCCGGGACGCTCGAGGCGACGCGGCTGTCGCGTGCCCTCGCGGCCGCCGCATCGGCGCGGGACGTCGTCCTGCTCGCGGGCACGACGACCGGCACCGGCGGAACGCCCCACCTGGCGAAATGGCTCGGCTCGGCCGAGGTCGACGGTTCTCTGGCCGCCTGTGTCGTCCCGTTCGGCCTGCTCGAACCCGGGGATGCGCTCGCCACGGCCACCCTCGGGACGATCGCCCGCGATCTCGAGGTCGCGGGCGGAGTGCACCGGTTCGCCGCCGACGTGTTCTACGGCGGCGGCCAGTGGCTGCTCCTGTCCTGCCTCCTCGGGTGGAACCGCGCCGCCGCCGGCGATCGCGAGGGCGCCCTGCGCTCTCTCGTGTGGGCGGCCGACCACACCCAGCCCGACGGCGACATGCCCGAGCAGGTCGCTGACCACCTCCTGCACCCCGACCACCGCGCCGAGTGGCTCGCGCGCTGGGGTCCCGTCGCGACCCCGCTCCTGTGGTCGCACGGCATGTACCTGATCCTCGCCGACGAGCTCGGCCTGCTCCCGAACGGTGTCGCCTCATGACCAGCACGACCTCGCACCTCAGCCAGCCCGCGGTGCTCCACCGGCCGTTCGGCATCGAGCACCCCTACGCGACGTCCGCCGACCAGCGCCGTCCCGTGCGCCCCGAGGCCGGGCAGGCGGTGCACCTCGGTGTGGTCTGCCGGCTCGACGTCTCAGCGGTCGCCTGCGAGTGGGAACGCGTCGGCGCGCCCGCGACCATCCTCCAGCTCCGCACCGTCGACCCGGACGCCACCGACGCCGCGGCGCTCGCGGGCGGTGACGGTCACCTCGCCGGCGCCCAGGCGGCACAGCTGACCTCCGCGGGGGGCTGGGAGGTCGAGAGCCCGACCCTCGAGGCGGGCGCGCGCTACCGGTACCGGTTCGTCGCACAGACGCCCACCGCGGCCGGCGCCGACGGCACGCGGAGCGACACGACGCCGTGGTTCGAGGTCTCCGCCGGGGTGTGGGTGGCCGACGGCGGCCACCTGACATTGACGGACCGGGCGCTCACCCGCTCGGACGAGGACGAGACCGGCCTCGTGACCGACCACCCTCGCCTCGTCCCCGGGTCGGTCCGGTGGCTGCGCGATGCCGACGGCGTCCACCGGGTCCGGTTCGCGCTGCGGCTCGAGCCGACCGAGCACGTCGTCGGCTTCGGCGAGCGGTTCGACGCGGTCGACCAGCGGGGTCGACACCTGGACGCCGTCGTGTTCGAGCAGTACAAGTCCCAGGGCCGACACGGGCGCACCTACCTGCCGATGCCGTTCGCGCACGTCATCGACGAGTCCGGGGAGCCGGGCTGGGGGCTGCACGTCCGCACGGCGCGCCGTACGTGGTTCGACGTCGGCGCGTCCGAGCCCGACCAGCTGGTCGTCGAGGCCGCGCTCGAGGGGGCCGCCAGCGAGGCCCTCGACGTGGCCGTCTACCACGGTGCGGCGCACGAGGTGCTGCACGCGTTCGGCGACGAGGTCGGCCGCGCCGAGCTGTTGCCGGAGTGGGTGTTCCGGCTCTGGGCCTCAGGCAACGAGTGGAACACGCAGCAGATCGTGATGTCCCGCATGGACTCCCACCGCGACCTCGCGATCCCGGTCGGCGCGGTCGTCATCGAGGCATGGAGCGACGAGGAGGGGATCACGATCTTCCGCGACGCGCAGTACGAGGTGAACCTCGACGGGGCCGCGCACGAGGCGACCGACTTCACCTACCCGCCGGACGGCGCGTGGCCCGACCCCCGGGCCATGATCGACGAGCTCCACGAGCGGGGGATCAAGGTCATCCTGTGGCAGATCCCGCTGCAGAAGACCGAGTTCGACCTGGGCCCCGACGTCGGGCCGGACAGCCAGGTGCTCGCCGACGCCCGCGCCATGGTCGACGGGGGTCACGCCGTGCTCGAGGCCGACGGCTCGCCGTACCACAACCGGGGCTGGTGGTTCCCGCAGGCCCTGCTCGCCGACCTGACGACCCCACGCAGCCGGGACTGGTGGACGGCCAAGCGGCGATACCTCGTCGAGGACCTCGACGTCGACGGGTTCAAGACCGATGGCGGCGAGCACGCCTGGGGTCATGACCTGCGCTACGGCGACGGTCGACGCGGCGACGAGGGCAACAACCTCTACCCCGTGCACTACGCGCGGACCTTCGGCGACCTTCTGCGTTCGTGCGGCAAGGCCCCGGTGACCTTCTCCCGCGCCGGTTTCACGGGGTCGCAGGCGCACGGCATCTTCTGGGCGGGCGACGAGGACTCCACCTGGGAGGCGTTCACCCACTCGGTCACAGCCGGCATCACCGCGGCAGCGTGCGGGATCGTCTACTGGGGCTGGGACCTCGCCGGGTTCTCCGGACCGGTCCCCGACTCCGAGCTCTACCTGCGGGCGACCGCGGCCGCGACCTTCATGCCGATCATGCAGTACCACTCCGAGTTCAACCACCATCGCCGACCGCTGCGCGACCGCACGCCCTGGTTCGTCGCGGAGACGAACGGTGACCCCGGGGTCGTCGACACATTCCGGCGGTACGCCGAGCTGCGCGAACGCCTGGTCCCGTACCTGTCCGAGCAGGCCGCCGCGACCGTCGCGACGAGCCGGCCGCTGATGCGCGGGCTGTTCTTCGACCACCCGGGCGACGCCGCCGTGTGGGACCACCCCGGTCAGTTCCTGCTCGGGGACGACCTCCTCGTCAACCCTGTCACGAGCCCCGGAGCGGTCACCTGGTCGACCTACCTGCCTGCGGGCACCTGGGTCGACGTCTGGACCGGTGCGACGCACGCGGGAGCGCAGATCACGCAGCGCGACGTCCCCCGCGACGTCGTCCCCGTGTACTGCCGCGCCGAACGCTGGGATGCCCTGCGCGGGGTCTTCGAGGCCTGACGGCAGCGGTCAGTCGCGCGTCGGCATCCACACCCGCATCGTCGACGGACCACGGTTCGCCCACTGCTGGTACGGGATCAGGCTGACGAGCCCGTGGTCGACCGTCCCGCGCACGGCTCCGGGTCCGTCAGGCGCGCCGTGCTCGCCGTACGGCCAGCCGGTGTCCTCGACGTCGAGCGTCGAGACCACGACCTTGACCTCGCCGGCGTCGTCGACGGGCGGCACGTCGGTCCGCACGACCGCGGTGTTGACGCTCGCCCCGAGGTCGGTCGACTCCAGGCACAGCACCAGCGGGCCGCGCTCGACCGCCACCTGCCCGCGCACGGCATCCACCCGGGCGTCGGGCCAGGTCCACCGGGCCGCGACCGGCAGGTCGAGCTCGACGACCTCGCCGGGCTCGAAGGCACGCGTGACGGCCGCGTAGCCCGGCTCGGCGTCGTGTCGCTCCCCGCCCGCAGCAAGGGTCGCCCCGCGGGCCCAGGCCGGCACGCGCAGGCTGAGGGTCCACGGCGTCCGGGGACCCTCGAGGACCGTGACCCGGATGTTGCCGTCGACCGGGTAGGCCGTCTCGATGCGCAGCACGACGTCGCCGCCGTCGCCGACCCGGGTCCTGACCGTCGAGGGGGCGTACTGGTGCACCTGGACGCCGTCGTCGTCGACCGTGGCCACGTACGCCCCGAGCGAGGCGACGGTGCGCGTGACGTTCGTCGGGCAGCAGGACACCTCGAACCAGGGGGCCCGCAGGCTCGAGGACGCCCGCGCGCTCGCCACGTCGGCCTCGGGGACGGTGCCGGGGGTGCGCTGCTGCAGCGTGTTCGTGTAGTAGAACGCGCGACCGTCGGCCGCCGGCGACGTCGCGTCGACGTTGTACAGCGTGCGCTCGACGGCGTCGGCGTGCTCGGAGCGGCCGGTCGCGAGCAGCAGCCGGTGGTTGAGCATGACGGACGCGACGCCCGCGCACGTCTCCGAGTACGCCCGGTCAGGCGGGAGCTCGTGGTCGGTCCCGAAGGACTCGCCCTCGTGGTGCGCCCCCATGCCTCCCGTGAGGTAGGTGCGTCGGGCCAGCGTGTTCACGGTCTGCAGCGTGATCGCCGCGAGAAGCTCGGTGTCGTCGTCCTCGATCGCCAGGCCGGCCGCCGCCGACGCGAGGGACAGCGCGCGCACCGCGTGGCCCGTCATGACGGTCGTCTCGCGCACCGGCTGGTCGTCCTGGAAGTACTGCCGCCCCAGCTCGATGTCGCCGAGCACCCCGTGGCCGCGCCGCTCGACGAAGCGCCGCGCCTGGTCGAGGTACCGGCGCTCCCCCGTCAGCCGGTACAGCTCGACGAGCGCGACCTCGATCTCCGGGTGACCGCACACGCCCTGGTTGTCGTTCGGCCCGAACACGTCGCAGACGTGGTCAGCCGCACGGATCGCGACGCGCACGAGCTCGTCCGTGCCGTGCGTCCGCGCTCGCGCGACGCCGGCCTGGATGAGGTGCCCGAAGCAGTAGAGCTCGTGGCCCCACTGCAGGTCGCTGTACCGTGCGCCCTGACCCGGCCTGCCGAACCGGGTGTTGAGGTAGCCGTCGGCGTCCTGGGCCGCGGCGACCCGGGCGACGAGAGCCTCGAGGCGTGCCTCCAGGTCCGCGTCACCCGTGCGGCCGACCTCCCACGACATCGCCTCGAGGAGCTTGTAGATCTCCGAGTCGGAGAACTCCCGGCCGCGCCGGCGCTCGGGCAGGTACCCCTGGACGGCGGCGTCGAAGTTGCCAATCCATCCCATCTGCTCGATCCACGCCTCGCAGTGCGCGATCATCGCGGTCGCGTTGAGCTGCTGCAGGTCGGCCCAGAACCCGCCGTCGATGGTGACCTCACCGATCCCGAGGGGGCGCCATGTGCCCGACGACGGGGCGACCGGGCGGCCGCGGTCCGGGCGATCCGCCGGGACGAGGAGCCCGGGACGGGAATCGGCATCATGAAGGGCGGGCATAGCAGGCTCCAGGTCAGGTCGGTGCGAATCGTTCGAGTGCGGCGGCTCGCCGCCGAGCGGTGCGATCACTTGACCGCGCCGACGGTCAGGCCGTCGCGCAGCAGCCGGTAGGTCGCAGTGAAGACGAGCATGATCGGCACAGAGGTCATGACGGCGAGCGCCATCAGCCCGGGCCAGTTGATGCCGAACGCCGAGACCTGCTGCGCGAGGAGCGCGCTCATCGGGTAGCTGCCCGGCGAGAGGAACATGTTCACTGCGTACAGGAACTCGCCCCACGACAGCAGGAAGACCAGCGTCCCCACGGTGAACACGCCGTTGCGGGCCACGGGGAGCACGATCGAGAAGAAGGTCCGCAGCACCGACGCGCCGTCGATGGCTCCCGCCTCCTCGAGCTGGGGTGGCACCGACCGGAAGAAGGGTCGGAGCAGCAGCGTCGCGAACGGGATGAGCAGGGCCGTGTCGGCGATGATGACCCCGACGGTCTTGTCGAGGAGCCCCCAGTTGCCGAAGATCTGGAACAACGGGATGACGGTCGCGGTCTGAGGCATCATCTGCAGCACGATGAGGAGGCCGAGGCCCGTCGTGCTGATCCAGCCGACCGTGCGTGCCAGCCCGTACGCCGCGGGGATCGCGACGAGCAGCGTGAGGACCGTCGTGCCGACCGAGATCAGCACCGACTGCTTGAGCGCGATCATGAGGTCGCCGTTGAATGCCTCGACGTAGGCCGTGGTCACCGGGCGGAAGACGAGCGACGCCTGCGACGAGAACACGTCGGAGGACTTCTTGAACGACGTGAGCACGATCCACAGGATCGGGATGCCGTACATGAGCGTCAGGAGCGCCTTGACTGTGCCCGTGACGGGGCCAGTGGTCTGCTTCACGACTCCGACTCCTCTCGGCGGATGCTGCGGGCGTAGACGGCGGCCAGCACGAGGACCAGGACCACCGCGAGCACGGATGTCGCGGCCCCTCGGCCGAAGTCGTACCGGACGAACGCCTGGAGGTACCCGAGGAACGGCAGCGTGTTCGTCGCCGTCCCGGGCCCGCCGTACGTCATGACGTAGATGAAGTCGAAGCTGCGGAAGCCGTAGACGATCGTCAGCACCAGCAGGACCAGGGTCGTGGAACGCACCGACGGGATCATGATGTGCCGGATCTCCTGCCACCGGCTCGCGCCGTCGAGCGCCGCGGCCTCGAACACCTCCGGGGAGATGTTCATCAGTGCCGCCCGGAAGACGAGGGCGTTGAACGGGATCACGACGAAGGCGTTGACGAACGCCACGGCCATCAGGGCCGCGTACTGGTCGTACAGGAACGGCACCGCAGTGTCGCGGATGCCTGACGAGACCAGGAGCGTGTTGAACAGACCGGCGTCGCCGAGGAGGAACTTCCACACGCTCCCGTTGACGACGGGCGGCAGCGCCCACACGAAGACCATGAGGGCCAGCAGGGCGCCCGACCAACGACCCGTCGTCCGCAGCGCGATCGCGGCGCCCAGCCCGACGACCATGCCGAGGACCGTGACGATGAGGACGAAGATGCCGGTGCGATAGAGCGCCTGGGTGCTCTCCCCCGAGACGAACCCGGCGGTGAAGTTGTCGAGTCCGACGAACTTCCATACGCCGTTGAGGCTGGCCGCGCGCACCGTGCTCACGCTCATCCGGAGCAGCTGGATGAGTGGGAACACGCTGAAGAAGGCGAGGAACACGGCCGCGGGAGCGAGGAACAGCAGCCGGACCTGGGCGGTTCGCCCACGTCGCCTGGGCCGGTCATGACTCGTGCTGCGTCGGCTGAGGGGCGGCCGTGCGGCCGGAGGGGCGGCCGTCGGCGCCAGGGGGACTGTCATGTCGAAGATCTCTCTCGTCGAAGTGACTCTGACGCCGGCGGCCGCTGCTCGGGTGCTCAGCCCAGCAGGCTGGTCAGCGACTTGAACGCCGTCGATGCCGCGTCGGCCGGAGACTGCTGACCACCGAGCGCCGAGCTCCATGCCTGCCCGACCGTGAGCTGGACATCAGCGACGGCCGAGGGCTTGATGACGGCGTCCGGGTAGTTGGCGCCCGACTTCGCGATGGTGTCCGCGAACGCCTTGAGCAGCGGGTTGCTGCTCACTGCGGTGTCGTTGGCGGCGTCCTTGCGCGACGGGATGCTGCCGACGAGCGTGACCGGCAGGATCTGCCCGGCCGCGTCGAAGTACGTCTCGCTCAGGTACTTCCACGCGAGATCGGGGTTCTTGCTGAACGCGCCGATCCCCTCGCCCTCGCCACCGAGGTAGACCTTGCCCTTGTCACCCACGGGGAGCGGCACCACGCCGTAGTTGAACTTCGCGTCCGACTTGGCGGTGCCCATCTGCCAATTGCCGTTCTCGGCGAACGCGACGCCGCCTGCGGCGAACTTCTGGAACGGCACGGTCTGGTCCCAGGTCACGGACTCCTGCGACAGCCAGCCCTTGTCGACCCACCCGCGGACACGCGACAGCCCCGCCTCGAGCGACTTGGCGTCGGGCTTCGTGTAGCTGAAGCCCTCGGCCGACAGCCACGGGAACGCCTGCCACTCGCCCTGCGACTGCGGCAGACCCGAGAGCGTGATGCCCTGGAAGCCAGCCGCCTTGGCAGCCTCCATCGCGGACTCGAGCTCGGCCATCGTCGTGGGCGGCTGGACGCCGATCTGCTTGAGGATGTCGGCGTTGTACCAGAGGCCGAGCAGGTTCACGTAGCCCTGGACGGCGTAGATCTTGCCGTCGATCTTGTGGACGACCGAGTCCGGGAACTGGGCCGCGTCCGCGAACGAGCCCCACTGCGTGTCGAGCGGGGCGAGCGCCCCGCCGAGCGCGAGCGTCGCTGCCTCGGCGCCGTTGAAGACGACGATGTCAGGACCGGTCTTGGCCCCGGCGGCCGAGACGAGCTTGGAGTTCATCTGGTCGTACGGGACGAACACGTTGTCGACCTTGACGCCCGAGTGGGCGGCCTCGAACTTCGAGGCGTACTGGTCCATCAGCTTGACCTGGTTGACGTCGCTGAAGTAGTGCCACACGGTGAGCGTGCCGCTCTCGGCGGCGCCGCCGCCGGTACCCGTTGCTGCCGTCCCGGTCGCGCCGCCGGTCGAGCCGCCGGAGCAGGCTGCCAGCGCGAGCGCGCCCGCAACCACGATGGAGCTCAGTGTCAGGGCGCGCGTGCGGCGGCCGCCCGTGCGACGCCTCGTGCTCCCCATGTCGTCGATTCTCAACAGGACTCCTCTGTCCGATGGTCGAGGACCGCGTGCGACCAGCGACTTCGCTGGGCCTCGATCCTCAGTGATGGAGTTGCGTGTACCTCTGACCTGACGGCAACGGGCTGGTTGCCCGGACCGCAGGTACCAAGCGCGTCTCGCCGTCTTCCACGAAACGTGCCGAAACCGTTTTCTCGACGCTATCACTCGACTCTGCGGCGGTCAACCGCACTATGATGCGCAGAGGTTTTCGTGATCTGACCGTGATGAAGGAGGGTCCTGCGGTGAGTGCATCCGACAGCGCCGGCGCACGACCTCGAGCCGCGACTCTCCGCGACGTCGCACTGCTCGCTGGCGTGTCGGTCGCCACGGCGTCGAAGGCCCTCAACGGTCGAGCCCACGTC
>NZ_DASUIR010000122.1:0-11581 GCF_036279715.1 Cellulomonas sp. | reverse complement strand
CCTGCGCACCGCGGGGTACGGCTTCGTGACCGTGGACCGGTTGCGCGGCTGAATCGGCGCGACGGCGGCCGTCTCACGTGCTCAGCCGGCCCCCGAAGACGCGACCATCTCGGGGCCGCATCGCGCCGGGCGTCAGGCCGCGAGCACGGTCGCGAACGCGCGCAGGTCGGCGGCCAGGAGTCCGGGACGCTCCATCGCGGCGAAGTGGCCGCCCTCGGGGATGTCGCTCCAGTGGACGATCGCGTTGAGCGGCTCGGCGAACCGGCGGATCGCGACGTCTTCGGCGAAGACCGCGACGCCCGTGGGGACGGTCGACGGTGTTGGCCAGCGCCCGCTGTGCATGCTCTCGTAGTAGATCTGCGCGGACGACGTGGCAGTCCCGGTGAGCCAGTAGAGCGTGACGTCGGCGAGCATCCGGTCGCGGCTCAGCGCCTTCTCGGGCAGCTCGGTCGACGGGTACGTCCACTCCTTGAACTTGTCGACGATCCAGGCCAGCTGTCCGACCGGCGAGTCGTTGAGGGCGACGCCGATGGTGTGCGGGCGGGTGGCCTGGATCTGGAAGTAGCCGTTGCCGTCGCTCAGGTAGGTCGCGAGCCGCCCGAGCCGGTCACGCTCGACGTCGGTCAACGTGGCGGCGACGTCGTCGTCGACCTGGCCGAACGGGATGAAGCCGAAGGTCGCCGCGTTCACGTGGACGCCGATGACGTGCTCGGGATCGACGCGACCGAGGTCGGGTGCGACGAACGCGCCGAAGTCGCCGCCCTGGGCGATGTAGCGGTCGTAGCCGAGCCGGCGCATCAGCTCGGCGAACGCGGTGGCGATCCGACCCGAGTCCCAGCCGGCGTCCGGCGTCGGGCCGGAGAGCCCGAATCCCGGCATCGACGGGACGACGACGTGGAAGGCCCGGGCGTCGTGGTCGGCGGGCGTCGTGAGCGGCTCGATGAGGTCGAGGAACTCGATGACCGAGCCGGGCCAGCCGTGGACCAGCAGGAGCGGTGTCGCGTCGGGGTTCGCGGACCGCACGTGCAGGAAGTGGATCTGTGTCCCGTCGATCGTCGTCGTGTACTGCGGGAACGCATTCAGATCGGCCTCCTGGGCGCGCCAGTCGAACTCGTTGAGCCAGTAGTCCGCGAGCTCGCGCAGGTAGGACATCTCGACCCCGCGCGACCAGCCGAGGCCGGGGATCTGGTCGGGCCAGCGAGTCCTGGCGAGCCGGTCGCGGAGGTCGTCCAGGGACTCCTGCGGGGTGGCGAGCGTGAAGGGGACGATGTCGGTGGTCATGACCAGTGCTCCCGTGTCGTAGAGGTTCTGACGGCACCATCGTCGAATCGAATCAGGACGGTTTCGTTCCTGATTCGAGAGAGGATGATCGACATGGCCGACACCTCGGCGCGGATGCTGCGCCTGCTGTCCCTGCTGCAGATGCCCCGGCCCTGGACCGGACCGGAGCTGGCGGCCCGACTCGGTGTGAGCACCCGGACCGTGCGCGCCGACGTCGACCGGCTCCGCGGGCTGGGCTATCCGGTGATCGCGAACCGCGGTGCGATCGGTGGCTACCGGCTGGGGGCCGGAGCGACGCTGCCACCGCTGCTGCTCGACGACGAGGAGGCCGTCGCGGTCACCGTCGGGCTGCGCGCGGCCGCGAGCGCGTCGATCGCCGGCGTCGAGGAGGCCTCGCAACGAGCCCTCGCGAAGGTCGAGCAGGTGCTGCCGTCGAGACTGCGCCGGAGGGTCGCAGCACTGCACTCGTTCACGGTCGCGATACCGCCCGACCACGCAGTCCCCACCGTGCAGGCGCAGGTCGTGAGCACCATCTCAGCAGCCTGCCGCGACCGGGAGCAGCTCCGTTTCGACTATGTGTCGCACGACGGCGCGACCACACGTCGCCGGGTCGAGCCGTATCGGCTCGTGACGTGGGGGCGCCGCTGGCTGCTCGTCGCGTGGGATGTCGACCGTCGCGAATGGCGCACCTTCCGGATCGATCGGATGACGCTGAAGATCCCCAACGGTCCCCGGTTCGCGCCGCGCGATCCGCCGTCCGACGACCTGGCCGTCTATGTCGCGCGCGGGGTCTCGGCCGCCGCGTGGAGGCACCGGGTGCGGCTGAGGGTGTACGCGTCGGCCGCCGAGGTCGCGGAGCGGCTGCCGGCTGCAGTCGGACCGATCGAGGAGGTCGACGACCACACCTGCCTCGTCAGCAGCGGCGCGGAATCGCTCGAGACGCTCGCGCTGTATGTCGGCATGCTCGACGCTGACGTCGACGTCCTCGACAACCCTGCACTGGTCGACCACCTCGCCCGACTTGCGCGCCGCTACGCACGTGCGGCGGGCCTCCACGCATGACGGGTCGGGTCCGCACGGCGACGTGCGCCCTGCCGGGGCGATCCTCGGGCACGCTGTGCGGTGGGTCGGTCGTTGATCCCCTCGATCCGGCCGGGCCCTCGTGACCGCCAGCTCCGCTCCCCAGGTGGCCGCATCCAGGGTCGCGGTCAGGTAGTGGTCGTTCGCCGTCCCGCGCTCGCCGTAGCTGGAAATCGGACCACGCGGCTGCCAGTGAGTGAGATGGCCCGCGGTTGTTCCCCATCGCAGGCCCAGGACTGTTGTCCGCCAGGGTGGCTGGTGTGACGGTCGCGCAGCTCAGACTTCACCCCGTCAGAACGCCGCCGGCACCCGTTCAGCCCATGCCCGCTTTGCCCCGTTCGTGCCAGTCTGCGAGCTATGGGGGACCCGAGTCTTCCTGGTCCGACGAGGAGGATTCCCATGAAGCTCAGCTGGAGAGTCGGCGCCACCATGCTGGCAGTGGCCGCCGTGGTCGCCGTGCCAGTGCCCGCCTTGGCGGACACCGTCACCGTGACGAACGCAGTCGTCGCGGGAGACGGGTCGAAGAGTGTCTGGACAGACACGGGGGTGGGGGTTTCCGTCAGCTACACGCTCGCCGCGGACAACAACCCGGTCGGCGACCTGCAGGGCTGCAATGCGCAGACGAAACCAGGCGGTGGCGTGACGGTCACGATCCTGCCGGTTGCGAACGTGACGGCTTCCCCCTCGGCCCTGATCTTCACCGACTGCAGCACAGCGAAGTCCGTCACCTTCTCGGCGTCGTCACCCGGTGACTTCTCGGTCACGGCCTCCGCGACCGGCGGCAAGACCGGTTCCCTCTTCACGACGGCAGCCGCGAACTTCACCCTCCACGTGGTCAGCCCGAATCAGCCGCCCACGGTGACCGTGACCGGCGTCCTCCAGGGCGCCAGCTATGAGCACGGTTCGGTGCCGGCGGCGATGTGCAACGTCACCGACGACCACGACGCGGCGCGCACCTTCGCCGCCACCCTCAGCGCCATCGCTGGCACGCTGACGAGCTACGGCCTCGGCAGCCAGACCGCAGCCTGCTCCGCCACCGACACGGGTGGACTCACCTCGACAACCGCGGCCGCGTACACCGTCGTGGACACCACGAAGCCGACTCTGACGGTGCCCGGTGATCTCACCGCGGAGGCGACGGGCAGCTCGGGCGCCGTGGTGACCTGGAGCGCATCAGCTACCGACGCGGTGGACGGCTCGCCCGCCGTTGCGTGCTCCGGAACCGGCGGGCTCACCTCCGGCACCACCTTCCCACTGGGCGCGACCTTGGTCGGCTGCACCGCTACTGACGTCGCGGGCAACCAGGACACCAAGCAGTTCCAGGTCACTGTCCAGGACACGACCCCGCCGCTGTTGACACTCCCTCCCAGCTCGACGACAGAAGCGACCGGTCCCAACGGTGCATCGGTGACGTATTCCGCCTCCGCCACCGACAGCGTCGACGGCGCCATCACCCCGACCTGCACCCCGGCCTCGGCGACCACCTTCGGGATCACGACGACGACTGTCGGCTGCACGGCGACAGACGCCCGCGCCAACCAGGTGCAGGGTCTCTTCAGCGTGACCGTCCAGGACACGACAGCGCCCACCCTCACGCTGCCGACCGTGGCGCCTCATGAGGCAACCGGCCCCAGCGGCGCGACCCTCACGTACGCGGCGACGGCGTCCGACGTCGTCGACGTCACCGTCTCGGTGACGTGCGACTACCCGACCGGCAGCGTCTTCCAGGTCGGCGACACCACGGTCAGCTGCACGGCCACCGACGCTCACGGCAACACCACCCCGGGCAACTTCACCGTGACGGTCACGGACACGACGGGACCCGTGCTGACGCTGCCGGGCGACATCAGCGAGGAAGCCACCAAGTCCACCGGCAGTGACATCGCCTACAGCGTGCTCGCCAGCGACCTCGTCGACGGCAGTGTCGCCACCTCGTGCGATCCCGCCAACGGGACCTTCGCGATCGGCACCACGACCGTGACCTGCACGGCCACCGATGCCCACGCCAACGCCACGACCGGCAGCTTCACCGTCACCGTCGTCGACACCACCGCTCCTGTCCTCAGCGCCGGCCCTGGTGACCAGACTCTGGAAGCGGCCAGCGCCGACGGAACCGTCGCGACGTTCGCGTCACCGACAGCCGTCGACCTCGTCGACGGGGATCGCGCGGTCTCGTGCGCGTCGGGCTCCGGACTCGGCTCTGGGAGCACGTTCCCGCTCGGCACCACGACGGTCACCTGCGTCGCCTCCGACACTCGCGGCAACGCCAGTGACCAGACCTTCATCGTGACGGTTGCTGACACGATCGCTCCGTTGGTCGGCGTTCTGGAGAACATCACCCCGGAGGCCACCGGCCCGGACGGCGCGGTCGTCAGCTTCACCGCACCGACCGCCACGGACGCAGTCAGCGGCTCCCCCACAGTCACCTGTGACCCGACCTCCGGGTCGACCTTCGCCATCGACACCGTGGCCACCATCACGTGCTCGGCCACGGACTCCGCCCACAACACCGGCAGCTCGACATTCACCATCGTCGTGCACGACAGCACCGGTCCGGCCCTGGCCGTCCCGGGCAACATCACTGAGGAAGCCACCAGCCCCGACGGCGCGACAGCGTCCTGGGCCGGCGTCAGCGCGACCGACCTGGTCGACGGGCCTCTCCCGGCCAGCTGCGACCCGACCTCCGGGAGCGTCTTCCACCTCGGGGACGCGACCGTGGTCACGTGCACCGCCTACGACGTCCATCACAACAAGGGCGTCGGCGGATTCACCGTCACCGTGCTCGACCGCACCGCACCGGCGCTGGTTGTCTCCGGGGACACCACGCTCGAGGCCACCGCCCCCAGCGGCGCACCGGCAACCTTCACCGCGACCGCCACCGACCTCGTCGATGGCGCCGTCACCCCGACCTGCACCGCAGGAGGTGACCCGGTCGCCAGCGGCGTCACCTTCCCGCTCGGGAACACCACGGTCACCTGCTCGGCGGCCGACGCTCACGGCAACATCTCGCCGTCCCAGTCGTTCACGGTCACCGTGCAGGACACGACCAGACCAACAGTCACCGTGCCGGTCAACATGACGCTGGAAGCCACCAGCGCCAACGGGGCTCAGGGCACCTACGCCTCGAGCGCCGCCGACCTCGTGGACGGCACACTCACCCCGACCTGCGCACCGGCCGCCGGAGCCACCTTCCCGCTCGGACTCACCACGGTGACCTGCACGGCCACCGACGCCCACGCCAACACCGCAACCGGAAGCTTCACCGTCACCGTCGTCGACACCACAGCGCCCGTGGTCAGCGTGCCCGCGAACATCGCCACGCTCGCCACGTCGGCGGCCGGAGCAGTGGTCACGTTCGCCGCGCCGACCGCCACCGACGCTGTCGGAGGCAGCAGCCTGGCTGTCTGCGCCCCACCGTCGGGCAGTCTGTTCAAGCCGGGCGAGACGGTGGTGACCTGCACGGCGACCGACGTGTCGGGCAACTCCGCGGCGCGAACCTTCAAGGTCACCGTGCGCTTCGACTGGACCGGATTCTTCGCCCCGGTGGACAACGCGATCCTCAACGGGATGAAGGCAGGTTCCACGGCACCGATGAAGTGGCAGATCTCGAACCAGGCCGGCGGCTACGTGTCGGACCTGACCATCGTGAGCAAGACCACCTCCGGCGTCGCGATGTGCTCGACCGGTGCCTTGGTGGATGACCTGGAGGTGTATGCCACGGGCGGCACCCAGCTGCGCTACGACTCCACCGCGCACCAGTTCATCTACAACTGGCAGTCCCCGAAGAAGCCGGGGACCTGCTACACCATCACCATCGGACTGACAGATGGGACGTCCCACTCCGCGACGTTCCAGCTGAAGTAGCGCCGGACACCGCTCTCCGTGGGAGGTCAGCCAGAGACGCCTCCCACGGAGAGTCCGACCCGCCCCACGGACTGATCGAGATCCTGGGCGCGCCGTGGCGAGCGTGCATCCCCCCCGATGCCATGCGCCCTCGTCTCTAGCCAGCCCCGGCCTGGGTGAACTCCGGATCAGACACAACCAAACCGAGGCCGCAGACGTCAACGGAGCACAAGGATGTGACGACGGGAGCAGCGGAGAGGCAGCACCATGGGGGACGAACGGCTGGCCCGGCTGGTCCGAGAGCGCGGGCCCTCCTTGGTCGCGTACGCCTTCATGCTCACAGGCGACGACGCCGCGGCCCAGGACGCCCGTGCCGAAGGTGTCCGCGTGCGCGCCATGACCGATGCCGCACACCGGCGACGCGACTCCCGGTCAGATCGGGAGCCGGCGGTCTCGGATCAGACAACGGCGCGCACGGCCCACGCGGTCGCATCCACCTCGAACGGACCGGCCGGCAGGAGCGCGCGGCAGTGCAGGCGCACATCCTCCCGGCGGCCGGGGTCCAGCGTGGCCAGCTGGGCGCCGGCCGGTCCGGCGCCGAGCGTGAACGGCCCCCACCACTCGTCGAACGAGGCGAACGGAACAGTCAGGCGCAAGGCCCGCGCGACCGTGCCGGTGAGGCCCGCCGCTTCGTAGACGGCCGCCAGGTCGCCTTCGCGGACCCCCACGAGGCCGCGCTCGGTTTCGACGTCGGGTACGACCTCGGCGAACCCCCGGTAGAAGGCATGCAGGGGCCCGGCGTCGGACGACTCGTCCCAGACGCAGGCCGCCACGACGCCGCCCGGCCGCGTCACCCGTGCCATCTCCCTGACGCCCGCGACGGGATCCTTCATGAAGTGCACGACCAGCTGGGCGAGCGTCCGGTCGAAGGAGGCGTCGGGGTGCGGCAGGTGCTCGGCCACCGCCGATGCGACCTGCACGCCCGGGAAGCGCTCGGCGAGTGCGGCGACGAAGGGCGCCGACGGATCCACCGCGGCGACCGCATCGGCCCCCAGGCGCCTCACGAGCTCGCCGGTCAGCGCGCCGGGCCCGCAACCCACGTCGAGGGCGCGCTGGCCCGACCGCACGTCGGCGAAGTCAGCGAGAACGGGCGCGAGCGGACGGGAGAACCGGCCCATGAACCGGTCGTAGGACTCGGCAGCGACGTCGAAGCTCATCGCCGAACCATGCCGCTTACAGGAAGGTGCCCTGCTGGGACGTGAAGTCCCGTCCGGCACTTCGACCCCGCTCGATGTCTCGGGAGATCTGCGCCAGCGCCTCGGCGCGAGCGGCATCCTCGCCGTGGGCTCTGTCTGTGCCGCTCGCGTCGGGCTGCCGGCGATCGACCCGGTGCCGGACCGAGCGGAGTCCAGCACCGACCACGACGACGACCAGGACGACGACGCCAGCCCATTCCAGCGGAGTCATGCGAGACGCACTTCCCTTCCCACGCACGGGACGTCGACGGGCGACGGAGCGGCACGAGGTGGCCCACGTGAAGTCTCGCCGCACAGCAGCTCGCCGGCAAGGCCCCTGGGGTGGCCGCCGCCTGTGGTCGCACCCGCCCCCAGCGAGGAGCATGGGCGCATGAGCCAGGTGACCTGGAAGGACGAGCCGGAGGAGCACGACTTCCCGGCCGCGAGCGACATCCCCTGCCGGCTGGCGGACGCCACCGGAACGACCTCCGGTCGCCGCGCGCCATGACCTTCGGGCTGCTCGCGCTCGTCTGCCTCGCGGGCCTGGCCGGCCCGCTCCTCGCGGTGTCCCGGCGGTTCGGTCTGCCGGTCGTCGTCGGCGAGCTGGCGGCGGGCGTGGTGCTCGGCCCGATGATGGCGGGTGCGGTCCACGCGGACGACCCCACCCTGACGTTCATGGCGACGATCGGCTTCGCGCTCGTGATGTTCGTCGCCGGTTCGCACGTTCCCATGCGTGATCTGCGGCTGCGGCAGGTCCTCCCCGTGGGGCTGCTGCGCGCTGCCGTCGTGGGGGTGGCGTCGGTTCCGGTCGCACTTGGGCTCGCCGCCGTCTTCGGCACCCGGCACGCGCTGCTCTACGCAGTCCTGCTGTCGTCGTCGTCGGCGGCGCTGGTCCTGCCCATCGTCGACTCGCTCCACCTCACCGACGGCCCCGCACTCCCCCTCCTCCCCCAGGTCGCCGTCGCCGACGCCGCCTGCATCGTGGCCCTCCCGCTGGCCATCGACCCGGCCCGTGCCGGCCGGGCAGCGCTCGGGGCAGGCGTCGTCCTCGCCTGCGCGCTCGTCCTGTGGGCGGCGTTGCGAGCGAGTGAACGCCGCGGGTGGCGCGCCTCGGTGCACCACCTGTCGGAGCGACGCAAGTTCGCCCTCGAGCTCCGCGTCAGCCTCGCGGGGCTGTTCGGCCTCGCCGCGATCGCGGAGGCCGGCCGCGTCTCGGTCATGCTCGCGGGCTTCGCGGCCGGCATGGCTGTCGCAGCCGTCGGCGAACCCCGACGGCTGGCCCGGCAGCTGTTCGGCGTGACCGAGGGCTTCTTCGGACCGCTCTTCTTCGTCTGGCTGGGTGCCTCGCTCGATCTGCACGCGTTGGGACGACGCCCGGCGCTGATCGGACTCGGCGTGGCTCTCGGCGTCGGCGCGGCGATCACCCACCTGGCGCCGCGCGCGACAGGGCAGCCGCTCGCCCTGGGCATGCTCGCCTCGGCGCAGCTCGGTGTGCCGGTCGCCGCGGCCACGCTCGGCGGGAGCTCCCACCTCCTCGTCGACGGCGAGCCGGCGGCACTGCTCCTCGGTGCACTCGTGACGATCGCGGTCGCCGCGGTCGCCGCGCGACTGCTCGGACCTCGACCAGGCGGGGAGCCGGCCGTCCCGGCGACGACGCACCCCAGCGGGTGAGCGCCGCGGTGACCAGCCGGCGGCGAATCGACCCTGCTGGGACTACGCCGCAGAGGTGTCGGGCTGGTGGATCCCGAACGTGTTGCCCTCGGTGTCGAGGTAGTAGCCCTGCCACGCCATGCCGGTCAGCGCCATCTTCGGCATCGCGACCTGCCCGCCCGCAGCGAGGATGCGACGTTCGGTCTCGTCGTAGTCGCCGACGCCCATCGTGCAGACGAACGCGTTGGCGCCCAGGCCTGCCCCTGGGGTGGGCGCGGGCCGCTGGAGCAGGCCCCCGTTGATGCCGGGCTCGTCCTCCGGGCCGGTCGTGATGCCCCAGTAGGTCGAGCCGGTCACCTCCCCGAAGTCCGCGAAGGACCAGTCGAACACGGCCGCGTAGAACGACTTGGCCCGCTCGACGTCGTCGGCGTGGATCTCGAAGTGCACGACACGGGACATGGTGATCTCCTTCGTTCGAGGACCTCGACAAGTCTGGCACGGACGCGTCGCCGCGACCTCGTGACGCCGTCCGCCGCGGGCCTGGCACGGCAGGCTCGCGTTGTAGAGTTCCAGGCCAGACCTGTACGGATCGATTCGATGCGTGCCCTCGCGGCGTCCGTGTGCCGCGCCTCCTGAACGGATGATCCCGTGACCGATCTGCTCCCCTACCGGGACCCCACCCTCGCGGTCGAGGACCGCGTCGCCGATCTCGTCGGGCGCATGACGCTCGAGGAGAAGGTCGGCCAGATGCTGCAGCTCAACTCCCAGGACGGGGTCGAGCACCTGGTGATGGACCTGCATGTCGGCTCGATCCTGCACACCTCGCCCGAGCGCGTGCGCCAGGGTCACGAGCTGACCGCGCGGACGCGTCTGCAGATCCCGCTGCTGGTCGCCGACGACTGCATCCACGGCCACTCGTTCTGGGAGGGCGCGACGATCTTCCCCACCCAGCTCGGCATGGCGGCCACATGGGACGCGAGCCTTCTCGAGCAGGCCGCACGTGCGACAGCCGTCGAGGTGGCCGCGACGGGCCTCCACTGGACCTTCTCGCCGGTGCTGTGCATCACCCGTGACCTGCGCTGGGGGCGGGTGAGCGAGACGTTCGGTGAGGACCCCTTCCTCATCGGGGAGCTCGCCTCGGCGATGGTTCGCGGGTATCAGGGCGACGGCCTGAGCGACCCGACGGCGATCCTCGCGACTGCCAAGCACTTCGCCGGGTACTCCGAGACGCAGGGCGGGCGCGATGCCAGCGAGGCTGACCTCTCCCGCCGCAAGCTGCGCTCATGGTTCCTGCCGCCGTTCGAGCGCGTCGCCAGGGAGGGCTGCCGGACGTTCATGCTCGGGTACCAGTCGATGGACGGGGTGCCGATCACGGTCAACGACTGGCTCCTGAACGACGTCCTGCGTGGCGAGTGGGGCTACACCGGCACGCTCGTGACCGACTGGGACAACGTCGGTCGCATGGTCTGGGAGCAGCACACCCAGCCCGACCATGCGCACGCCGCCGCCGCGGCTGTACGGGCCGGCAACGACATGATCATGACGACCCCTCAGTTCTTCGACGGGGCGCTCGAGGCTGTGCGCCGCGGCATGCTCGACGAGGCGCTGATCGACGCGGCCGTCGGGCGGATCCTGACGCTGAAGCTCGAGCTCGGCCTCTTCGAGAACCCCCGGCACCCCGATGCCGCCCGGCAGGCGGTCGTCATCGGCTGCCGGGAGCATGCCGACCTCAACCTGGAGGTTGCGCGCCGCTCGCTCGTGCTCCTGGCGAACGACGGCACACTCCCTCTCGGGCAGAGCCTCGTGCCCGACGACGCGGGACGAGCAAGCGGCGGCGACGGGGCGCCGCGGACGATCGCCGTCGTCGGCCCCAACGCGGACGACCCGCACACCCAGCTCGGGGACTGGGCCGGCAACAGCGGCCAGGTGGACTGGCTGCCCGACGGCCAGCCGCGCGAGATGACCGAGACCGTCCTCGACGGGTTCCGCGCCCACGTCCCCGCCAGCTGGATGGTCACGCACGCCCGCGGTGCCGACATCGTCACCATCGGGGCCGACCCTGAGGGCGACGTCTTCCCCGACGGTCAGCCGCGACCTCCGTTCGCCGTGCCTGCCGCGCCGGACGCCGCGCTGATCGCCGACGCGGTGGCAGCCGCCCAGGGCGCCGACTGGGTCGTCGCCGTGGTCGGCGACCGCATCGAGCTCGTCGGCGAGGGCAGGTCCACCGCGACGCTCGACCTCCTCGGGGGCCAGGTCGCCCTGCTCGACGCCCTGGCCTCGACGGGCACGCCGCTCGTCGTCGTGGTCATCGCCTCCAAGCCGCTCGTGCTGCCGCCGTCGGCTCGACGCGCGGCCGGCATCGTGTGGGCCGCCAACCCCGGCATGCGCGGCGGCCGGGCGATCGCCGAGCTCGCCCTCGGGCTGATCGAGCCGACCGGACGGCTGCCTGTGTCGTTCGCGGAGCACGTCGGCCAGCTGCCGGTCTACTACAA
>NZ_DASUIR010000121.1:0-2557 GCF_036279715.1 Cellulomonas sp. | reverse complement strand
CCTCGGACGGTCACACCGAGGAGAACACATGGATCAACCCGGGTACATCATCCTGGCGCTCGTCATCCTCTTCGTCGTCATCGTGCTCGTGCGGGCGGTTCGGATCGTCCCGCAGGCCACCGCGCTCATCATCGAGCGGCTGGGCCGCTACTCGCGCACGCTCGACGCCGGTCTGCACCTGCTCATCCCGTTCGTCGACCGGGTTCGTGCGGGCGTCGACCTGCGCGAGCAGGTCGTGTCGTTCCCGCCGCAGCCCGTGATCACGTCCGACAACCTCGTCGTGAGCATCGACACGGTCATCTACTTCCAGGTGACCGAGCCCAAGTCGGCTGTCTACGAGATCTTCAACTACATCATCGGCATCGAGCAGCTCACGGTCACCACGCTGCGTAACGTCATCGGGTCGATGGACCTCGAGCAGACACTGACGAGCCGTGACCAGATCAACGGCCAGCTCCGCGGCGTCCTCGACGAGGCGACCGGCAAGTGGGGCATCCGGGTCAACCGGGTCGAGCTCAAGTCGATCGACCCGCCGGCGAGCATCCAGGGCTCGATGGAGCAGCAGATGCGCGCCGAGCGCGACCGTCGCGCCGCGATCCTCACGGCCGAGGGCGTCAAGCAGTCGCAGATCCTCACGGCCGAAGGCGACAAGCAGGGAGCGATCCTGCGGGCCGAGGGGTCTGCCCAGGCGGCGATCCTCACCGCCGAGGGTGAGGCCCGCGCGATCCTGCAGGTCTTCGACGCGGTCCACCGCGGGGACGCCGACCCGAAGCTGCTCGCGTACCAGTACCTGCAGATCCTGCCGAAGCTCGCAGCGAGCCCGGCGAACAAGGTCTGGATCATCCCGTCCGAGCTCACCGGTGCCCTGTCCCAGCTCACCCAGGGCTTCTCGGGGTCGTTCACCGGTCAACCGGACGGCACGGCTGCGCCGGCGCGTCCGGTGGGGACTTCTCCGCTCGGCATCGACCTGCCGCCGGTCGCCCTGACCGACCCGGCAGAGGCGTTGGCCGAGGCGCGACGGCAGTCCGCCCTGGCAACGGCCGACGCAACGAGCGCGGGGACCCTGAGCGGTCGTCCGTTCGACCCGTCCGCGGAGGTCGGGCAGCGGCCCGGAGCCGCGGGCGGCGCACCGTCGCATCGGTCGGAGCCCCCGACCCGTCCAGCCGACAGCCCGAACCCGGCGCCCCAGGGACCGGGCGAGCAGGACGTGCCTCCGACGCCGAACCCTGCCTGAGTAGATCCCGGCGGTGCGCTCGGTCGAGCGCACCGCCGGAATCTGCTTGTGAGTGAGTCCTCACTCAGTTAGGCTCCTCCGGGTGAACACACCCACGCCGACGCGAGCGGGCCGAGCCGCGCCGATGAGTCCCGACGAACGACGTGCGTCGATCCTCGCGGCCACGGTCCCCCTCCTTCTCGAGCGTGGCCGGGACGTGACGACGCGCGAGCTGGCAGCGGCCGCCGGCGTCGCCGAGGGCACCCTCTTCCGCGTGTTCGCCGACAAGCAGGAGCTCGTCCGCGCCGCGGTCGCCCAGGTCCTCGACCCCGCGGAGCTGCTCGCCGAGCTTGCGGAGCTGGCCGCGACGGCCGGCAGCTCGACCCTGCACGCGGTGCTGGTACGCGCCGTCACCGTCCTGCAGGTGCGCGGCCAGCGGATCACCTCGATCTTCGTCGTCGCGCACCAGGTCCTCGCCTCGGAGCCCGGGCGCCCGGGCGGCGCACCCGCAGTCGCGCCCCACGGTCACGGCCACGGTCATGACCGCCCGCATCCCATGGACCTGATCGCGGACGCGATGGCGGCGGTCTTCGCACCCCACGCCGCCGAGGTCCGGCGTTCGCCGCAGGACTGCGCACGGTTCCTGACGGCGATCGTCATGGCGACGATCCGCCCCGGCGTCCCCAGCTCGGCCGTGCCCCTGACCCCCGAGGAGGTCGTCGACCTGCTTCTCGACGGCCTTCGCGCCCGCACCGAGGAGAACTGACCATGCTCGTCCGCCTGCTCCGCCAGTACCTGGCCCCCTACCGGACCGGCGTCGTCGCGGTCCTCCTGCTCCAGCTCGTGCAGACGATCGCGACGCTCTACCTGCCGAGCCTGAACGCCGACATCATCGACAACGGTGTCGCGGTCGGTGACACGGGGTACATCGTGCGGATCGGCGCGGTCATGCTCGGTGTCAGCCTCGTCCAGGTCGCCTGCGCGGTCACCGCGGTGTACTTCGGCGCGCGCACCGCGATGGCCCTCGGGCGCGACCTGCGCGAGGGTCTGTTCTCCCACGTGCAGGAGTTCTCGGCGCAGGAGGTCGGCAGGTTCGGGGCGCCCTCGCTGATCACGCGCACGACCAACGACGTGCAGCAGGTGCAGATGGTCATCCTGTTCACGTTCACGATGATGGTGACCGCCCCGATCATGCTCGTCGGCGGCGTGATCATGGCCCTGCGCCAGGATGTCGCGCTGTCGCGTCTTCTCCTCGTCATCGTGCCTGTGCTCGGTGTCGCGGTCGCGCTGATCGTGACCCGGATGGTGCCCTACTTCCGGGTGATGCAGACCAAGATCGACGCC